>NZ_QREH01000001.1:0-320064 GCF_003386075.1 Citricoccus muralis
GCCAATACTTCCGACCCCGAATCGGGCTACAACGGCATCCAGGGTGGGGCCGACCTCGCGGCCTTCACCCGGTGCGCCGAGGCCGGGCAGGGTCTCGGCTTGGCCGGCGGGGCGTAGGTCTGTGAGTACGACGCCGGCCCGTACGTACCGGGTGCCCGGGCGGATCCGTTCGGCCAGGCCCAGGGCCCCGCGTGCGATCGTCATTGGCTCTGCTGTCGGCACGGGCAGCACGGCATTGATCTGGGGTGAGTGTGGGGTCTGGTCCGTGGCGAAAGGCGAGGTCGAAGCCCAGGCCTTGAGCACGCCGGCTTCTTGCCCAGCGCTACGCAGCCGGGAGGCGAGCTGCTGGGAGTAGATGGACAGGACCTGGCGCATGGCCGGGGTGGTGGTGACCGGATCCGAGAAGGAGCGGGAGTAGATGAGCTGATCCTTGTACTGGCGGGGGTGCTCTTCCAGGGGGATACAGGGTGTGCCGCGCAGCTCGCGCACGGTGCGCTCCACGACCACTGAGAACCGCTTCCGCATCTGCCCGGGGTGTTGGGCGGCGAGGTCTGAGGCGGTGTGGATGTTCAGGTTGGCCAGGCGGCGGCCGAGCCGGCCGGCTACGCCCCACAGGTCGGTGATGGGGATGCTGGCCAGGATGGTGTCTCGTTGGGTGGGGGAGTAGGCCCCGAAGTGACACACCCCGATCTCGGACAGCCGTTGGGAGCGTTTCACCCCGAGGAGGGCGACCTTCGCCAAGGTTTTGGTGGGGGCGATGCCGATGCGCACGGGGATCCCGGTGCAGCGCGCCACGTCCTCGCGGATGCGCCGGCCGAGCTTCACTAGTTCATCAACGGTGCCGCGCAGACCGATAAATGACTCGTCGATGCTGTAGACCTCTTGCCAGGCGGCGTGCCGGCCGATGACCTCCATGACCCGGGCAGATAGCGACCCGTACAGCTCATAATTCGAAGAACGGGCCACGATTCCCTGGGCCTTGGCGACGGGTTCAAGTTTGAACCACGGGATGCCCATGGGCACGCCGAGGGCCTTGGCTTCAGCCGACATGGCCACGACGCAGCCGACATGGCCACGACGCAGCCGTCGTTATTGGACAGGACCACCACCGGGCGGTTCTCCAAACGCGGGTCGAAGACCCGCTCGCACGAGGCGTAGAAGCTGGCGCAATCCACCAGAGCGATCATCCGATCAGCTCCCGTTAGCCGGGACATTACCTACTTGACGTGGTGCAAGGAAACCGTGACCACGCCCCAGATGCGTAGGTCCGAGAGTGAGGGGACCATGATGTCCGGGAAACCCGGATTCTCCGGGGAAAGCACCACACGGTCCGCGTCGATTCTGAGCCGTTTCACGGTCAGCTCGCCATCAAGCACGGCGATCACCACGTGGCCATCCTGCGGGCGGATAGACCGGTCAACCACCAGCTCGTCGCCGTCCCAGATGCCGGCGCCGGTCATCGAGTTCCCCCGCGCACGCACGAGGTATGTCGAGGCTCGGTTGGGCATCAGGTGCTCGGTCAGGTCGATTTCGGCGGTGGTGTAGTCCTGCGATGGCGAGGGGAAGCCGGCCATGACCACGCCGTCATCGACGCGCGTCCGGAGCTGGTCTCCGACCCCTTCGGCCAGGGCTCGGACCTCGGTTGCCAGCACGTCCTCACCCCTCATGAATCGAAGATATGTTCTATTGGCAATCGTACAGGCGGTAACTGGAGGCTGCCGCCAGAAGCTGCCCTCCGTTCTGCCTCCCGCCGTGGTCCGTGGTCTTGCAAGTAGGCCGCGTGGCTACTATTGTTTGAAGTGCCCACCGTTACGACGGACAGGGAAGAAGGCCTTAGAACCCCAGCCGGACGACTGGATCTAGGGCCTTTCGTTTTGCCCTGTGGGCACCAGGGATTCGGGAGTGCTCTGCTTGAGGTAGATCGTTTGCTCCAGAGCCTCAAGATATTGGTGTTCCCCTATGTGGGACGCGTTGACCGCACCGAGCACGATGTCGGAGATCCATAGCAACGGCTCATCTCCGCCGCGACGGTGCGAGATGCGGATTCCCCGATCGAGGCCTTGGCCTTGAAGGGCGACGATGTGGGCTCGGTCTTTCTTGTCCTGCGCCTCGGTCCGACACTCGAGGGTGAGATCGTAGACCTCGAGATCAGCGAGTTGGTAGTAGAGAACCTCAAGGCACTTGCGACGGAATCGTTCCGTCTTGCGTTGACGTTCACTGAGGTGGGTCACGATGACATTCATCGGCCCCAGGGCTCCTATGGCTTGCACGATCCGCCGTCGGCTACTGGAACTCTCATCGGTCCAGTGCAGTTTGATCTGCCCCGGGCGTAGAAGGGGCCGGAGCTCCTGGCGGACCATGTCCACCTGATCGGGTTCCAAGATTGCCGCACAGACCAGGTACTCCTGGGCGGCAGCGCTGCGGGCCACCGAAGACTCATCAATGTAGGCGTTGAAGGCGGAGATCGGCACCAATCCAAAGTACTAGGTGAAGAGGGGCCAAGGGCCGAAGCGACCGCGATGGCGCCCGGGGATGCATTTTTACGCCACTGAAACCCTTGCGCCCTGCCGCCCTCCAATGCACCCAGCGACAGCCCCGCGCTGGTGTCCTCGGAGCCTCACAGGAGATGCAAGGAGCGCCTCAGTACGAGCGTTTTCGGGCAGGGGCGACGTCGATGCCCAAGGCCATCTGGTGCAGGATCAGTGTCCACAGCAGGTATACCGGAATCGCCTCGGTGGCCAGTCCTTCCGTGCTCCTGCCAATAGGCCCACCTCAGACTCCTCGGGTTCCAGGTCCATTACCTACGGGGTGAGTCGGGGTGGCTCACGGGGTCCGGGCCAAGGCCTGGGTGATGCGTGGGGCCAGTTGCGCGGCGTCGGCGGAGACGAAGCCCAGCAGGGCCTAACCGGTGCCGCTGCCCGGGTCTCGGGCCGGGCCGATCTGGTCGGTGTAGCCCGGAGCTTCGTCGTCGGCGAGGTTGATGACTGTGCCCCTTTCGGTCCGGATGGGAGTGCCCCTGGTGGGCCGATCGGTGGAACTCCGAGGCTCTTGGCCGGTACTCGCCTGATCGGGGGAACCGGGAAGCTCTTCGTCGGTGGTGTAGTTGGTGGTATCCCGGGGAGTCTGGACCGAGGTGTTTGAGTGGTGGGCGGCGAGCCCGCCGGGGAGTCCACCGGTGTTGGTGGTTTTGCCGCCCACGAGGCGCCGGCTGCCCTTGACCGACAGGGACACCACTTTCTCCAGCGGGCCTTGGCCGACAGATCGTTGCCAGAGCCAGGCGAACGCGACGGCCACGCCCAGGTGCGCCAGGAACCACAGGGCGGGTTCGTCGTAGTGGAGCTCCAGGGCCAGGGCGAGCAGGTGGGCGGAGTAGAGCGTGAGGGTCATGGCGCCCATGGCGGCCAGCGGGGTCAGCCACCGGCCCGCCTTGTTGGCGATGAGCAGGAACAGGCCCAGCGCTAGCAGTGCCATGCCGAGGCTGGAGGCGATGGCCAGGGGCATGTTGGTGTGCGGGGTGGTGATGGCCAGCCACCAGCCGGAGGTGTTCGGTACGAGTTCCGGGCCGTAGACGATGGCTTCGTCCAGGTCGTGCATGGTCATGCCCGGGGTTGCCAGCAGCGCCTCGTAGCCGCCAGCGGCGTAGAGCAGGACGTAGGAGACGAGGCTGGCCAGGATGGCCAGGGCCGCGCCGGCGCCGGCAATGGCGGCCTGCACGGGGATGCTGCGCAGATTCAGCCGACCCAGGGCCATGCCGGCCAGGAGATAGGCCATGTAAGGCAGGGCCGGGTAGGTGCCGGTCAGCAGTAGCTGGGAGGCCACGGAGACCGGGTCAGCCAGGACGTGCTCGAGGGTCGGGTTGTACGAGGCCCAGTCGGGCAGCACCGGGGGCAACTGCTGGAGCAGGATTGGGGAGACGACGCCGAAGACCGCGGCGCAGATGAACAGGGCCTTGGGTCCGAGGTGCAGGAAGGGGATGGCCAACAGGAAGAACACCGCGTAGTAGATCAGGATGCTGTAGGCCGGCGGATCAACAGGGGGCATCAGCGAGGCGATAAGCAGTGCCACCACGGCGATCAGCACTGCCCTCACAACCAGGCCGATCCGGTTCGCGGTCATCTGCCGGCCGCGGTGCGGCGTGCGCCCGCCGGAGGACAGGGCCAAGCCGACGCCGGCCAGCAGGGCGAAAAGCGCGGCCGAGTCGCCGGAGAACAGCTGCCAGGTGAGGGTGGGTTCGCCGGTCTCCTCTTGGTAGGAGGGCAGGATGTGAATGGCCATCAAACCGATCAGCGCCAGCCCTCTCGCCGCGTCGATGCCAATCAGCCGCTTTCCAGGCCCTTTCTCGGGCCGCTTCTTCGTCGCCGCGGGAGCGCCCACGACGGCTCCCTGGATGGCTTCGTCCGAACTCATGGCTCTTCCCTGACTCTCTGTTGGTATCCGGCGACGGCGCATCGAGAACCACGACATCCGGGCCCACGGTGCACATCCGCAGCCAGTGTGTAGATAGGTTCGCAGGCGGACATTGAGGGATCCGAGCAGACGTCTCAAGATTCCATGAAGATTCCCGTGTGGATGACAGGGTCTCCACACAGCCCTCATACGTCGCCGGGGACGCCTGAAGACCCTGCAAGCTTCACCGCCTGCCGCGGCTCACCTCCCCTGAAAAATTCAAGAGCTCGTGTAGCTCGACCTTCCATGGGTGGCAGGGGAGGGCGGCGCGGGCTCCCGGAAGCGGTGCGGGAACTGTCAGGGGGCGAGTAGGTGCATCGTCAGCCGGTGCCGTGACTGCGGTCGCCTTCGTGGACCCAGGCAATGTCACGGCGAATCTGACGGCCGACACCCCGGGACTGATTGAGCATTAGCCCTACAAACCCAGCACCCCGCCAGCGGTCACACTCTCCGCCCCGCAGGGCCACCCGACTGAGCCACGGGGCGCAGGACCACTACACGTCGCCCACATCTCCGGCGCCGATCCGGGGCACCCTGCACGCTTCCGGAAGCGGACCTTGTTCGCCGGCCGCCTTCCATAACTCACCAGCCGGTACCCCCGACGGCGTTGCCACCGTGCTGTTCCATCCGCACCACGAACCCGTGGATCTGAGGCCGGGGGGACTGCTGTCATCTGGGTGACACCATGTCTCGATCCCTGATGATGTGTCCCGGTCGGAGGAATCGGCAGAGATGCCTGTCGAGGAACGCGGATGAACCTCCCGCCGCAAATCGCTCTGCAGTCACCCTCTTGGGCAACCCGGAGCGCACCCCGGTGTCGTCGGGCTCCGTATCCTTGAACCGAACGGCAGGACGATGGATTCGCGCCGACCATGGACCCGCAGGGAAGAGACACCATGACCGAGGCATCGACGGGGCGGGTACTGGTGGTCGAGGACGAACCGGACCTTGCGCGCTTGATCCGGGACTACCTGCAGAATGCAGGCTTCCGGGTGGAGGTACGCCATGACGGGGCCGAAGCCGTCTCCGCGGTGCGCGACTTCGCACCCAATGTCCTGGTGCTGGACATCGGTCTGCCGGGAACCGATGGCTTCGAGGTGTGCCGCCAGGTGCGGACCTTCTCGGACTGCCATGTGTTGATGCTCACCGCCCGCGATGATGAGGTGGACAAGATCGTCGGGCTGTCCCTGGGGGCAGACGACTATGTGACCAAGCCCTTCAGCCCCCGAGAGCTGGTCGCCCGAATCCAGTCAATGATGCGTCGGGCACGGTTCGCCCCGACAGTGGCCGGACAACCGATGGACGAGCCCTCCGGCCTCATCCATCAGATCGGTGAACTGCGGGTGGACGGGTCCTCGCGGCAGGTCCACCTGTCCGAGAAGCCCATCCTGCTGACGAAGACGGAATTCGACCTGTTGGCCAGCCTCGCGGCCCACCCGAAGCAGGTGCTGAGTCGACGCCAGCTGCTCGACATGGTGTGGGGCGACGATTGGGCGAGCGACAACCACCTCGTGGACGTCCACCTGGCCAGGGTACGACGGAAGCTGGGCGAAGACGCCGCCAATCCCCGATACATCCATACGGTGCGCGGCATCGGCTACCGGATGGAGGCCCCGGCGTGAGCGCAGGAGCAGCCGACCAGGACGCAGGAGAACGCCCTAACGGCGGCCGGCGGCGCAGCGATCCGGAAGCGGAGGACTCCCCGGAGGGTCAGGAACCCAAATACTCGCTGACGGTCCGTATCCTCCTGGTCCAGGTCGCTGTGCTCCTCGTCGGGCTGATCGTGGTGACGGTGACGACCCTGCTCATCGGACCACAGATGTACATCAACGAGCTCTTCCGAGAAGGCCATGGCCGTGCTGCCCGCGCCATCTTCCACCTGGATGACGTCTTCCGGGAGGTGAGCCTGGTGGCCATGACGGTCGGTGGCCTGACCTCGCTGGTGATCGCCGTCCCCGTGAGCATCCTCATGACCCGCCAGGTCAGGAAATCCATCTCCGAAGTGAGCCGTGCCGCCAACCGGATCGCCTCCGGGGAATACGGCATCCGCCTGGAACAGGGACGTCTGGGCGCCGAGTTCGACTCGCTGGTCGATTCCTTCAATGACATGACGGCGAAACTTGACGCCGTGGACCAGACCAGGCGCCAGATGCTCGGCGACCTGGCCCACGAAATGAGGACTCCACTGGCCACCCTGAAAGGACATCTCGAAGGTATCGAGGACGGGATCGTGGCTTTGGACGGGCGCACCTCTGCCATCCTGAACGGCCAGGTCAGCCGGCTGGAGCACCTGGCCCAGGACATGAGGTCCCTGACCCAGGCGGAGGAGGGGATGATCAACCTGCGCCTTAGGAATTGGGATCCCGCCGAGCTGGTCGTGGAGGCGGTCGCGGCGGCAGAACAGACGGCGCGATCGCGTCAGGTGGAGCTCACGGTCAGGAGGCCCCGCAGTCCGGTGGAACCCGTGCTGATGGACCGGGACCGGATGCGCCAGGTGCTCAGCAACCTGGTGGACAATGCCCTCCGGCACACCCCGGTCGGCGGCCGTGTCACGGTGGGCCTGACGGAACGCGACAATGCGGTGGTGCTCACGGTGACGGACTCCGGTGATGGGATCGCCGCCGAGGACCTGTCCCGCATCTTTATGCGGTTCTACCGGGTGGAGGAGGGCCGGGAGGCGAAGCCCGGGGGATCCGGACTGGGCCTGGCGATCAGCAAGGCGCTGGTCGAGGCGCAGGGAGGGGCCCTGACAGTCGCCAGCGAGGGACGTGGCCGGGGAGCGGAGTTCACCGTCCGGCTGCCCCGGGCGAGAGTGAGCCGCTGACGGACTCCGCGGCCGTGTCCTCGGGGCCCTGGTGGAAGGACACCTTGTGTCGCTCCTT
This sequence comes from Citricoccus muralis, assembly GCF_003386075.1. GTDB lineage: Bacteria > Actinomycetota > Actinomycetes > Actinomycetales > Micrococcaceae > Citricoccus > Citricoccus muralis. Next base: position 7,329 of record NZ_QREH01000001.1, read on the forward strand.
CGCAGGGGTCATGCACCGTAGACCGTGGCGGTGTACTTGGCATTGATGGTTCTTTCCCCTGATGAGCGGAAGGGCCTTACCCACTTCCAATAGCATTGTTGGCCCAGCCGGGAGGCTCGGCGATGGAATTGAGATGGCCGTCGGCTGGATTTGGTGGTCGATTACCTGTACAACTCGGCGGTCTCCGCACCGGGGATGCCGGCGTAGGAGTGCAGGCCGGGGAAGTACGTGTTGACGATGGTGAAGTTGAAAACGATGCAGGCGTAGCCGATGATCGAGAGCCAGGCGGCGCGTTCTCCGGTCCAGCCGCGGGTGGCGCGGGCGTGCAGGTAGCCTGCGTAGACCACCCAGACTACGAAGGTCCACACTTCCTTGGTGTCCCAGCCCCAGTACCGGCCCCAGGCGGCCTCGGCCCAGATGGCACCAGCGATCAGCGTGAAGGTCCACATCACGAATCCGACGGCGTTGATGCGGTAGGACCAGTTCTCCAGGCTCAGCGCCGGAGGCACCATGCGTAGGAATGGCCTGAGTCGGGCCTTTTCAACAGATATCGCGGCCTCACGCCGGTGCTGGATGAGTTGCAGCACGCTCATGGCGAAGGTCAGGGTGAACAGGGCCGAGGCCAGCACAGCCACCGACACGTGGATGATGATCCAGGGGGACTGCAGGGCCGGCTGCAGGTGGGCGATCGGCGTGGGGAAGCCCATGGTCGCCGCGGCCATCATGACCACCACGAGGCCGGAGACGAAGGTCCCGAGGAAACGGATGTCTTTGCGGATCAGGAACAGTAGGTAGACCACGGCGACCAGCATCGCGCCGGTGGTGAGGAATTCGTACATGTTGCCCCACGGCACCCGGGAGGCGGCCACACCGCGGGCGATCACCGCGAAGGCATGCAGCAGGGCCCCGATGACCATCAGGGACACGGCCACGTTCGCGACAGGTCGGCGCATGGTACCGAGATAATCCATGTCGTCGTTGACCAGCTCCTCGTCGAGCTGCATAGCGGTCGCTGAGGACCCACTTTGCGCACGGCCTGCCGGCGCCGCTGGCGGGTGGTCTCCTGCGGTGTCAGGCACAGGGCGCCCGACGCCGGCTCCGGCCAGTTCCCGGCTGGGTCGTTGGAGAGCTAGTTCGGACTCCAAATTTCGGATGGTCGTGGAGGAAGTCGCCACGTCCAAAGTGAACAGGATGAAGGCCGCGACGTAGATGAACGCAGCGATCAACATGAACAGGTCGCTGTAGCTGGCCAGCTGCAGGTTGATGGAGGGCATGATTTACTCCGGTCGGTTCTCGGTGGTGTTGGATTTGGTGTCTGGGGTCCGGCGTGCGGCAGGCATCGCGGCCTGAATGTCGACAGGGTGGGCATCATGGTCGCTTGGCGGCTTGTCCTCGGAATTGGAGGGGCCTCTCTCAGCGTCGTGGGCATCCTTGGGTGCCTGGACCGGCCAGTTCCTTTCCATCTGGCGTCGCAGGGCGACGTTCTCTTCGCGCAGGCCGAAGCTCTCACCGCGAGCCAGCAGGCCATACTCGACCGTGGTATACCCGTCGGGGTCTGTGGTGCCGCGGACCCACACGCGGCGGCGGCGCACGAAAAGGCTCACGCCCAGTGCCAGCATCGCCAGCACGGCGAAGATGCCCACACCCCATTTGGCAGGGTCGTAGACGATGTCCAGGCCCACGAAACGCTTGACGCCGTCAAAGGCTATGGAGCCCTTGCCATCGGGCAGCTCGTAGGACTCACCCGGGGACAATGTGATGCCGCCGGCCTCGAGGCTGCGGGAGTTCAACTCGGTGAGGGTGTCGGTGTCCAAGACGTAGACGTTCTGCGGTTCGCCCGTGTCCAGGCCGAGATCGCCGTAGTAGGAGTTGAGGTTCAGCTCGGGATTGAGCAATTCGGGGTCAATCGAGATGGCGACCCCGTCCTCTCCGGTGTAGGCCGTGGGCAGGAAGAACCCGACGAAGCCGAGCTGGTCGGGTTCGGCGTCGGGGGCTTTGATGACCATCAGGGAGGTGTACACCTGGTCTTCTGCCCGGCCGATCACGGGGCCTTGGAAGGCAATGTTCCCACTGCCGTCCCGCACGGTGACCTCCGGGGCGTAGCCGTTGCCGACCAGGTACACGCGGACACCGTCGATGTCCAGGGGATGGTTCACCTTCAGCTCCGTGGTCTGCTCCGGCTCGCCCGGTCCATGACGTACGCCCAGCACGGCGGTGAAGTCCAATGCTTGGCCGTAGTGGGTATCCGACTCGCGGTCGAACTCGGCCTCGAAGCTGTCCAGGGTCATGGAGAACGGGTTTAGCTTCTGCTCGGAGAAGGCGCTGCCGGGGGTGAAGGCGTCGTAGGCGACGAGGGTGTTGGCGAATCCCTCGCCTTCGACGAGGATCTTCTGGCCCCGGTAGCTCAGCATCGAGCCGGCCGCCATAAACGCCAGCACCCCGATGAGGGACAGGTGGAAGACGATGTTGCCGATTTCGCGCACGTAGCCGCGCTCGGCACCTACGGAAGCTTTGCCCTCGGGTTCCTGGCGGACCTGGATCCGGTAGCCGCGCTTCTTGAGGATCTTGGCCGCTTGGTCTACCGCGTCCCGGGGGGACGGTCCGGTGGATTCCAGCACGACTTTTCCGTACTCGGGCAGGCGGGAGAGTAGGCGGGGGGTGCGCGGCGGGGCAGAGCGCAGGGCCTTGGCGTGTTTGACGGCGCGCGGGAACACACAGCCGATCAGGGAGATGAACAGCAGGAGGTAGATGGCGGAGAACCAGACGGACGAGTACACGTCGAACATCTGGAAGCGATCCAGCCACTGCCCAGCCGCGGGATTGTCGGAGATGTAGTCGTCCACGATCCCGGGACCGGCCGGCCGCTGCGGGAACAGCGAGCCCGGAACGGCGGCGACGGCTAGCAGCAGCAACAGCATCAGCGCGGTGCGCATGCTGGTCAGCTGGACCCACAGGAACCGGAGGGTGCCCGTGAAGCCCAGGGCGGGCAGCTCCACGTCCTGGCGCTGGTTCGGCGCATCGGTGCGGCTCATCTCGGAATCCTCCCGTCAGTAGCGGGCGAGGTCTGCCGGTCGTGGAAGCCGGTGTTCTGGGGGCCGGCGGCCATCAGTGGATCCGGCACGCCCGGGCTGGAGATGTACGTGGACAACGAACCGGCGGTGACGATATCGATGAGGGGTTGGTTCACCAGATACTGGACGGCGGTGCGCGGAAGGGTCAGGAGGTCCATGGTGGGTTCAGGCCTGTTCGCCCAGCACCGTGGTGATCAGGGTTCGTAGCGTGGACCGCTCGGCGATCCCCAGGATTCGGGCCGAGACCCGGCCCTGACGGTCCAGCACGATCGTGGTGGGCACGGCCTGCGGTGGGACGTAGTCGGTCATGGCCAAGAGCACCTGGCCATTGAGGTCTTCGACCGAGGGGTAGGTGATGCCGAAGTTGCGTTCGAAGGCCTGCGCGGTGGCCACCGTGTCCCGGACATTGACGCCCACGAAGCGGACACCTTGGGGCTCGAGCTCCTCGTGCAGGGCCTGCAGGTCCGGGGCCTCCACCCGGCACGGGGCACAGGCGGCGTACCAGAAGTTGAGCACCGCGGGATCGCCGACGAGGCTGTCCGTGCTGATTGGTTCCCCGGAGAACAAGATGGAGCTGAACTGCACAGGTTCACCGCGCTCATCCGGCCCAATCTCCAGGACCGACCCGTCGCCGGCGATGTAGTTCTTGCCATCGGCATTGCCGGCTTGGGCGGCCAGCGGGTCGTCGCTTGAGCAAGCGGCCAGCACCGGCAACGCGGCGATCCCGGCCAGTCCGGCCAGGACCTGTCGGCGTCCGGGCCGACGCAGGGGGTCGGGGGTCCGAGGGCCGGACTCAAGGGAATGCTTCAGGTTGGACATGACGTACCTCCGGTACTTCTTCTGCGGGGGTAGGACGACCTTCGAATTCTACAGACTGTAGAAATCGGGGAAACGATTGCGAAGGCCGACCGGGGGTGTGGTTCATGGCACGCGGCGGTTGAGCAGGTGAGCAGTCGCCAGTTCGGGGTGAGTCCTGGGACGAGGACCTTTTAGATGGGGGTAGTGAAGGTGCCGGCGAGGTTCTGCAGTTGATAGATCCAGGCCGTCCAGATCCCGGTGGCCATTAGGACGCCGACCAACACGAGCATGGTGCCGCCGGCGATGTTGAACGCGCGCATGTGGCGGCGCACGAAGCCCAAGGTGGTGCTCACCCAGCCCAAGCCTCTGGCGACGAGGACGAAGGGTATGCCCAGTCCCAGGCAGTAGGAGAATCCCAGTAATGCCCCGCGCCAGGGGTCGCCGGTGGTGGTGCTCAGGGCCAGGACGGCGCTGAGGGTGGGGCCCATGCAGGGCGTCCAGCCGAGGCCGAAACCGAGGCCCAGCAGCGGGGCTCCGGCCAGTCCCGTCCTGGGGGTGAAGGAGGGGGCCTTGGTCCTTTGCATAAAGGACAGCATGCCCATCAACGCCAGCCCCATGAGGATGACAACGACGCCCAGGCCTCGGATCAGCAGATCCTGCCAACGCAGCAACCAGCCGCCGATCAGGCCGAAGGCGGCACCGTAGAGGGTGAACACGGCGGCGAAGCCGAGGATGAACAGGCCCACCCCTGTCATCACCCGTCGGCGGTTGTCCGGCCGGGTCGGGTCGGACAGGCCGGAGACGTAGCCGAGGTATCCGGGGACGAGCGGAAGGATGCAGGGCGAGAGGAAGGAGACGAGCCCGGCGATGGCCGCCAGCGGGATCGCCATCAGCAGCGCCCCGGACTGGACGGTCTGAGCGAAGTACTCGCCCATTTACTTCCTCCTTGGGGTTGTGTCCGGGGATGGTGGCCGGAGGCCCGGGTCGGGACGGTCCTGGACGTGGTGGGTGCGAGTGGACGATAAAGGCATGTTCTTTCCTGAACGGGTACCGGGCGACCGCCCGGGGGATGGAGGTGTGAGGGACAGGGGGGTCAGTGGATGTAGGAGAAGACGCCCATCATCCCGGCCTCGGCGTGGTAGGCGTTGTGGCAGTGGGTCAGCCACTGTCCCGGGTTGTCCGCCTCGAAGTCGAAGACGATGGTTTGCCGGGGTTTGACGATGACCGTGTCCTTGCGTGCACCGTTGTCGGCCAGCTGAAAGGTGTGGCCGTGTAGGTGCATGGGGTGCCACATATCGGTGTCGTTGGTCATCGTGACCCGCACACGCTCGTCCAGCCGGAGCTTGAAGGCACCGTCAAAGGGGTTGGCCGGGTCGAAGCGGCGCCCGTTGATACCCCAGTCATAGTCGGCCATCGATCCGGTCAGCCGCAGCTCATGGCTCCTGGTCGGGTCCTTGGGCGCGAGCAGGACGGATTCGTGGGCCTTCAGCCGGCTGCCATCGAGCACGGTCCCGCCCAGGGTCTGCGGGAGCCGTCCGGAGAGAGCGGTGTTCGATCCGGCGTGGATGATGCCGTAGGAGTGGCCGGCCTTGCCCTCGGGCAGGGCCAGAACGGGCACGGCCTGGTCGCCAAGGGTGACCAGCACATCCAAGCGTTCACCCATGCCCAAGACGACGGCATCGGCCTGACGCGGCTGGACCGGGAACCCATCGGTGTGGGTGATGGTCAGTTCCTGACCGGGGATCCCAACCTGGTAGGCGGTGTCTCCGGCGGCATTGATCAGTCGCAGGCGGATACGGTCGCCGGGCTTGCCGTCGAGGGTGTCGGGTTTGGCTGGGGGGCGGCCGTTGAACAGGTGCACGGGGATCTTCACGTCGCCGGCATCCCCGCCCAGATAGTCGCTCTCAGCCCCCATGAGCATGTGCTTCATGGGCATGCCGGAGGAGCTGTCCTCGCTCATGGACCCGTGATCCATACCCTCCATGTCACCGGACATGCCCATTCCGGCGGAGAGCTCCTCGACGACTTCCTCGGGCGTTCCGGTGATCCCGTCGAGCCAGTCGTCCAGGATCACGACCCATTCCTGGTCATAGTCGAGGGTTTCGTTGGGATCCTCGACGATCAGTGCACCGTACAGGGCGCGTTCGCGCTGGGTGTCGAAGTGAGAGTGGTACCAGTACGTGCCCGGATGGGAGAGTCGGAATCCGTACGTGTAGGTTCCTCCTGCGGCGATGGGTTCCTGGGTCACTCCCTGGACTCCGTCGGCGTCATTGCGCAGGGCTAGCCCGTGCCAGTGCACGCTCGTTCCCTCCGGGAGATCGTTGGCGACGGTGACGTTGAGCAGGTCGCCGGTTTTGGCGCGCAGCAGCGGCCCGTTGAGGCTGTTGTCGTATCCCCAGGTGGTCAGACTCTGGTCCTGCAGGGAGGTCTCGAAGGGTGCGGCCGAGAGCCGGTTGGCGACGGTGGTGCCTGAGTAGGCGCGTCGTTTTTCATATTCGGCGATCAGCGGGTCGGTGGGCAGGATGCGCCCTGACGGTCGGGCGGTGGCCGGGGGGTCGGAGCATGCGGCCAGTCCGGCCATGGCGAGGGCGCCGACGGAGGTGCCCAGGAAGGCGCGGCGGGTGGTCAGTGGGGAGGTCATCGGTTCTTCTTTCCTTCTCCCGATCACCTGCCGCAGGCTGGTACGACGGGGGACGGGTATGGCTCATCAGTTGCTGATGGGGTGGTGGCCCACAGGCTGCTGCGTGCCGTCCTCATGCAAGGGGGCGGCTGTGCTTGCCGGTGGACACGACCGGGCATCCTAGGTGCGGTTGATGGCCAGTTGAACCAGTGAAGGAGTCCAGGGAAGCCTGAAGTGGACAACCCAAGGCAGCGGGGGCGCGGTCAGCCCCTGCCCGGGAAATGACGTGAGCTCCCGGGGCTCTAGATCCAGGACGACGGAAGGCGTGGTTAGGGAGGAGGCGCAGGTGTCGCCCCCGGCCTCCAGTGCGCAATACGGCAACCCGCTGCCGCCTGCGTCATCATCCCCGGGAGGCTGGGCTGTGAGCACGTCTCCGGGTGCCCAACCGGAAGGGCCGACGGTCGTCGGCCCGGGATGCTGGGACACCGTTGAGGCGGAGGTGTCAATGCCGGCCATCACCGTGCCGGTGCTCACGCCAGCATGCATCCCGAGCAGGCCGAGGAGCAGCACGAGGATGCCCAGAACCGGCCGGAGGGCGGTCCGACGGGACAGGTCAAGGCGGTGAAGATGTCGGCGTTCCGCCATCGGCACTGGCCTTTCCTGTTCGTCCTTGCTGGTCATGGCCCGGTTGAGGGTCCGCGGCTTGGCGCGGCATGGGTCACAGCAGCGGTTCGGTGGTGTTCCCGCCGTCGGTGGTGCGTAGGACGGCCGTGCCGATGACTAGGAGTGCTTCGACCTGCCCGTCGTCAGTGATGCTGGCTCCCAGGGCGGAGGCCGTGTCGCTCAGCGGGTCACTGGAGGTCCAGGTGTCGCCGCCGTCGGAGCTGGTCAGCAACCGGCCGTCGGTACCGGCGCCAACGACTGTGGTGTCGTCGGCCCAGGCGACCAGGTGCATCAGCTGCGGGGTGTCCAGGGTGCTCCAGGTGGCACCGTTGTCTACTGACCGCAGCATCCCGGCTTCGGTGGTGGTCAGCACGGTCCCAGTTTCCGGGGAGATGGCCAAGGATGCGGGTGGGGTAGGGATCGTGAGGGTCCGCCAGTTGATTCCGTCGGCGCTGGCACGCAGTTGACCATCGAAGCCGAGGACGCCGTCCGGGCCGGCGGCCAGGGCGTGGAAGTCGGATTGGCCGCCCCGGGAGAGCACCTCCCAGCTCAGGCCGTGATCCGTGGACTCGGCCAAGCCCAATGGTTCGGGCAGGTCGGTACCGGGCGCCGGGTGGCCGGAGGCCAGATAGCGGCCCTCGGGCGTCACGGCGAAACCCATGAGATCCACCACCGGGCCCACCTGGACCAGCTCGCGGTCCTGGAGGCGGAATAGGCCCTCGTGGGTGGCCAGGAGCACGACGCCGTCGTCGGGGTCGCGCACGATGGCATGGATGTGGGTGATCGCCGTGCCCGGGGTCTGCGTGTTGGCGTCTTGGGGGCTTGAGGTGCTCGGCACGGTGCAGGCGGTCAGGGTGCCGACACCGATCAGGCCGAGTCCGCCGGCGAGCAGGGTTCTGCGGGTAGTCATGGTGCCTTTCCGCCCCGATCCGATTGCGGGGCCACCTACCATTGTCCGCCGGAGGCTCAGGAGCTCCGGACGGTTTGCCTTGAAGGTTTGATGAAGATTCCCCGGTCTGGTGTCTTGGGTCGCTCTCCGGGCCGTGAGCCGGGGGAAACTGAACACATGAACTTTGGCACTGGCTCGTCCACCGGGCGGGTATTGGTCGTCGATGACGAAAAGCCCCTGGCACGCATGGTCGCCACCTACCTGGAGCGGGCCGGCTACGAGGTCACCACCACCCACACCGGACCCGATGCGGTACAGGCCGCCCGCACGCATGATCCCGACGTGATAGTCCTGGACCTGGGCCTGCCCGGACTGGACGGGATCGAGGTGTGCCGGCGCGTGCGGGCCTTTTCCGAGTGCTACGTGCTGATGCTCACCGCCCGGGGCAATGAACCGGACCGGCTGCAAGGGCTGGCAGTGGGCGCCGATGACTACATCACCAAACCCTTCAGTGTCCGGGAACTGGTCGCCCGGGTGGGGGCGGTCATGCGTCGGCCCCGCACGACGGCAACCGTCCCAGAACCGGCACGGGCCTTCGGGTCGCTGGTGATCGACCTGGTCGCCCACGAAGCCCACGTGGACGGGAAACCGGTAGGGCTGACGCCCACGGAGTTCGACCTGCTGGCGGCCCTGTCGGGACGTCCCTATCAAGTGTTCTCCCGGCGTCAGCTGATCGATATCGTCTGGGATCCGGGGTGGGTGGGGGATGAACGACTCGTGGATGTACACATCGGCAATCTGCGCCGCAAACTCGACGAAAACCCCGGGCGCTATGTCGACACGGTCCGCGGGGTTGGCTACCGGATGGCAGAACAGTGACCGGCCAGCGACGTTACCGCGGCCTGGCGGCCCGGTTCTTCCTGGCCCAGTTGCTGGTGGTGGCGGTCAGCATCCTGGCCGCGGTGGCGGTGGCCTCCCTGGCCGGCCCCCCGCTGTTCCACGAGCATTTGGAACAGGCCGGGGCCGGGCATGATGCGACCCAGATGCTGCACGTGGAGCAGGCCTACCGAGACACCAACTTCTGGACCCTGGGCGTGGCCTTGGCCACCGCCCTAGTCTGCTGCCTGGTGTTGACCTGGTATGTCGCCCGCCGGATCCAGAACCCGATCCATGCCCTGACCCAAGCGGCGACGGCTATGGCGCGCGGCAAGTACGACACCCGGGTCCCGGCCATGGGGGCAGGGACCGAGGTGGAGGACCTGGCCGCCTCGTTCAACACCATGGCCGAGCGGCTCGAACGCACCGAGGACACCCGCCGTCGGATGCTCTCGGACTTGGCCCACGAGATGCGCACTCCCATCTCCGTGCTCACCGTCTACCTCGAAGCCCTGCAGGATGGAGTCTCACGCTGGGGCGAAGCCACCGGCGAGCTCATGGACGAACAGCTGGCCCGCCTCACCCGGCTGGTGGAAGACATCCACGACGTCTCCCGGGCGGAGGAAGGACGGATCGAGCTCGATCGCACCATCGAATCGGCGGGCGAGTTACTGCAGGCCGCCGCTGAAGCCCATCGGGACACCTATGCCGCCAAGGGCGTGGCCTTGATCCTGAATCCGAGCCAGGACATCGCGACCGTGGAGGTCGACCGCCAACGCATGGGTCAGGTGTTGGGCAACCTGCTCACCAACGCCTTGCGCCACACCCCCGCAAGAGGCCAGGTAACCCTGGACGCTCGGCAGAGTGCAGGAGGGATCACGCTCAGCGTCAGCGACACCGGCGAGGGCATCCTCCCCGAGCACCTGCCGCACATCTTCGAACGGTTCTACCGCGGGGACGCCGCCCGCGACCGGGGCCACGGCGGGTCCGGGGTCGGCCTGGCCATCTCCCGGGCCCTGGTCCAAGCCCATGGAGGGTCACTGACCGCCAGCTCCGCAGGTTCGGACGCCGGGGCGACGTTCACCGTCCACCTGCCTGCCCGAGGCGACGGAAACCACTCCACCACATCTTGATTGATACCCTCCAGGGGTATATACCGGGAGGAGGGCGCAGTCCCACCGCCCACATCCGACGAAGGAGCCCATCATGACCGAACCGATGTCCAGCCCCCTGCCGATGGCCTCCGGCGGCTGCTCGTGCTGCGCCCCGGACGCCGCCCCTACTCCGGGCTCCGACGCCGCGGAGGCGTCATTCCCTGCCGCTTCCGGGACCTCCACCACGTATCGGGTGGAGGGGATGACCTGTGGGCACTGCGTCGGAACCATCGCCGGAGCGGTGAGTGCCTTGCACGGGGTCAACGATGTCAAGGTCGAATTGGTGGCCGGCGGCATTTCCCCCGTCACCGTGACCGGCGCCGCCTCCTCAAACACCGTGCGGGCGGCCATCGAAGAGGCCGGCTACCGCGTCCTGACGTCCTGATCACTTGGCCCACCGCCTCGGCCCGTAGGGGGCCAATGGGAAGGAAATATCATGAGCACCTCGCACCATCAAGACCATGAGCGTGCCGGCCATGGCCAGCACGCTGATGAGGACACCCACGGGCAGGCTATGCCCCAAGGGCACGCCCACTCCGCGGTGGATGAGGATCACGCGGTTCACGACCACGGGGAACATGCCGGGCACTCCGTGGCGATGTTCAAGAACAAGTTCTGGCTCTCACTGGTGCTGTCGATCCCGGTGGTGGTCTTCAGCCACATGGTCGCCGACCTGCTCGGCTACCGGGTCCCCGAGTTCCCGGGCTCTCAGTGGATCGCCCCGGTGCTGGGCACCGTGATCTATTTCTACGGCGGTTTGCCCTTCCTGAAGGGCGGGATCACGGAGCTGCGCTCCCGGCAGCCCGGGATGATGCTGTTGATCGCCATGGCCATCACGGTGGCCTTCGTGGCCTCTTGGATCACGACCCTGGGCATCGGCGGGTTCATGCTGGATTTCTGGTGGGAGCTGGCCCTGCTGGTGGTCATCATGCTGTTGGGCCACTGGATGGAGATGCGTGCCCTTGGCGCGGCCTCTTCCGCCCTGGATGCTCTGGCCGCCCTGCTGCCGGACGAAGCCGAGAAGGTCACCGATGACGGCACTACCGTGACCGTTGCGATCGGTGAGCTGGCGGTCGGGGACACGGTCCTGGTTCGCTCTGGGGCCCGAGTGCCGGCCGATGGGATCCTGACCGAGGGTACGGCGGAGTTCGATGAGTCCATGATCACCGGCGAATCCCGGGCTGTGGCCCGCACCGTGGGCGAAACGGTGGTGGCCGGGACCGTGGCCACCGACAACACCGTGCGGGTACGCATCGAGGCGACTGGGACCGACACCGCCCTGGCCGGGATTCAGCGGATGGTCGCCGACGCCCAGGAATCCTCCTCCCGCGCTCAGGCCCTGGCCGACCGGGCTGCCGCGCTGCTGTTCTGGTTCGCCCTGGCCGCGGCCATCATCACCGCCATCGTCTGGGTGGCCCTCGGCCGGCCGGATGACGCCGTCACCCGCACCGTCACAGTGCTGGTGATCGCCTGTCCGCACGCCTTGGGCCTGGCGATCCCACTGGTCATCGCGATCTCCACCGAGCGCGCCGCCAAGGCCGGGGTGCTGATCAAGGATCGGTTGGCTCTGGAGCGGATGCGCACCATCGACGTGGTCCTGTTCGACAAGACCGGCACCCTGACCGAGGGGGCGCACGTCCTCACCGGAACCGCACCGGCCCCGGGCACCTCCGAGGCGCAGCTGCTGGCCTACGCGGCCGCCGCCGAGGCCGACAGCGAACACCCGGTGGCCCGAGCCATCGTGGCTGCCGCCATCGGGCATGCCGAAGCCTCCGCGCTGGGCCTGCGCGGCACCGGGTTCCAGTCGGCCACCGGCCGCGGGGTGAAAGCGACCGTGGACGGATCCGAGGTCCTCGTGGGCGGGCCGAACATGCTCCGCGAACTCGCCCTGGACACCCCCGAGGCCCTCAGAGCTGACACCCAGGCCTGGACCGACCGAGGGGCCGGGGTGCTGCACGTCGTCCGTGACCGCACCGTCATCGGAGCGGTGGCCGTGGAGGACAAAGTCCGTCCCGAGTCCCGGGCCGCCGTGGCCGCCCTGCACGAACGTGGGATCAAGGTTGCCATGATCACCGGCGACGCCCGCCAGGTCGCCGAGGCCGTGGGAGCGGACCTAGGCATAGACGAAGTCTTTGCCGAGGTGTTGCCGAAGGACAAGGACTCAAAGGTCACCGAGCTGCAATCCCGCGGTCTGAGTGTGGCCATGGTTGGCGACGGCGTCAACGACGCTCCCGCCCTGGCCCGCGCCGAGGTCGGTATCGCCATCGGTGCCGGCACCGACGTGGCCATGGAATCGGCCGGCGTCGTGCTGGCCGGTAACGACCCCCGGGCCGTGCTGTCCATGATCGAGCTCTCGAAGGCCAGCTACGCCAAGATGATCCAGAACCTCATCTGGGCCGCCGGCTACAACGTGGTCGCCGTTCCCCTGGCCGCCGGCGTGCTCGCCCCGATCGGGTTCGTGCTGTCCCCGGCAGTCGGGGCGGTGCTGATGTCCCTGTCCACCATCGTGGTGGCCCTCAACGCCCAACTGCTACGCCGGACCGACCTTGACCCCGCACGGCTCGCCCCGGCCAACACCGGGCAGCGGCACACCGCAACCCAGCCCGCGACGGCCACCAGCTGATCGCGGTCCCGGACCCGATTTTGAAACCCCCAATGGAAGGAATCACCATGAAACGCAACACCACCACCCTGGCCGCCCTGACTCTGGCCTCCGCATTAGCCTTGACCGCCTGTGGCGGCACCGGTGCCGAGGACAACGGCGCCGGCTCCGAGTCGACCCCGGCTACCAGCTCGGCTGCTGCCACCTCCACGGACACCGCTACCCCGTCCGCCACGGCTACCGGCTCGGCCGAGGAGATCTCGGCCGAGCACAACGACGCGGACGTGATGTTCGCCCAGATGATGCTCCCCCACCACGAGCAGGCCGTTCAGATGAGTGAGATGCTGCTGGCCAAGGACGACATCCCGACCGAGGTCGCCGACTTCGCCCAGCAAGTCATCGACGCCCAGGGACCGGAGATCGAACGCATGAACGCCATGCTCGCCGCCTGGGACGCGGAACCCATGGGAGACATGGAGGGCATGGAGGGCATGGACCACGGCGGGATGAGCGGGATGATGTCCGAGGAGGACCTGGCCGCCCTCGAGGAAGCCCAGGGCACCGAAGCGGCCCGGCTGTACCTGGAACAGATGACAGCCCACCACGAGGGCGCCGTCGAAATGGCCCAGGACCAGGTCGACAACGGCCAGAACCCCCAGGCCGTGGCCCTCGCCGAACAAGTCATCACCGCCCAGGAGGCCGAGATCGCCGAGATGGAGCAGATGCTCGGAAACCTCTGACGGGATCCACCACCCCCTCTTGATCGGCTCTGCCCGTGCCGCTGTTGCACTGAAAGGACCCACACGGCTCCATCCACCCAGGCAGATGGGGCCGTGTGGGTCCTGGCGCATCGGTTGGCGTCCATCCGACCCGTGATCCCCGACAGGGCGGGGGTGCGCCCTGAGGGGAACCGTCAGCCGGTGGGGCACTGGCGTTCGGCCGGCTCCTCGTAGTCAGGCACGGACCGTGCTTGCGCCTGTTTGGGGGTCGTGGCGCCCCGTTACGTTCGATATCCTCGATCAGCCAGTCCATCTCGAAAATTTTCCCGCCACTGGGCCTCGCTGATCTCCACGGCCAGCTCACAGACCCTGATGTCCTCGATACCGGCCCGCTCGGACCTCGTGATGGCCAGCGAGTGGTGCGGGATCATGGCTCGCATGAAGTCGCTGTCGTCCACGGTCGCCTGGCTGCGGTCCAGGACGATGCCACCCGCCCAGAAGCACTGCGCTCACGAGCACCACGGCCACGTTAGCCTTCGGGTTCCGGTACATGTTCAGCATCCAGGCGACCATGACCAGGCCCATCGCCCCGCCCATGGTCAAGGCCATGAACAGCCGGCTCTCGCTCCAGCGGATGTGTCCCCACTCCCAGGAACCGGCGAACATCGTCCAATACATGACCACCATGCCGGTCAGGATCATCGCGGCGAACCGCAGATACATTTTCAGGGAGCGGCGGGGCGCATGGGGACCCCCGTCGCGATCACCACCCTGGTCACTGCTGTGTTCTGTCTTTGACACGCCGGGTTCTTCTTCTGCGGGGATGCTCTTGTGCCGTCGCACCAGTTAGGGCCAGCAGCACATGCTCCACGCCTGCTGGCCCTGACTGGTATTCCGGCATCGGCCGGGCTGTGCTCAGCCCAGGGTGGCGAGCAGTTCAGCGCAGGCCTGTTCGCAGCGCCGGCAGGCCTCGGCACAGACCTTGCAGTGCTCGTGCATCTGCGCGTGCTTCTCGCATTCCTCGGCGCACGCCTTGCAGGCGGTCCGGCAGGCCTCCAGCAGGGCACGAGTGGTCTCGACGTTGTTGCCGGTCTGGCGAGACAGCACACGCCCGGTGACCGCGCAAATGTCGGCGCAATCCAAATTGAAGCGGATGCACTGGGTCAACTCCGAAACCATGTCCTCGGCCAGGCACGCGTCCGCGCAGGCCGTACAGGTCTGGGCACACTCGAAACAGGCCTCGATGCACTCGGCCAGCTTCTCCTGGTCGATGTTCCCCAAGTCCTTCGGGTAGGTCTCCAGCATCGAGCTCACGTGATGGGTCATGGCTTACTCCTTCATCGGTGCGGTTCGGAAGACGAACCGGCCAGAACCGGCCCGCCATGCAACCGACCGTAGACCCCCACTCGACCCGGATGAAGGGCCCAACCTTGAAGATTCCGTGAAGATCCCTGCCGGCCACGGGCTCCGACCGGGCCGTTCGAGCGGGCGGCTAGGCCCGAAATGACGGCCTTTCCGGTCCCGGCTCAACCCTGCATCGGCTCGGAACTTGGCACGCCGACAAGTTGCGACCAGATAACGAATCCGTATTGTTGCATAACGTTCTGGTCACAGACCATTTCGCCAAAAGGGATAGCCGGCTAAATGCTGGATCTCGAGGCCGTGGGAGAAGTCCAGAACATGTACGCCAATGTCTACCGAGGTAACCCATGTCCTATCCCACCCGTCGTGCCCGCATCGAGGCTGAAGCCCAGACCCGCCGTTCACACCGCCGCCGTTCCCTCACCATGGGTGCGGTCGGCCTGACCACCGTGGTGGGAGCCACGGTGGCCGGCATGGGCCCGGCCACTGCCAACGAAGGCGCCTACTCCGCTCCCAGCGGCTCCACCGCCAATGCCTGGACCTGGGACTCCGGAACCGCAACTGAGAAGCCCCGCTCATCCGGGGCCCACACGCACTCATCAACGACCAGCGGTGAGCCGGCCCAGGACATCCAGCGGGCCTCCTACTCCACCGCTTCCTCCAGTGGTACCGGTTGGGGAGCGGCCGTGCAGTGGGCCACGGCCAAGGCCGCCGATCCGGGCGTGGGTTACGTCTGGGGCGGTAATGGCCCCACCGGTTACGATTGCTCCGGTTTCACCCAGAATGCCTTCGCCCAGGCCGGCATCGAGCTGCCCCGGAACTCCAAGGCCCAGTACGCGGCCGCCAGCCAATACGTCTCCCTGGACAACCTCCAGGTCGGTGACCTGGTCTTCTGGTCCAACAACGGCTCGGCCTCCGGGATTTACCACGTGGCCATGTACATCGGTGACGGCCAGATCGCCCACGCCCGCAATCCTCAGATGGGGGTGGCCGTGACGGATGTCGACTACAGCCCGTGGAACATGATGGGTACCGCCGCCCGATACTGAACGGTACGGGATTAGCCTGCTCGCAAGGTGAAGACCTGCAGGGCTGATCGGTGCCTGACCGCGCCTCTTCCAGCTGGACCCGGATGGTGGGCTTGGATTAGACGCAGCGGTTCGGCGGGGTACTTGGCGAAGGTCGTCCCGGCCACGGTGCACAAGGGCGCTGAGCGAGAGGAATCAGCCTGTGCGACACGTTCTCCCGCGTCGGCGGTGCCTCCGCCGGCGCGGCGAACTTATCTGGGATTGCACGTGGGCGAGAATCATCCGTGACTCAAACGTTATATTCCCAGTCCCCACCGTCGTGAAGGACCTCATGAAAAGCATCGCTTTCCGGACCGCCTCTGCCGTGGCCGCAGCACTGCTGATGACATCGTGCAGCGCGCCTTCCCCTGTGCCGAGTCCCGCCGGGGAAGCAGGCGGCACCGGCTCCGGCGCTTCCGACTCTCGCACGCCCGATGCCCCGTCGTCGGGTGCCACCAGCCCGACGACGGAACCCGAGCCGGGACAGCAACTCCAGCAGCACGCCGTGGCCGCGGCCCATCCGGAGGCCGTCGAGGCTGGGATGGACATCCTGGCCCAGGGTGGCAATGCCGCCGACGCAGCTGTGGCCACGGCCTTCGCCGTGGCCGTGGTGGAGCCCTATGCCTCCGGGATCGGTGGCGGGGGCTCGGTGATTCTGGCCGGCCCTGGCCGCGAACCGGTCAGCTACGACTATCGCGAAGTGGTGGCCCAGGACGGCAGGATCCCGGACTCCGGCACGGGTGTCCCCGGTTTCGTTGCGGGACTCGCCGAGCTCCACGCCGAGCACGGCGACCTGGACTGGGACCAGGTCCTGGAGCCGGCCATCGGCCTGGCGGGAGATGGCTTCCCCGTCTCGGAGTTCCTGGCCCAGCGGTTGCGCTCCGACTTCGGTCCCGCCTCCATTGAGGGGCTCAACCATTATCATGACGCTTCCGGTGAGCCATTGGCCGCCGGCGATCGGCTGGTCCAACGGGATCTAGCCCAGACTATGACCACCTTGGCCCAGGAGGGACCGGAGGTCTTCTATACCGGCAGCCTGGCCCAGGAGCTGACCTCGGTGGACGGCCTGGACGCCGCTTCCCTGGCCGCCTATGAGTCGGAGCAGGTCGTGCCGGTCGGCGGTAACTTCGGGGACTACGAGGTCCTCTCGGCCGCCCCTCCGCTGCCCGGTGCGGCCTTGGTCCAGCAGTTGCAGCTCGCCGAGGCCTTGGGCATCGACGGCCACGAGCCCGGTAGCCCCGGATACGTAGACCGGCTCTCCGAGGCATGGATCGCTGCCGAGGGTTCGGTGAAGCACCTGATCGGAGACCCGGACTTTGTGGACGTCCCCGTCGATCGGCTCACGGATCCCGAAGCCAACGCCCGGATCGCCGAGCAGGTGAATCTGCTGGCCGGCGGAGCCGACGTCGGCGCCTTTACGGGGCCGGACGCCCGCGAGGGCGCCGTGCCCGGTGCCGGGGGCGCACTGGTGCAGGCCGCCGGTCAGCCCGTGACGGCAGGGAACACGACGCACCTGACCGTGGTGGACCAGGACGGTTTCACGGTGTCGATGACCAACACGCTCACGAGTTTCTGGGGCGGCAGCGAGTCGGAGTACGTGGGCGGGTTCTTCCTCAACAACCAGCTCTCCCGGTTCGCCACGGAGGAGTCGGAGGCCAACCAGCCGGAGCCGGGGCGCAAGTCCGTGAGCTGGTCGGCCCCGAGCATGGTGCTCGACGATCAGGGCCGGCCGGTGCTCGGGCTGGGCAGCCCGGGAGGACACCAGATCCCGAACATCCTCACCGGCGTGCTGGTGGCGTGGGGCCTGCAGGGCGCCACGCTGCAGGAGGCCGTGGACGCACCTCGATTCCACCTGCAGGACGGGGTGCTGGCCGTGGAGGAGGAGCCCTCCCCCGAGCTGGCCGAACTGATCACGGCACGGGATTGGGAACTGCAGCGCACCGAACGTGACCAGGCGATCTTCGGTTCCGTGCAGGCCTTGGAGATCGATTACGAGACCGGTCAGATCACCGGTGCGAGGGACAGCCGCCGGGAAGCTGACGTGGCCATCGCCGACGCCGACTCCCCATCGGGAGCAGAATGACAGCCATGGGCACTGTCCCCTTTTCCTTCGACCAGCCCGACGGCGAACGGCGGACCCCGCACTCATCCGACGGCGACACCGGGCAACCGGGACGTGACGCCCGCAGAGCCGGCATGGGACGCGCCGTCGACGGACAGTCCGACGACAGTAGGCGAGGCGGACGGCTGGTCGGTCTGGACATCGCCCGATCGACGGCAATCATCGGGATGATCGCCGTCAACGTAGGCCCCCGGGGCGTCGACGGCTTCCTGGGCACGCTGTACGACCTCCCCCTGGGACGGGCCTCCTTGCTGTTCATGCTCTTGGCCGGGGTGGGGACGTCCATCATGACCCGGTCCGTGCGCGACCCCGGCGGTGCACCCGTGCCGTGGCGTACTCTCCTGTGGCGGGCGGCGCTGCTGCTGGTCGGCGGCTTGGCCCTGCAGCTGGCCGGCCACGAGGCGAGTGTGATCCTGCCCCTGTATGGGCTCCTGTTCATCGCCTGCCTGCCACTGCTGAAGGCACCCGGTTGGTTGCTGGCCGCACTGTCCGGCGCATCCCTGGTCCTCGGCCCGCTGATCTGGCTGGCAGTGCGGAGGGAATCTGACGCCTTCCAAGTCACGGAGCCGACCCTGCTGGACCCACCCGCTGAGATCCTGGGCGGCATCCTCTTCACGGGGTCCTACCCGATCGTGGTGTGGGCGGCACCCTTCCTGGCAGGGATGTTGCTCGGTCGCGTCGACCTGAGGAACCCGGCCCTGCACCGACGGCTGATCCTATGGGGCGCGGTGGCAGCCGTGGGCGCGTACCTGCTCTCGCAGGTCCTCATCCTGGTCCTGGGCGAGCCGGGCCGGACCGTGGGAATGGACAGGCTCATCTCCGCGACCGCCCATTCGCAGATGCCGTTGTGGCTGGCCTCCAGTTCCGGGGCCGCACTGTTCGTGCTGGGGCTGTGCCTGATGGGGGAGACGTTCGCGTCCCGGTATCTGTCCGTGCTATCCGCCACCGGCCGACTATCCCTGACCGTCTACGTGGGACACCTGCTAGCCCTGGCCGTGATCGTCCGCCCCGGCCCGGACTCCCTGGCCGAAGGGATCCTTGTCACGGTCGTGTTGGTCGCTGCAGCGGCGGCTTTCTCCTGGGCATGGACCCGTTGGTTCAGGACCGGACCACTGGAGATACTATTGCGCCTGCCGCCGCGGAAAACGACATCCGAACGGAACGGGTAACAAGCGCCGTCCACTGCCGATAAGCGTGCCCACGATCTCCCGTACCCAGCACTGCGCTGCGTAATCGGCATGAACCGGATCCGACTGAAGCCTGATCACTCCATAGACGAACGCGGCCGCCAAGCTCAAGTCATTTCACCTTCTTCCTGAGGCCAATGGTGTGCGTGCTGGCAATCCACATTCGACACTTTTGTGCGTGGGTGCCAACGGCACCCACGCTGTCGATCGCGAGCCGGATGGCGATTCCAGCTTGGTTCATTTTCTTTCCCGATCGCCCTTGACAGGGATACCCCCTGCCGGTATGAATAGGACTGTACATGTACCCCCCTGGGGTATGAAGTCCAATTGGGAGAGATCATGAACACCACTGAATTTCAGGTGACCGGAATGACCTGCGGGCATTGCGAGATGTCGGTGCGCGAAGAGGTGGAGGAGGTTCCCGGCGTCGAGTCGGTCGAGGTGAGCCACCAGGACGGGACGCTCGTGGTCGCCGGCGCCGAACCCGTCGATGAAACCGCGGTCATCTCTGCGGTGCAGGAGGCCGGCTACCAGGCGGTGCGGTCGGCGTGAATGCTGCCGGACGGCTGGGGGCCTACGCCGCGGGGCTGGCGGTGGTCTTCGCCGGCTCCTTCGCGGCCGGCGGAGCCCTCGTGCCGTACGAAACGGTCTCAGCCTGGAAACAACAGGCCGAGGAGCTGCGGATGGACCAGCACCCCGCCGACGGGCAGGAGGAACACCCCGCCCCCGCCGAATCGCCTGAGTCAGCCGACACGGACGACGACCACTGACCCCGGCCGATGATCAATGAGTGTGACCGGGCCCCCCGGCGACACCGGAAGAAGGATGAACCCCATGTCTGCACCCCTGGTCGCGCCTGAAGCGGGCAGTACCGATGTCGAACTGGCGATTGGCGGGATGACCTGTGCCTCGTGCGCGAACCGGATTGAGCGCAAGCTCAACAAGCTCGAGGGCGTCACCGCCACGGTGAACTACGCCACCGAGAAAGCCCGGATCAGCGCCCCGGCCGGCTACGACCCCCAGTCCCTGGTCGCCGAGGTTCAGAAGGCGGGCTACGCCGCCACACTGCCCGGCACTGGCCGGCAGGACCAGGACGGGGAAGATGACCGTCCCGACGCCGAGCTGGTGTCCCTGCGGCACCGGCTGATCGGCGCCGCGGTGCTGGGCATCCCGGTCATCGCCATGGCGATGATCCCGGCCCTGCAGTTCGAGTACTGGCAGTGGTTGTCCTTGGCGTTGGCCGGACCGGTGATCGTCTGGGCCGGCTGGCCGTTCCACAAGGCCGCCTGGATGAACTTGCGCCAGGGCACCGCCACCATGGACACGCTGATCTCAATGGGTACCATCGCGGCGTTCCTGTGGTCGCTGTACGCCCTGTTCCTCGGCACCGCAGGGACCCCGGGGATGACCCACCCGTTCGAGCTGTCCGTGGCCCCCACCGACGGGGCCGGGAACATCTACCTCGAGGTCGCCGCCGGGGTGCTGCTGTTCATCCTGGCCGGCCGCTACTTCGAGAAGCGCTCCAAGCGCCAGGCCGGGGCCGCGTTGCGCGCGCTGCTGGACCTGGGCGCGAAGGACGTGGCCGTGCTACGCGACGGCACCGAGGTCCGCATCCCCACCGACCGACTGGCCGTGGGAGATGAGTTCGTGGTGCGTCCCGGGGAGAAGTTCGCCACCGACGGCGTCGTGGTTACCGGCCGCAGTGCTGTGGACGCCTCGATGCTCACCGGCGAGTCCGTGCCCGTCGAGGTCGCCGAGGGCGACCCGGTCACCGGGGCCACCGTCAACACCGGCGGCCGCCTGCTCGTACGGGCCACCCGCATCGGCTCCGACACGCAGCTGGCGCAGATGGCCAGGCTGGTGGAGGACGCCCAGACCGGCAAGGCAGAGATCCAGCGGTTGGCCGACCGGATCTCCGGGGTGTTCGTGCCGATCGTGATTGCTATCGCCGTGGCCACCCTGGCTGCTTGGCTCGGTGCCGGGTTCCCGGCCGCGGCCGCGTTCACCGCCGCCGTTGCCGTGCTGATCATCGCCTGCCCCTGCGCCTTAGGCCTGGCCACCCCCACCGCCCTGCTGGTGGGCACCGGCCGCGGCGCCCAGCTGGGCATCCTCATCAAGGGCCCGGAGGTGCTGGAGTCCACCCGCAAGGTGGACACGATCGTGCTGGACAAGACCGGCACCGTTACCACCGGCACGATGACCCTACAGGGCGTGCACCCCTCCGCCGGGACCGGAGAGGACGAGCTGCTGCGTCTGGCAGGTGCCGTGGAGGACGCCTCCGAGCACCCGATCGCCCAGGCCATTGCCCGCGGTGCCACCGAACGCGTTGGTTCCCTGCCGGTCCCGGAGACCTTCGCCAACCACGAAGGCCGCGGTGTGCAGGGCGTGGTCGACGGACATCTGGTCGTCGTCGGCCGCGAGACCATGCTGGCCGACTGGTCCCTGACCATGCCGACCGACTTGGCCGACACGAAGGCCCGAGCCGAATCCGCCGGCCAGACCGCCGTCGTCGTGGCCTGGGACGGACAGGTCCGCGGTGTGCTGGTGGTGGCCGATGCCCTCAAGGACACCAGTGCCGAGGCCATCACCCTCTTCCGCAGCCTGGGTCTCAAGCCGGTCCTGCTGACCGGTGACAACCAGGCCGTGGCCGAACAAGTCGCCGCCCAGGTGGGCATCGAGGAGGTCCTGGCCGAGGTGATGCCCCAGGACAAGGTCCGCATCATCACCGAGCTCCAGGATCGCGGGCAGGTCGTGGCCATGGTCGGTGACGGCGTCAACGACGCCGCGGCCCTGGCCCAAGCGGATCTGGGCCTGGCCATGGGCACCGGTACCGATGCGGCCATCGAGGCAGCGGACATCACCCTAGTCCGCGGGGACCTGCGTGCCGCCGCGGACGCGATCAGGTTGTCGCGCAAGACCCTGGGTACGATCAAGACCAACCTGTTCTGGGCTTTCGCCTACAACACCGCTGCGATTCCGCTGGCCGCCCTGGGCCTGCTGAACCCGATGCTTGCCGGGGCGGCCATGGCCTTCTCGTCCGTCTTCGTGGTCGGCAACAGCCTCCGGCTACGTGGTTTCACCAGCAAGGCCAGCACTACCGTGCAGGCCGCCAGTCCAGCGCCGGAACCCCAGCCGGCCCACACCCTAACCACCTGAAACGTATGACGCCTGACCGAGTGGAGACCACCATGACCACCCCCGCCGAAGCGACCGAAGCCGCGCACCACGGATACATCTCCGACAAGGACCGGTACCTGACCCGTCTCAAGCGCATCGAAGGACAAGCCCGCGGCATCCACCGCATGGTCGAGGAAGAGAAGTACTGCATCGATATCCTCACGCAGGTCTCTGCTCTCACGTCCGCCCTGCGCGGGGTCGCATTGGGACTGCTGGACGACCACCTGAAGCACTGCGTCGTGGATGCCGCCCAGCTCGGTGGAGACGAAGCCGAAGCGAAGATGAAGGAAGCCTCGGACGCCATCGCACGTCTCGTCCGCTCCTGACCGACCGCCAGCACCTCAGAGTCATACCCACCGTTTAGCGGACGGGGCCCTCGCGATCGCAACAAGGTGATCCACGGCTAACTCGCCATTGGGGCCGTCGGGTGTGTATACCCCTTTAAGACACTCGCGGTGCCGACGGAAGTGTGATGTCAGAGTGGGGCCCATAACGGCATTGGGACTAATACGGATGACGGGATACCGCAGGGGTGCGGGCCAACGATCTACTATGGAACCGTGAATTCCCTCGCAGAAGTTGCCTCCGGCACTGAGGCGCCTCGCCCCCTGAGTTGGTACGCCCGCCCTCTCGGCACCGCGTGGGTGTTGCTGGTCACCGCCCTGATCGGCATGTACGGAACGGTCGTGCTCGTGATGGAGCGGGTGATGCTGTGGAACGACCCGAACCACATCACCAGTTGCGATCTCAATCCCTGGGTGTCCTGCGGCGAGGTCATGAAGACCTGGCAATCGCAGCTCTTCGGCTTCCCCAACCAGTTCATCGGCATGGTGGCGTTCCCCATCGTCATCACCATCGCCATGGCACTGTTCGCCCGGGCCCGGTTCGCCCGGTGGTACTGGCTCGGCATGAATCTCGGGGTCCTGGCCGGCTTCGCCTTCATCGTCTGGCTGTGGAGTCAGGCGGTCTACGAGATCAACATCCTGTGCCTGTACTGCATGATCGTCTGGGCCGCCATGATCCCGATGTTCGTCCTGTTGACGTCCCGGAATCTCCAGCACGGCGTGATCCCGGCGTCGGCAGGGGCGAGGAAGTTCGCCGCCGAGTGGTCCTGGCCGATCATCATCCTGCTGTACGTCGGGGTGCTGGCCTCGATCATGTTGCGCTTCTCGAACGCCTTCTTCTAAATCGAAGCTCCTCCCCTTCGCGAGGACGGGTCTTGGAAAGGGTCGGACAGACTATCGGCCACGTCCGGATGAGCTCCGATTCGGAAACTTTCGATCTGAGGTTCGTCGAGCCGTAGGCCGCGAACCGCTCACTGTGAGACGATCCAGGCTCGGTCCTGGACCGGTTCCGCAGGGCCCTGCACGCGAACCTGAGTCGTCGTGGTGAGGCACTGTTCGAGCTCGCCGGCCGAGGTACAGGATGCGTTCTCCGGGGCTGGTCGGCCTTCGCTGTTGGCCCGGAGGTCTCCCTCTGCGGTGAAGGTCAACCCCACGCTGACGCCCCGGTCGTCTCGTCGGTGAGTTGCTGATCGGCCGCGGCATGCGGGTTGAAAGCCAGCCGGGCCGTGCTCAGCGCCGGGCCCTGCGCCCAGTGCGACACCCGGTCGCCCGGGTCCAGCTGATCGAAGGCCACGACACCGTCGAGGCCCACGGCGAAGTCATAGCGCTTCGAGTCGGTCTCCACCGGCCCGGCGCCCGGCCCGAGCGTGGGCGAGCAGGACGTTGGCGGTGCGCACCACGGTTTCGATCCGGTGCGCCCACACTGCGGGCAGTTCCCTGCCGAAGCGGTGCGCGGTGCGCAGCAGCCAACGGCGACAGGACCGGTTGCGCAGCACCAACGCGGGCCTGCCTGCCTTGAGCTCGGCGGCAGCCAAGGCCGCGGCCGCGGTTGTCTTCCCCACCCCGTCGGTGCCCAGCAGCACGATCGTCCGCGAACCCCGGGCACTCTGACGCCGGCCGCCGGCCGCCGGGTGCCACGGCCGAGGGGCCGTCCATGGTCGCTAGCACGAGGCCCGCTGGCGGTGGTTGGACTGCACGGTGATCCGGATGCCGAGCAAGACCGCAGGCACGGGCAGGACCATTTTTCGATCAGCCCGGCGCAAAGGGGGTCTGAATTGCTGCAGGGGGACCTCCCGGTCGCATAGTGGGACACCAAAGCCCAACGATCCTCGGCGCCAGCGGACGTGGCGAGACCCCGGGCAACCGGCTGCGCAACTGAATCACGCAGCCGGGCCCGGGGCCCTGTCATCACTCGCACCTTCATCACTCGCACCTGGATGAGGCATTCCCCAGCGTAGGGAACGGACTTGTCAGTCAACCCGATACCGGCTGTGTGAACCCTGGGATGTGGCAGGCGCGGTTGGACCGACCAGGAGAAGACCCCGGTGCTGGACACCGAACACCCGCAGGATCTGCCCGAGCCGGGGACAGTGGTGTTCCTCGCTCGCTCGGAACACCACACACGGGCGGCCGCTGGCGCGGCCGACTGTTTTGTCCTGGTCCGCCGGAACGGCGGCGGACCAGGACGCCGGCCGTGGCGGGCCGACCTCCTTTTTTGCCTGCTGTCCTTCGGATTATGCGCCCCGGCTCCACCGGCACAAGCTCCTCCTTCGTCGGGGCCGGTTCCCCCGGAAACCTTGGGTCGGCGCTTCCTCGTTCCTCGGTCGCTTCTTTCCTCCCCAAGCTTTTCTCCTCCACCGCCCTACGGGTTGATGCCGGCTCCGTCCGGGGCAGCTCACTTCGTTTCGCCAGCAGGCAAAAAAATACGGGGGGAGAGGAACAACCCACACCCCCACGGCGGAAGGAACCCGAGATGAGTCACCACGCGATCTACGACAGCATGCAAGATAACTGCGCCGACATCCTGACCCCCACTTGCCCGTTCTGCGGACAGCAGGGATGGATCACCGTACCCCAAGCCGGGGCTGATGCCCTGATCGAGGGGGAGCCCGTACAGGACGCCCTGCCCGAGGTCGATCACCGGCTCCGGGAGCAAATCACCAGCGGCATCCACCCGCGATGCTTTCCCGGCGCAGAGTTCGGCGAGGGCATCGACCCTGACCTGATCCACGGTCCCTGAGCGTGAGGGTTCCACTGGAAAGGACCAGACCATGACGACCGTGACCGTTTACAGCAAGCCCGCCTGCGTGCAGTGCAACGCCACCTACCGCGCCCTGGAGAACAAGGGCATCGCCTACGAGACCGTGGACCTGTCCCAGGACGCCGAGGCCCTGCAAAGGGTGCGGGCCCTGGGCTACATGCAGGCCCCCGTCGTCATCACCCCGCACGGCGAGCACTGGTCCGGCT
This sequence comes from Citricoccus muralis, assembly GCF_003386075.1. GTDB lineage: Bacteria > Actinomycetota > Actinomycetes > Actinomycetales > Micrococcaceae > Citricoccus > Citricoccus muralis. Next base: position 32,947 of record NZ_QREH01000001.1, read on the forward strand.
TCCGACCAGACAAGATCGACGGCCTGGTCAAGGGGGTGAAAGTATGACCCCGGCGGCTGTGACTGAGCAGCTCGAAGCCATAGATCTGCTGGCCGAGGAGTTTCGGCCCTTCCTGTGTCCCAGCCGCTACCGACACTCAGGAACCACATCGAAGAACAAGCCCGGAGCATCATGGCCGCGGTATAAGTCTGCTCAGCTCAGAGAGTGATGCGCCCGAATCCTGGATTGATCCGGGTGCAGAAGTGTGCGTCGCCTCAGAGGGCCCAGCTGTCATCCCAGTCGCAGTAGAAGTCCGAGTCGGCCCCCCCGAGATCCAGGTTGGCAATGTCACCGACCTCCACGCCGAGTTCCTCGGCCATCTTTGCCGCGGTGTTCTCCCCGCCCTTCAGGGCCCAGTTGTACTGGAACGTGTTCAGCCCGTAATTCCCCTCTTCGTCCTTGACCACGTTGTACTGGGCCAGCATCCGGGTCGGCTCCACCGTGGAGGTGCCGTCGGCGATGGCCATGTTCAGGTCCAGGTCGACGGACATCTCGTGGAACATGCCGCCGTCCCACGGCTGGATGTTGCAGACCTCGGAGTCCACGGTCCTGACCCGAGGGGTCAGGCCGTCATACACGCCGTCATAACCGGCCCCCCGAAATCCTTCAGCGAGCAGTAACGGAGTGCCCTGGACCGGCATGGCCCAGCCGTGGTCCTCAATCCTCTCCTGGAAGAAGGCCTCGGCCTCGTCCGTGGCCGTGGTAAGGAGCATGTCGTTGATCGGCTTGCGGATCCCCTCGGGGGTGTCCTCTGCGTCGTTCGTAACGTTGTTGATGGCGCCGGCGATGATGGTGTTCAGGCCGAAAGTGGCCGCGGCGGCACGGTCCTCTTCCGTCCAACCATCGGGCAGGTCCGCCCCCGTGACCCAGTCGTCGGTGGCGAGCTCGTGGTTAAGGGTGAGTTCGATGCCCAGGTAGGGGCCGCTGACGTGTTCCACGATCTCACCTGCCTCGATGCCCTGTTCGTCCAGCAAGGCCAGGGTCTCGTCGTAGACCTCCTGGTTGGCTGGCTGGGGGCCAGTTTCCGACGGGCTAGGTGAAGCCGAGTCGGTGGGCGGTTCGGATGACGGGGCGCTGGCGCTTGGACTTCCACATGCGGCGGTGGCCAGCAGTGCCAAAACAGTTGCGGACAGCGCGGTCTTTCGGGCCATTGAGGATCGGGTCTTTTGGGGCATGGGCATCTGGGCAGGGCGAGGCTTGTGGGGCTCCGGCCCTGCTTCCTCCTCTGAGGTGCGGTGAAACGGTGAGTGCGGTGAGACTTGCTCAGATTAGCCGGTCGTTGCTTCGTGCATACGCGCAATCGGTCCGTGACAATGAAGAAAGTACTCATGCATGTCGAGTGCGTTCAGAAACGGTCGGTTTGTCGACGCTTAGTTCTGACACGCTGCTGTGAGCCCCTGAGTTAGTCACAAACCAAGTACGAACATTTATGCTCGCCGCCAGGGTCTGAGACGAATTCTGACCCGGTAGGGAGGGTGCATGGACCGGCCGGAACGACTGGTGGACGCGGAGGAGCCGATCCTCGTTCCCGAGAGTGTGTCCCTGGGATACGCAAGGGTGTCGACCGCCTGGGCAGGACCGTGCGCGGCCTGGTGGAACTGCTGGACTCGCTCAAGGAGCGCGGCGTCGCTTTCCGCTCCTTGTCCGAGGGCGTCGACACCACGGCCCCACAGGGTCGCCTGATGTTCAACATCATCGCCTCGGTGGCGGAGATGGAGCGCGAGCTCATCCGCGAACGCACCATGGCCGGACTGGCCGCAGCGGCGGGCAAGGGCGGGTGGCCACCGCGTCTGCAACTTCGTGATGTGCGCGAAGCGCGCCGGCTCCGCGAGGACGAACAGCGGTCGTTGGACCGGATCGCGAGCAAGTTCAAGGTCAGTCGGTCCACCGTGGTTCGCGCTCTGCGTCAGGATGGCCTGGTCGGGGATGGATACGCCGAGGAAAACCCTGATTCCTCACCCCGGGAGCCCCTTGATGGTCCGAGCTCGCAAAGTCCGGCAGGTCGAAGGCCAGGTGTCCCTCGATGATTTCCTCTTTCCCGAGCCCGAGGAGGTTCGCTATGAACAGGTTCGGCAAGCACGCACAGTAGACCTGGAAGATGCTCGCCCCGACCCAATACGCCCTGATACCGGACCCGGAGATGTGGTTCACGACGTTGGGGCAGGACACGGAGAACAGCGTGGGGGAACTGTCGGTTCAGGTCGCCGGCCCGGACCCGGCGGGCGAGACCAACCTGGAGAAGGTCGGACGGCTGAACGCGGCGAGGGCGCAGGCTGAGGAAATCGTTCGGGCCGAGATGGAACGCGACCAGCCGGACCTGCACCGGTAGCCGACGCCGGGACGCTCGCAGAGTCCGTCGAGACGTTCCTGCCCTCCGGCGCCCCATCGGGTGCCCGCGCACGGTTCCGAGCCAATCTGGAAGCCCTGCGCACCCTCCGCGAACTGCAACAGACCGGCCGAGAAGCCGCCGTCCAGGAGCGTCAGACCCTGGCGCGGTGGGGAGGCTGGGGCGCGGCCGGGGTTGCGGAGGTCTTCGACGAGAATCGCCCAGAGTGCGCCGCCGACCGCGCCGAGCTGCGCTACCTGCTGAGCGAGGACGAGTACCGGGCGGCCAACCGGACCCACATCAACGCCCACTACGCCGATCCGGCGATCGCCACCAAGGCAACGCACACCAGCGCACACTGCAACAAGTCTGGCGGTCGGCCAGAGCGTCTCTTTACTCAACGAGCGAATCAATGATTTAGGCAGCACACGTCTGGCACCAAGGTGCACTCCGGGACAATCCGTCCCCTTTTGCGACATACGCTCGGCCGCTCGCTCTACGAACTGAGGGCATGGAGATAAGCGCGCGGAAGTGCCAGTACTGCGCCGAGCCGTTGCCTGCGGACGCCCGGGCGAACCGTCGCTACTGCGATGAGAACTGCCGACGCCAGGCACACGGCCTGCCCGCCAAGGCGGACGGTCGCCGGTGTGAGAGTTGCGCGGAGTGGCTTCCGGAAGGCAGCCGGAGGAACAAGCGGTTCTGCAACGAAGCGTGTAAGAAGGCCGCGGCCCGGCGGCGGGCCCGTCCTGCCTCGTCCACCAGGAAGGGGGTGGCCGACCGGGATCGACTGGCGATCGTGTCTGCGCAGCTTGTCCAGGCGGAGGCGGCGCTGGCTCAGATCCGTGGCCGGGTCCGGGAACGTGACCATGAGCTCGCCGAGCTGCGTCTCCAGTTAGCCGCAGAGCGGCGGTCATCGGCCAGAGCCATCGCCGCTCAGGCCAGCCGGACGGCCGGTGTCCGTGGCCAGTTGGCCAGCGCGACAGGGGAGCTGTTCGCACTGCGTCGCAATCGGTCGGCCACGGCCGAGGCCCGGGTGGCCGCGGCCGAGGTGACCGGGATGCGTGACCAGGTGGCCACTGTCCAGGACCGGTACGCCCAGCTGGCCGCGAAGTATCAGGAGTTGTCCGAGGCCGCAGAGCTGGCTGCGGCCGAGCGCCAGCAGTTCCAAGGGTTGGTCCGGCAGTGGGACACCCTGTGCAAGCGGCTTTACAAGGCCACCGGCGGCCAGCCGGCTGCAGCGGTGGACAGGGACATCATGGCCACCTGGACACGGTTCCGGCAGGCCGTGGCCACCCCGTCCGGCCACCGTGGCCGGGCCCCCGTGACCGGAAAAGCGGCCGGACAGGCCACCGGACCGGCCCCCGGGCGGTCGGGCACGGTGGGGGGTGTCCGTTGACCGTCTCGATCTCGAAGATGTCCATCGCCTACTACCTGGATTCCGTGGCCACCGGAGATGCCGGGCACCACGGGCCGAAAGACCTGACCGCCTATTACACCGAGGCCAAGGCCCCGGCCGGACGCTGGGTCGGATCCGGTCTGGCCGGAACCTCCCTCACTGCCGGACAGGAGGTCACCCGCGCCCACGCGGTCATGCTCTACGAGCAGGCCCGTGACCCGGGCACCGGGGACCTGCTGGGTCGTGCCCCGATGGCCAGCCATGTCACACCGCAGGACGCGAAGACCCCGGCCGGGCGCACGGCCAAGGCCACCCGGGAGGCGGTGGCCGGGTTCGACCTGACCTTCTCGGTGCCCAAGTCCGTGTCCGCGTTGTGGGCGGTGGCCGGCCCCGGGTTGCAGGGCCAGATCCAGCAGGCTCACGAGCAGGCGATGAACGAGACTCTGGCCTGGGTCGAGGCCCACGTCCTGCAGTCGAGGGCCGGTCACGGCGGGGTGGCCCACGTGCCGGTGACCGGGCTGGTGGCCAGTCAATTCGACCACTGGGACTCCCGCGCCGGGGACCCCCAGCTGCACACCCACACGGTCATCTCCAACCGGGTCCAGCGCACCCTGGACGGCCAGTGGGCCACCCTGGATTCCTATACGCTGCACCGGCACGTGGTGGCCATCTCCGAGACCTACAACTCCCTGCTGTTCGACCGGCTCCACCAGCAGATTGGCGCGCTGCCCGAGTCGAGGTCCGACGACGGCCAGCAACTGGCCGACGCGGTCGCGGCGGACAAGGCCGAGGACGTGTCCGCCCAGCCGGACACCATCGGGCATCGGGTCGAGCTGGCCGGGGTCCCGGACAGCCTGATCGCCGAGTTCTCCACCCGGTCCCGCGACATCGAGGCCCGCAAGGACCAGCTGGTGGCCGAGTGGGTGGCCACCCACGGCCGCCAACCGACGGCCGCGATCGTGTTGCAGCTGCGCCAGCAGGCCACCCTGGAAACCCGCACGCCGAAGGAAGACCAGTCGTTGTCGCTGGCCGAGAAAATGGTCGGTTGGCGGGAGCGGTCCCTGGCCACCGGCCACGACCCGGCCACCGTGGTGGCCAACGCCGTCGGCCACGCGGACACCACCATCAACCCCGAGCAGCTCACCGACGACGTCGTCGGGCAGTTGGCTGTCTGGACGCTGGCCGATGCGGCCACCCGGCGGGCCACGTTCACCCGGGCCAACGTGACCGCCTCGGCCGAACGCATCACCCGCGTGGTGCGCTACCGCACCGCGGCCGACCGGCACGCGGCCACTGACCGGCTCGTGGACACCGCCCTGGCCCTGGCCGTGCAGTTGACCCCTAGCCGCTCCATCGCCCCGGACACCGAGGACCCGGCGGTCGCCCACCACGGCCAATCGGTGTTCGACCATCAGCGCAAGGCCGGACTGTGGACCACCCGGCAGGTCATCGATGACGAGGCCTACCTGATCGGCCGGGCGACCACGGAGACCGGCCCGCACCTGGACGCGGACACCATCACCGACCAGGTCACGCAGGTGACCACGGCCAGCGGCCACCGTCTGAGCGAGGATCAGGCACGGGCCACGGCGGCTGTCCTGTCCTCCCCGACGGCGCTGCAGGCGATCATCGGTCCGGCCGGCACCGGCAAGACCACCACCATGGCCGCCCTCGCCCGACTCTGGTCCGCCACCCACGGGCCGTCCTCCGTGGTCGGGTTGGCGCCCTCGGCGGTGGCCGCCGGGGTCCTGGGGGACGAGCTCGGGGTGGCCACCGAGAACACCACCAAGTGGCTCTACGAATCCGTCGGGGACGGGGCCGCCCGCCGCGCCCAGCGCGTCCAGCAGCTCACCACCCAGCTGCGCCAACTCCAGGCCCAGCCCCGAACTGACCGCGCGGCGGCCAGAATCGAGCGATTGGGGGCGAAGCTGGCCGAACAGCACGCCGCCCAGGCCCGCTACATGTTGGCCGAGAACCAGCTGCTCATCGTGGACGAGGCCTCCATGGTCTCCACCGCCCAACTGGCCGAACTGGCGCACCAGGCCGAGGCCGCCGGGGCCAAGATGTTGCTGGTGGGGGACCCGGCCCAGCTGGAGGCCGTGGACGCCGGCGGGTTCCTGGGTTGGATGGACCGCAAGGCCGCCCCCGAACGGTTGGACATGGTGTGGCGGTTCCGCCACGAGTGGGAACGCGCCGCCTCCCTGCGCCTGCGCCGCGGCGAGGCGGACGTGCTCAGCGAATACGCCGCGAACGACCGGATCCACGGGGCTCCGGGGGAGGACGCGGCCGACTCTGCGTACTCGGCATGGCTGGCGGACAAGCGAGCCGGGCTGTCTACGATCCTGATCGCCTCGGACAACGCCACCGTGGCCGAGCTGAACACCCGCGCCCAAGCCGACCTGGTGGCCAGTGATGACGTGGACGTCGCACAGACCGTGACCCTGCGCGGGGAGGCCACCGCCGGGGCCGGGGACCTGGTGCTGGCCCGCCGCAACGACCGCTCGCTGCGCGACGAGACCGGGGCGTTCATCGCCAACGGCACCCGACTGACCCTGACCGGGATTAACCCCGACGGCTCCGCGGTCGCCTGCAACGAGACCACCGGGGGAGTGCTCACCCTGGACCCGGACTACCTCGCGTCCTCCACGGAGCTCGGCTACGCCACCACCGCGCACCGCTCCCAGGGCGTCACCGTGGACTCCGCCCACGCCGTCGCCAAGGCCGGACTGTCCCGGGAACTGTTCTACGTGGCCATGACCCGCGGCCGCGAAGCGAACCACGCCTACGTCGACTTCGGGGTCGATCACGAGGCGCACTTCCCGGACGAGTGGGGCCTGCTGACCGAGACCCCACCGGCCGACCGTCCGGTGGCCGTCCTCGAGGGCGTGCTCAAGCGCGAGTCCGCCGAGCACACCGCCCACGAGGTGGCCGACGTCCAGCGCGCCTGGGCCAACGACCTGGGCCGGATGGTCCACGAACTCGACTACCTGAACTGGGCCACCCGCTCCGCCCGGACCCACCAGTGGATACAGGACACCTACGGCGATGACCCCGAGACCGTGGCCCGGCTGACCGATGCCGCCACCTGGCCCCAACTGGTCAAGGCCGACCCCGCCATCCACCACCACGGCAACGCCGAGGCCGAGGATGCCATGCCGGAGATCCTGGCCCGCTGCACCCCACGCACCGAGGACGCACCGCTCTCCATTCCGCAGCACCAGCCCGAGAGCCAGCGCGAGGTCACCACCGACCTTCAGAACCGCATCCACGCCGAGCTCGACGGCCGACTGGACCGGATCGAGGCCGACCCGCCCGCCTGGTACGACGAGCTCGCCCAGCGCCACCCCGACCCGGCCGCCCGCCGCGCGGCGGCCGCCGACGTGCTCGTGTGGCGGGCCGTGTCCGGACAGGACGACGCCGACACCGCCCTGGGCAAGGCCCCCATCGAGAAGGACGCCACCGCCCGCTACCACCACGCCGCCCACGCCGCCCTGCACCCCGAGCCAGACAGCCGGCCGGACGACCGCCAGACCCGGCACGAGGCCCTGGTGTCAGGGCTGTCGGACAACTGGATCAACCTCGAGCCCGCCCAGACCGACCGGCCCCCGGTCGAGGAACACGTCGCCCGGCACACCCCGGACCGAGACCGGGAACCCCAAGATTGGGCCCGATGAATTACTTGCACGCCCTATACAGTCAGCATCCCGGGCTGGGCTCCTGGGGTCTGTTGTCCCTAGGGGCTCTCCAGGCTCTCTCCGGGGTATTCGATCCCTGCGAGATTCCACGGTACGAGAGTGGGTGGTGTCGTGTAGTCCCGGCTTGGATCCGCTGGCCAGACTTGGACCAGGGTGGAGTCCATCGGCTGCAGAACGACCTTCATGCCCTCCGCCGTACCGGCTTCGAGGGCCTCGATCACCTCGTCGGCGTCCTTGACGCGGAGTCTGGGGTGGTAGAAGGCCACCGGTCCGAGGTCGTATTTGCTGCCTTGGCTCTCCAAGCCAAAGGCCTCCGGATTGCTGACAATGGCGCCCCCTTCGCGAAGAAGGCGGAGCAGTGTCTCGTCGCGCTTTCCGGTGAGGTAGCAGACCAGGTTCATGCCTGGGGGCATATAGGTCGCTTGGCCTTCCAGGAGGCGCCGGCCTACACGGAGCATCACCCGGTCCCGGGGAGCTACTTCGCTCGGGAAGTGGAAGTACGCCCCAGGGATATTTCTCTGCAGGACTAGGAGGTCCTCAATCAGCTGCTCCTCGAACTCATCGAGCTCCAGGGGGCCGTCGTCTGAGTCGAGGCGAAGTTTCCCTACTTGCCCACCATTGAAGTATGTCTCGACAACGGCACCGACCGAGAGTGCGCGGCTCATCTCGAGCACCCTGGCCGCGTCTTCGATGAAGGCGTCAGACAAGCCCAGGTGGTAACTGAAATGTCCGGGGGCGTTGAAATCCTTCGGGAGGATCATGACACCGGTGGCGATGTTCGCGAACGTGCACTTGATGGACACACCCAGCTCCCCGAAAGCGCGGGCTTGGACGACACCTTCAAAGCGTCCCTTTGAATACCCCCGATCATCACGCACCTCGAACGTGATGATCTCCCGCCCGGAGGGCCGCGCTATCTGCGGAGTAAGGGAAATTACCCCGTCCTTGGGCAGGGAGGGATAAGGCTGAACCCAATCCGGCCCGGTGCGCGTGATCGTGGCAATGGCTGTGGGGAGGTCAACCGGGTCGAAGGAGCCGAAGTCTCGGGCATGCTGCAACTGGTCTTGGAGGGATTGGTGCTCCTCACCGAACGACCAATCGACGGTGGTGCGGATCGGCTCTTTCTCCATCGCCGCAGGGTGCTTGGGCACGTATGACTCGACAGCCGTGCCGTCGACCACGTGGACATTTGTGGCCCAGTAGTCGCTTCTGCCCTCGGTGATCGCCACCAGTGCTTCGGCACGCTCGGAGAGGTCCCCGGGGCCGGCGAGAGCTGCCTTCTCCGCGTTGAACTGCACCAGCAGCTCCACCGTCTCGTTGCGCGTGATGGCTGCTGTGATTTCCGGGTAGGGAAGGAGCGCCGCATCGAGCTTCGCCTGCCCCCAAATGTCGACGGCGATGTCCGTATTGGCTGCCAAGCCCTGGACGAACTCATCCTCTCCGATCTTCGGGTTTGGGGGCATCACGAGGAACCACTCGGCCAGGTCATCATGATTGTCGCGGGCCCTCTTAAAAGAGTCCCTGATCTGTCGTTCACGAACCCTCTTGAATCCCCCGGAAAAGCCTTCGGGAAAATGCTTCAACTGGTAGATCTTCCTGATGACGCCGTCCTGGCGTACCGCCACATCGATGCCCTTGTCACCGCCGCTCCCGTTAATGACGAGAGCCTCCGGGCCATAAATCCGCGTCAACAACAGTTCGACCGCCCGGTTGAAGTCTTCTTCTTCCAGCTTCGGCCAGTGGATCGCGGACTGAAACAATCGCTGGCTGTTGGGCACGCCTGGTTCTCCGTCTGATGCAGTGTTTGTTGTCGGTAGCCATTCTGCCGTGTCGGGTCGTGCTCGCCGAAAGCCATGTCTCGCATCCCATGGCTTTCGAGACGACTCGTCGACCCCTTTCGATCCTCGATCTGCAATCCCGGAAATCTGGGGCACGACCGGCCTAGAGAATTCTCATAACTATGTAGCGAAACCTAGGGTCTAAAATCGTGTCAACGGCGTTGGTTTCGAGACAGTTGGGGGTGGTCGTGGGAAAGCTCATCGGATACGCACGGGTCTCGACCCGGCGACAGGACGCCGACCGGCAGGTCGGGGACCTGCTCGCGGCCGGCGTCCGCCGGGATGACCTCTATGTCGATCACGGGGTCTCCGGGGCTCGGGCGTCCCGGCCGAAGTTCGACAATGCGGTTGCCGCCCTGCAGGACGGGGACACCCTGGTGATCACCACCCTGGACCGGTTGGGCCGGTCCACGCAGAACATGCTCGCCTTCGCCGAGACCCTCCGAGAGGAAGGTGCCGGGTTGCGGGTGCTCAACCTCGGTGGGGGAGACGTGGACACGCACACGCCGATGGGATCCATGGTGTTCACGGTGATGGCGGCCCTGGCGCAGATGGAGCTGGAGATCAAGCGCGAACGCACCACCGACTCCGTCGCCAAACGCCGGGCCGCCGGCAAGGACCTCGGCGGTCGTCCCCGAACGTTCACCGATTCCCAGATCCGCAGCGCCGCCCACCTGGTCGAGTCCGGTCGGCACGCCGCGCAGGTCGCCCGGGACCTGGGCATGTCCAGAGCCACTCTCTACCGCCGGATGGCCGACCTCGAGGCCCGGGAAGGGGTGAGCACTCATGGCAAGTGACTGGGGGCGGCCCATACGAATTTGCCGGCCACGTCGCAGGTGTCTCTGCCGCCGGGAATCAGACCTCGTGGGTGTCGGTCGTGTTGTCCTTTTGTTCCAGTACGGCCTTGGCGCCGAGAATGGCCGCACCGACTCCCACTAGTGCCCCGATGCCGAGAGTGGCCGTTCTGGCCAGCTCCAGAATGAACTTCTTGTTCTCGCTGTCCTTCTGATAGGCCATTCGAGCGAGCTCCATCAATTGATCCGTGAGCTCACGCCGCTGGTCGAATGTCAGTTCCGGTCTGTCGAGTTCTCGCTCAATCGTCTTGGCGATCCTATTAAATAACGCATGGACTTCCAGCTGGTTCTTATTGTTGGCTTCCAGCGCCGAGTCATGCACCCGCCTCATCTCGGAGATCGCGTCGGTGGCGAACTCCTTGAAGGCCGGGAACTGTTCGATGATCTTCAGCGCCACCTCAGTGTCCATGTCGGACATCATGGCGGCGAACCGGAGCACATTGTCCTTAGAGAGGTTCCGGAAAGAGTCGATTCCGAGCGCCTTCTTGACCTCAACTTCATTGCGGTACTTCATGCCACGGCCCCTTTCGCCTGTGCAGGGAGATAATCATGAGGATATCGGCCGCGGCCATGTCGCTCCCGTACTTCCCAGGACCGGTAACTCCTCGGACTAGTCCGGTTCGTTCCAGTACTCATAAAGAACGAGCGAGTCCTCCAGAACAACCAGGGCCTGTTCTTCTGTGTCTGAATCGCATTGAGACGGTTAGGCCCCTCTGGTCACTCACCTGGAGCTAGGCCAGGTTTTTCAGGCGTGGCCTCGTCGGCCACCCGGAGCCGTCGTGACTGGTATAGGTACTCGCCGATCAAACGGATCAGGTCCTCGGCACGTTCGTTCTCGCCCGTCAGTGCGCCGGTGAGCTTGCCGAACGCGCCCTCGTTTAGCGCTGCGGCGTCGGTGATCGACCACTGCTTCATGCTAAACCTCGATCCACCGACTCGGGTCGGAGCCTGGGGTTGATTCCGTCAGCCCCGAGTGTGCGGTCTTGGGCACGGCGGTGTGGCCGGCCTCGCTGCGACCGATGCCTGTACGCATCGCGATCGAGAGCTTTGGCCCCGGCCCAGTGGACGTTACGCAGACCGGGGAGAGCGCTACAGTCGAGACGACAGCGTCGCCAAACTAAGAGGTCTCATGGGGTCCACCGGCTCAACCATCCTTCAACAGTTCGGCCCAATGATCGCAGCAACGATCGCCCTGATTGGCGCCATGATTGCTCTCTGGGTCAACGGGCGCCGCGAAGAACAGCGGAACCGAACCGCTCGGGAAGATGATTTCAGGCGTGAGCAACGACAAGCGTTCGCCGATGTACTGACAACAGCCCATACGTACCGTCGCGAAGCGGAATTGCTAGGGACGATGGATTCTTGGCTCCACAGCGATCATCCGAGCACTACCGCGATGAAGGATCGCGTCGACCAAGCGTCCGGTGAATTGCTGAACAAGCTCACTGTCGCGCGCCTTATAGTCCATGGGCCGACTCTGCAAGGTGCGCTCGATGATGCGTTCATAGCGTTCCAAAACACACGTGGGAGCATCCAACCGATCGTGGACGCTTACTCCTCCGGCCGTTCGGAAGATATGACCGGCGCCATTGCGGCGCTCGATGTGGCTTGGCCCCCATTCAGCAAGGCGATGGCTGTCCTTCAGTCGGTCGCGCTCTCTGAGCTCCGACCGACAATTGCGCCGACTGAACGACGCCTTTGAGGACTTTTGATCGCGATAGCCGCCGCTCGAAGTTGTCGTCGCGGAATGCTAACGACTCGTGCAAGCACCCACGCCTCTTTCCCTGCTAGGAATGCTTGATTCAAATGCAGGCCTTGCGTCTCATTGACAAGGATCCTGTTGCGGTCATCGCGGAGAAAGAGATCGAAACCACTCGGGGTAACGGACTTAGCCGAGCCGATCAGTCCCCGGACGAAGACTCCGCGCCCCGGGTATAACTCGTCCTCCGCCAAATCAGCGTTTGTTGCGACGTCGGCGAGCGTGTGGGTTTTCATCGCATCGATCAGCCGCTTAGCGAGTGCCCACGCATTCCCGTTTGTACCTGATTTCGCATCACTGAACAAAAGGGCCGTGCTGAATGTCGGGTTTGCGCCCGCCTGGGCTCGCAGCGTCGTTAGTTCCGATTCGCTGACATAGATGAGTGTGAGCCCAAATTTTCCCGTGTCTACTCGTCGTGGATTTGCTGCGAGTGGCGGCGCTTCATAGGGGGGGCGTACGGACCCGACGCGCACCCTAAGTGGCTCTTGGTCAGTCATGGTTTTTTTCGAGGAGTGACCTTGCCAACCTTGCGGCCGAGGCGTGCGGTAATGACCAAGGTGGGCTCGCGTATTGATCCCTCGACTGTCAACGCGTAGTTGCTTGGGTCCCCATCTAGTTCAAGCACGCCGGCCAAGTCGGGTAGCAAACTCTGAATGTCAGCGTCCGGATCAACTTCTACATCCCATGAAGTTTCATCCGTTTGGTCCCGCAATACAACGCGGACCGGTTCGAACTCCGCCATCGTGGATATCCTCTCTCTCGGAGAATCTCATGGATATCTGCAGATACTCGCGCTGCCTGGGCCTGTAGGTTTTGGCCAAGCGTACCCCGGAGCCTGCGCCAAGTGGTACCTTCCGGGCAGGCCTTCGTTGCTCCTGCGCCGTTCGTTGGAGAACAGGACTGCCGAGCATAAGCCTCGATCCACGGAGCCAGCTCCGCAGTAATGACTGGTTCTGCTTGGGCCGCCGACCGCATCCCAACGCTCATCGGTGGATCGAGGCTAAACACCGACTGGTGGGCCCGGAAGCTCGGTGATCTTCCCGGTGGACCCGTCCTCAATGACGACGGCACCCACTGCAAGGGGCGTATCAGCCGGGGAGGGATCTTCACCCTCGCGGAGGATGCGGTTCAGGACACCACCGGTGAGGCCGCTCTGAGGCTGTTGTGGCATGCCCTGCACTGGGGTACCGGGGACAGCAATCGCGGCAACCGCAAACGCATCGCTTCCATCGCCGCCGACCCCCCACGGTTCGGCCGGCTCCTGCATGACGCCGCAGCGGCATTCACGTTCCTCAAGCCAGGACGGACCAACGCCATCAAAGACCTCGGGCCCGGGTTCTTCACCAAGTTCCTCTTCTTCGCCGGCGGCGGACACCCCGACCACCCGTGCCTGATCGCCGACCGGCGGGTGCAAAGGACCCTGCACCGCGAAACCGGCAAGCAGCACCGCCGGGTGGCCCCGAACTTCCTGTACGGCGTGAACTCGTACACGTCCGCAGTAGCAGTCATGCGGCAGTGGGCCACGGAGGTCTCTACCCCGGAACGGGCCGTCGCCCCAGACGAAGTCGAACGTTGGGCCTTCGCCAGCGGCACCCAGAGCTAGACCGAACAACGCCAGCCTGGGACCGGCCGATCAGCAGCGAAAGTCCTCGTGGGTGTACTGATCTCTTTCGCAGGATCGGGCCCATGAGCAGGGATATTCCCTGCGGCTGAAACCCACAGTCTGCCAGCCCGATGTCATCGCAGGTCAACTCGGCAAAGCGGATATATCCTCAAGATCACTGACCTTTCTTGAGTAGATTCGTGAGGGTGCCGCCTTGACTGCTTATAGTTTTGGAAACAAGTGGATGGGCATCGTCGCTCTGCGTGAGCCACCCAGCGCCATTCCAACGCCGCTCCATAGGCTGGCGCTCTCCATGAAGTCGGCAGCCCGCGAGCAGATGCTCCGGATCCATCACGGCCGCACGGTTTCGGCGTCCGAAGCACTGCACGAGATGGCTGCGTCTCGCCAGGTATTCCTCCTTAACGAAGACGGGACTTGGGCCCGCGAAACCGTGGTCGTGGAACGAATACTGCGCTCAGGTAACTTCTCGGCCGCCGTGGCAGAGCGCTTCGCGGAAATCCTCCGTCAGCGCGACAGGATGGCTCGGGTCCTGGAACGAACCGATGCACGATTGGTGCGTCGACGCCGAAAGAGTAAAGCGCAACCCTCCCGGGAAAGACCTCCTCGGGCACTCGATACCGCGCCAATCCCGGTCACCCCGGAGCCCGTGAGGCGGCTTCCGGGGTTTCCGGACATCAGCGGTATTCCGCCCCTCTCTCCACGGATGAGGCAGTGGATCGCGGACCTGGGCCTGGAACTCACGGACACAGACGAACGCTGGGTGCAACTATCCAGCGTCCACTCAAGTTTCTTCTACGAGAGGTTGAAGGGGCAGGACGAGGTGGGGTCGGCCGTGCTCGGGATGCTCAAATCCACCGGCGAGGCGTGGATGAAAGTGGCCATCATGGAGGCTTACCGGTCACGTCTGCACGAGTTCGATACAGCCCAGACCGTCTCCCTGTCCTGGCAGCCATTGGGCAATCTTCAGCCTGCCTTCAGCGAGTGGATCTCCGGGTTGGACTCGATGGTTGCGGGCATGGGGGAACAATCCGGTGAGCGCGGTAGGGGGCGAACCAGCGTCAATGCCACGGTGGCTTATCAGGTCATCGGAGCGTTGTGTCTGATCTTTGGCGGCAGCAAACCGGCCTCCGCACTCATCGCCACGATGGATCTTCCGGCGCTGGCCCAAACAGACTTTGTGACCATCGCCGGCAACGCCACCAACGGCATGATCACTTACGAGTTCCACCGGGAGGGCCCAGACCACGACGCAATCTTCACCGCCGTTGCCGCGGCGGGAGGACGGCAAGCCCGGGGGTCTGGAACGTCGAAGAAAGACGCCCGGAAAGCGGCCGCCAAAGAGTTCGTCACGAACCACTTTCCGAGTCGCCTGGAGCAGCAGGAGAACCTGCAGAGACCCAACCGCCCAACGACGTACCGTGAGATGCCCAGCACCTGGGCCAAGGCCATTGCCGATCTGTCACAACGTGTGCAGCTGCCACCACAGCTGACCATGCAGTCCCTGACGCATCCGTCTTGGACCTACGAGAACAAGACCCGGGTAAATGAGGCGCACCAACGGGACAACAGCGTGCTCGCGGCCGAGGGATCCGTCGTCCTGCAGGCGGTCTTCGCGCACTTCACTACGCTGCAGGTGCTCGGCAAAACACTGAACCCAAATGCCGACCAGGCCCGCTTGCAGACCATCCCCCGCGAGGACCTCTCAGCGTTCTCCGAAGAACTCAGTCTCAGGCCACTTCTGCTGCTTTCCAATAAGTCACCGGTCAGTGCGGCCCTGATGGCCGACGTCGTTCAGTCACTATTCGGCGCCCTTCGTCGTGAGCGTTCAGGTGACCACCCCATGAGCATTCCTGCAGCACTGCTCGAATGGTTAGAATCCCTCGACTTGAATCTTGACCCAGCGACCCGCCTTGAGACCCTCTGCAGTCAAGTGTGGCTGGACTTCGACTACTCCCATGAGCGCCGCGGACCCGACCATCAACAAGAGTTCCGAGCAACGGTGCAGCTCAAAGACGCCAATCTGCCGGCCTGGACGGGGCCGTGGGCCTCCTCCAAGACGAAAGCCCGGCAAGCGGCAGCCGCTGAGATCGTCTCGATCCGCTTGGAAGGCCCCAGCGCAGTCCCCGAGCCACTATCCGAGGCTGCGCAGCAGGTTCTCCTTGCCTTCTTCACCGCTGAGCTCCGTCGGCTCGACGCCCCGAAGGAGTCGGCAGCAACTCCTCGATTCTCGGTGAACCTACTCGCCGATGGGGCCCTCGACGCATACCGCGAGTGGGCAAAGGGACTAGACCCGTTCGTCACCGAGGACGGGGTCGTTCAACAAAAGCTCGAGGACTACTTCACTAGGTGGCTCACGAATGACCTCAAGGGCCGGATACATGCGGCAACAAGGCCCATGCGGACCGCGTCCTCCACCGTCCAGCGAACCGGCGCGATGCTGGAAGCCCGGTTCGATTTGAATGAGATCTCTCGGCTGTCACTGTGGGGTGACTTCCTGATTGCTTTCAACAGTGACGATGCAGGCGATGCCGGCGAAAGACCGGCCTCTAAGGACTGCTCCACACAGCACATGCCCGGCTGGCTTCCGGTGCTGAGGTTCGTGCGGGGTTTTGCGGATCGAGTTGCTGTCGGGGCGGGGCGGGTCTCCGAGACCCTCGTCGACGCAGACGAGCGAGCCGATGTGCTCACGATTCGAGTTCCGGGCCTCGACCTTCAAATCACCATGGGCGAAGCAATGGACGTGGTGAGCCAGCTGGTTCCGGGATTGACTTGGGTTTTCGAAGAAGACGGATTGATCGTTGAGGCACCGCTGACGCTGGCAACGGACAGTCCACTAACGAATGCGGGGCTGAGGGCCATGCGCCGATCGTTCTCCGATCCGAACTTCGGCGAGATCGGAGAGGAACTGCAGGGCCGAACGCGTGAACTCCAATCCATCGCGGAGCGCCTCGAAGTCCTTGTCGGCTAGCCGGCGATGCCGAAGTTCAATAAATTTCCGGCCGTCTCATTGGCCCTGAATTACTGGGAGATACTCGGCCCGCCGAACGAGCACCGCCACCGATATCCAGGGCACACTGTATCGAAAGTCAGCTCTGTACGACCGTGGTGCGATGCCGTTTTGGGCTTAGTTCTGGAACACATTTACATGGCGTGTCGCGGTCCTCGGTGGCTACGTGGGGGAGTGTTCCAGTTCTAAGGAACTGGGACGGTCGCTGCCAGTCAAAATTGGGTGGCACGGGAAACAACAGTCACCTGCAGACTTTGACGTCGGGAGGCCTGCCCGAGGGTGTTCCGTTTGGCGCACCGTCGCGGGACGGACCGCCGGACGGGGTCTACGGGACGCCGTCCGAGGCGTGCCGCCATTCGTCCACGTCAACGGACTGGGTGTCCGGTGGGGGTTCCTCTAAAGATTCCCTAATGGACGCACCTGAGCGCATGGTCAGAGCCTCCACCGAGCGATCAGAGACGGCCACCATTCAGCGGTCAACTACACAGTCCTGATCTGCATTCGGCGGGTACGTGACGATAAGCGCGGTCAGCGTTCCTTAAAGAACATCGCCCTGAGAAGGTCGACAGCATCGGCGTATTCACTCGTGGGGACTTCAAGTGCGCCTTCGGTGACCGCATCGTTGCCGTCCTCAGTCAGGACCCATGTGGCAGACACCGAACTTGCCTGCGGGTCCCGCGCAAGGATCACGTAGTCGTCTTGGTCGGTCGCCCACGGCACGTTCGGGCGGAAAGACTCGGGCGTGAGGGTGACTTCGACATCGTCGCCGTGGTTCTTCCAGTCGACCGCGTACCCGGACGGAACGGCCCGATAGCCGGAGAGGTCCAGCCCGGCCCCGTAGAGGCTCTGTCGGCGAACCACGGGTTCCAGGACCTTGTCGAGGTTGGCGTCCTCGGCATCGAGATAACCGAACGCTTCGCAGTTGTGGAACGTCACGGTGAGGTGCGGCTTGGCGACGAACCGGTCGCGGCTGACGACCCGGATGCCCGGACCCTTAAGGACGACGCCGAGAAAGTGCTCCCGGCCCTGCGCGATGTGGGCGGGCTTTTCGTTCCGCCAATCGTCCAGTCTTGCCGCTCGGTCCTCAGCCGACAGCGCTTTCGACCCACCAAGAAGACTCGATGCCAGGAGTGCCGATGGAGACGTGTCTTTGGCCGGCTGCGGCGGCTTGCTGAACCGTTCCTCCTCAGCCATGTAGAGGCGCTCCATCATGTCGTCGACGTGATCGACCCGACCGACGGACCCGAGGGCCTCCACCTCAAGCTCGATAGGCAACTTGCCGCCCCCACGGGCCCGCTCGACGAGGGCTTGAATCTCGCCCGCACGAGCCGGGCGAGTGTTGCTGGTACCTCGCACGTATATCGCGCCGTCCTCAAGGCTGTCTCGGCGGTCCTCGCCTTGGAAGCTCTTGTGGCACGGGAAAGGCGGCTGTCCCTCCCGGGGCGGTTGGGCAATGATGAACAGCACCTCGCGATCGGCATCGACGCCGATCCGGCCGAACTCAAACGCCGGGAACTGCGATCCAAGGTAGGGACGGAGCCTGTCCTCCAGCTCGTGGGCCTCCACGCCACGAGGGACGCCCAATGCCTTGTCCCGCTGCGCGCCGACGACCAGCATCCCGTAACCCTGAAGATGCCGCGCGGCCTCGTGAGGACGCCGATTCGCTGCGCCCAGCAGGAACTTCGCAACTTTGGCCACGCCCGTCTTGCTGCTCAGGTCCAGACTGCTCTTGACCTCCAAATAGGTCGCCTCGGCCTCGTCGCCGACGGCGATCACGTGGTCCAGGATGCTTCGCCAAGCCCGCTCACCAAGAGGTATGACCGTGGTGTCCAAGGCGGCGGGCTTCGCGTCTGCGCGGCTGGGACTTGCATGGTCGTTGGGCATGGAGGCATTCTCCCATTCGCTGCTGGTCTGCTCGGACCAAAAACGCGTGGGCGGATGGCAGGCGTTCGCCTACCCCCGAGCCGGGTCGGGGCCGGGGCGCCCGACCTCCCAGATCGCCCAGCCGATCTTCCTGCCCAGGTCGCCGAAGCAACCTTGGACGCCGAGCCGGTGGACGCAGTACCACCAGGTCTCCAATTCGTCAGCGATGCGGTTTCGCAGTCTTGTCTCATATTCTTCAAGCGCTTGGTTGTCGCCGTAGGGGACGTCGTGGAACCCGGAATGTGTCGCCCTAACGTGCAGCTCAACCTGCTCCCAGTACGCGGATGGTGGATCGTCCGTACCGGGCTCATCGGTGGCGAGGATGTCGAGGTGGTGGAAGCGCCCTGACTTCCCGTACCGGTCGAAGGTCGCGAAAAGAAGAGGGAGTATCTCGCTGGCATTGACGTTCGTGGCAAGCGTTTTGGCGTATCCGACATGCGTAGCGTTCGGCAGGTTCTCGTTCACGGCCCTACGCAGTCGTGTGTCCAGCTTCGAGACGCCATGTCCCCAGCGTTGAAGCTTCGTTTGTGATGGCCACATGCCAGTCTTCTCGACCTCATGGCAGCCGAGCATGACCTTCATGGTCTTCTCGACGCCGATGCTCCCAAGCGTGAACACAGCGTCTCCGTGCCGGGAGACGAACTTTAGGTTCCGGATCGCGTCCACAGAGTCCCGCATCAGGTTTTGTACGGAGCTGGTCTCTTCGATGAGCGCGGCTCCCTGGCGGGACGACAACGCGGGGTGCAGTCCTGGTCGCCGCTCTTGTGATGATGCTGATGTCATTGCCATGCGCCTCCTCGGCTCCGTCGTGTGGCAACCTGCAGTCGCAAAATATGCTGCGCCCAGGCTCCGGGGATAAGCCTCAATCCACCGATGAGCGTTGAGATCTGCGCGGCGGTTTAAAGACGGAATGCCCGTCTGATCAGGGAGAATAGGACTTGTCTAAGGTTCTGTTCCACCGTGATGAGAGGGCATCCCGTAGATGCAAGTTTCCCACACCCCGGCTGCGGTGTCAGCGTCGTTCGATGACCCGAATCTCTTGTCCGCCGCCGGGCTGGTCCCGATCATGCGACTGGCCCAGAACGCCGGCCTGTCCGAGCTGGCCCAGCAGTGGCTGAGCGTGCCGACGGACAAGGGCGCCAACGCCGGGTCCAAGGTCTCCTCGCTGGTGGCCGGCATGGTCGCCGGGGCAGACTCCATCGATGACATGGCGGTACTGCGCCACGGAGCGATGGCCAAGCTGTTCCACCGGATCTACGCCCCCTCGACGCTGGGCTCGTTCCTGCGGGCCTTCACCTTCGGTCACGTCCGCCAGCTGGACGCGGTCGCCTCCCGCCTGCTGCAGTCCCTGTCCCGTCAGACCTCGCTGCTGGTATCCGGTGAGGACCAGTACACGTTCCTGGACGTCGATGACACGATCATCGAGGTCCACGGTCACGCCAAGCAGGGTTCCGGCTACGGGTACTCCGGGGTGCGCGGGTTGAACGCACTGCTGGCCACCGCCAGCACGCCGGACTCGGCGCCGGTGATCCTCGCCCAGCGGTTGCGCCGCGGCGCCGTCGGCTCCCCGCGCGGGGCCCAGCGGCTGGTCCGCGATTCGCTGGCCACCCTCAGGCGCCTGCATCAGATCGACGGTGCCCGGGTGCTGGTGCGCGCGGACTCCGCTTTCTATGGGCATGCCACCGTGACCGCGGCGATCAGCGCCGGAGCTGACGTGTCGGTCACCGCGAGGATGGACCCGGTGGTGAAGAAGGCCATCGCCGGCATCGACGATCACGCGTGGACGCCGATCGAGTATCCCGAGGCGATCTACGACGAGGCCACCGACCGGTGGATCTCCAACGCCGAGGTCGCGGAAGTGCCCTTCACCGCCTTCACCTCCCGCAAGAAGAACGAACGAGTGCCCGGCCGGTTGGTGGTGCGCCGGATCCCGGAACTGAACCAGGACAACAAGAACGTGGCCCAGCCCGGGCTGTTCGACCTGCACCGGTTCCACACGTTCTTCACCACCAGCACCCTGGATACCGTCGTCGCGGACAAGACCCACCGGGCCCACGCGGTGATCGAGCAGGTCAACGCCGACCTGAAGAACAGCGCCCTGGCGCGCCTGCCCTCCGGGGTCTTCACCGCCAACGCGGCCTGGCTGGTACTGGCCGCGATGGCCTTCAACCTCACCCGGGGCGCCGCCACCATCACCGGCCCCGGCCTAGCCAAGGCCACCACCGCCACCACCGCCACCATCCGCCGCAAGATCATCAACATCCCGGCCAGGATCGCCTCCTCGGCCCGCCGCATCATCCTGCACCTACCGAGGAACTGGCCGTGGCAGGACCAGTGGCAAGCCTTGTTCGAGCACGGGCACGGGCCACCGGCGATGGCCGTGACCTGACCGCCAACGCCAGCATCGGCGCAAGACGAGGACAACAGTGGAACACCTCGTGCAGCGAGGCCCGCACCTCAACCCTGTCCAGAATTAGCGAACACCACCCCCCGAGAATCAGGCACCGGTCTCATACCGGGTCGGTGGATTGAGGATAAGAGCCTGGCTTGCGGAGCAGGGCGAATCCGCAATTGCACGGTGAACCCTCGGTCATCTCAGCTTGAACCGCTCACGAGATCAAACTCCGCCGGTCACCATTCCCCAGAGGACCCAGTCCACTCCGCGGAAAGTTCCGGCAGGCTACTTCTGGCAGCCGGTCGCCATGAGCCTCATCGTAGGAAGCCTTGTTGATGCAAATGGGGCGAAGATCTCCCCGGATCGTGCCGTAGGAGAGACACCCCGCGCAAGGCGTCACAAGGTGTCGTCGGCCGACGGTGGACTGATGGCCAAGCCTGGCGGATAGTCGGCACGACCTCGGCCTCCTCCCCCTATCATTTCCGGAGGAACCTCGTGCTCACATGCGATGAGGGCAAAGCAAGGGGAGCCACCATGAGGAAGTCGTTTGCGGCCGTCGCCCTGATCGCGGTGATAGGCCTCGGGGTAGCAGGATGCGGCGAGGATGCTGAGAGCCCGGGCGCAGACGTGGAAGATTTCGGCTACGTCGCCGACGCCTCCCCGGAAGCTCCCGACGGCGGGCAGGGTGCGGGGACTCCCGCCGATAGTCCATCGGTCGCAGCGATGGAGGACGAGCGATTCTGGCAGATCCTCGCCCAGTCCGGGGCGTCGGCCGGTGGCAGCGTCGAGGACCAGACCGAGAGCCTGACTACCATCCTCGCGGGTCTTCCGGCACCGGAGATCGCCGCGTTCGACGTGGCGTTCTCGGCCTACCAGGACGAGCTCTACTCCTGGGATCTGTGGGGCGCGGCGTACCTGTTGATGGGCGGATGCTCGGATGACTGCTTCACGGACTTCCGCAGCTGGGTCATTGCCCAGGGCGAGGACTACTTCGAGGCAGTTCAGGCCGACCCACAGGCCTTGGCCGAAGGCCGCCTGGAGAATGTCGGCCAGATCGGAGAGGCGGAGCTCCTGTCCTACGCCGCGATGGATGCCTACGTAGAGGCAACCGACCGAGACATCTTCATGGATTATCCCTCTCATCCGGGACTGGAGACGGTCGCGGAGCCCACGGGGCAGGAGTGGGACGAGGACGACGAGGAGGCCTTGCGCGACCGTTACCCACGGCTCAGCCCACTTCCGTACTAGTAGACACACGCTCCTGCGGATTTCCTTGCCTCGGGCTGTAAGCCTCGTCTAGCTTGGACTTTTCGACGTGTAGCTCAACAGCGAGAGCACTGGGCTCTGGACCCAGAGGGAGCAGGGGCAGCACCTGCCACGTCGGCGAAGAGGCCGCGTTCGTGCGCCGGAAAGGATTGACGGTGCTCGGATACGCATGGGGACAGCTTCGTAAGGCAACATCGGCCGCCGAGGCTGCATCCGATCCTGACGAACAGGCCCGCGTCACTAAGCGGGTGACCTCCTGGTCCCGCGTCCTTGTCGGCATGGCCACAGGCAGGATCAAAGTCGGCTCAGCCACGCCCGTGCGCGGTTTCCCGGCATGGCTGACCCCGGAGATCGTCCGCGGTGGTTTCGCGACAGGGGCTGCCGCGGCCGGCGGTCCGTTGGAACCCGACGAGATCACGCTGGCCGCACACGTGGGCGTGCCGCCTGCCCGTGCTCATCTGTTCGACTGGTTTCTCACCGACGACGGGCTACAGAAACTGGACGCCTGGGTGGAATCCGGGCTGTACCGCCTGGAGCTGCCCGAGCACGGGGCCCTGCTGAGCGTGGCGTGGCTCCTAGGACACGGTCGAGCGGAGGTTGCCAACGAGGTGGTGCGCGCGCTACGGCCCTGGGCCAAGACCGTGCGGTTCTGGCCCTATGAAGCGCTCGAGCCCGAAGCGCCGGGGGTGCATGTGGCGACCCTTCCTGTGGTCGCGGCCCGGCTGGAGCGCAAGCGGCCCCAACGCCACGTCGAGGCCGAACGTGAGGTCCTGTCCGTCTGGAACCCCTTCACCGACAAGGTTCTGAGTCATTGGTGGGCCACCCGATCCGCCAACGGGTTGCTCGGGTCGGTGCTGACACCCGACTGGATCGAGGGCGCGAAGGGCCTGCTGGCCGAGTACCGGCATCTTGCCGCTGAGCACACGCTGACGAAGCGGCATGCGAGCCCCAAGGAGAACCTGCAGATCCTCATAACCGGCCTTCACGCCTGCGCCGCCGGGGAGGCCGACTCCCGCACGCTGGGTCGGGTGCGCGGGGCGGTGGCGAGCATGGTGGCCAAGCGCGGGGAGCCAGGCTCACCGGGGCTGGCCGAGTTGCGCGCCGCCCAGGCGCGCATCGCGGCCACACCTTCCCACTCCACCGTGGCCCATGATGCCGCCGCCCGCCTGCGGGCAAGCGGCCAGACGGGCGCTGTCACAGATCCCCTCGCGCTGCTCCACGGCGCTGCCGGCCACGATCTGCGCTCGGTGCGGTCGACCACGCGCCAGGCCACGCAGGCGCCCCTGCCGGTCCTGCTGCGCGAAGGCATCATCCGGTCGGCCGAGATGCTGGCTGAACTGGCCCCGCAACTCACCGCGGAGACGGTTGCCTCCCGGTACACGGATGTACCGGCAGGACTGCTCGCCAAGCGCCTGTACCGCGCCTTCGCCAATCGACGCAGCACGCTCTTGCTCAACCACCGAGCCCAAGTAACCGTCCACGTGCTTCCCTGGTTCACCCTTCTGGAACGGGTCGGCGTTCAGGAACACCAACAAGACCTCGCCCACGCCCAAGCAGTGGACCTGGCCACCCTTGCCTTGCGCCACTTCCCCGGAACGACGATTCCTAACTCTCTCATTCGTGAACTCAGCCGGCTTTTCGGACTGGCGTCCGAGGATGTCCCGTTGACCTACGAACTCGCTGCGGACATCTTCATGGGTTCGTTCAGCCCGGTGTTCCTGCGCGCAGCACAACGGGCGGCCACCATGGTCGGCGACACCCTCTACTCCCGTTACTACGGGATCGACTACGACGAAATCCTGACCATGGACACCGCACAGCAGAAGCCTTCCCGGTCACGCGCGACGCCCCGCACCGCAGTGCCCAACTTTGACGCTCTGGTCCGTTCCCGCGCCCGGATTAACCGCACCCGCTGGAACCAGGACGTCGCCACCAGCGGAAAGGCCATCGAACAGGCCCAGCTACTCACCACGCACAACCTGGCCGCCCTGGTGGAAGCGGGAGTCACCCTGGAGTGGCCGACGCAAGCACGTCAAGGCTGGACCACCACCAAGAATCACCTGGCAAAGATGACCGGGCCTCACAGCCTGCACCACCGCAAGAACGCCGCCTACGCGTGGCGACAGACCCTCTTCTACCTCGCGCTCTCCTCCCCCCAAGAGAGTGCCGCCTTCGCGAATGACGAGACCCTCACCCACGGGCTCTCATCACAGGTCAAACTTCAGGCCGAGGCCCTCCTCAGCGGCCTCCGCGTCGTCATCAAGACCGGGGCGCCACCAGAACACCCCTTCTTGGGTTGGGTCGCACGACCCGACCGCTGATCCCCGAAAGTCCAAGGAGCCGCTGTCCTCACTACACCGACTCAGGTATGTCCGCTTAGGGATCCTCATGCGGGTGCTCAACTGGGTCGATGAAGTGCTCATCGCGACTCGGGTTGTGATCCGTATACTCCTACTTATGGACCTTCTAGACGTGGGGCGGATCATTGTCGGGTTGGTGCTGCTGGTGCTGGGCGGGGAGGTGCTGGTGCGAGGGGCCTCCGCCTTGGCTCGTCGAGCGGGGGTTTCCTCCCTGGTGGTCGGGCTCACCGTGGTCTCGGCGGCCACGTCGGCGCCCGAGCTTTCGGTGAGTATCGGTGCGGTCCTGCGCGACGAACCCGGACTGGCGGTGGGCAATGTGGTCGGCAGCAACATTGCTAACGTCTTGCTCATTCTCGGCCTCTCCGCTCTAGTTCTGCCGCTGGCCGCGACACAACGGTTGGTGCGCTTTGATCTCCCCCTGATGCTTTCTCTGTCCGCGGCGCTGCTGCTGGTCTGCCTCGACGGGGTGATCAGCGCGGTAGACGGGCTAATCCTGTTCGGTGCCGTGGTCGCTCACACCGTGCTGACCGTCACCATCGGCCGCAGAAGGACACAGTCCAAGGCCCCTGTTATGCAGCTGGCTGAGGGTTCCCCGGGTATCGGCACCTCCGCCCATGCCCAGAAACTGCCTGTGGCCTCGAGCGGAAAGTCGATTCTGCTCGTGGTGTTCGGAGTTGCTCTCCTGGTAACCGGGGCCACGCTCCTCGTCGAGGGCGCGGTGAACACCGCCACCACGCTCGGGGTGAGCAGCCTAGTGGTCGGTTTAACCGTCGTGGCCATCGGCACATCTCTGCCTGAGCTGGCGACTTCCCTCATCGCCGTGCGCCGTGGCGAACGTGACTTGGCGATTGGCAACGTGGTCGGCAGCAACATCTTCAACATCGGAGTCGTGCTCGGGTTGCCAGCCATGATCTCCCTCGAGGGCATTCCCGTATCCAGCGCCGCCCTGGCCTTCGATATCCCGGTAATGTTGGCGGCCGCGATCGCCTTGCTGCCCGTAGCCTTCACCGGCTTCACGGTGGCGCGATGGGAAGGCGCCCTGTTCGTAGCCCTGTATCTGGTTTACCTCGGGTATCTCATCCTGGCTGCCACCGCACACGACGCACTGGAAGGATTTACCGCCGTGATGGCATGGTTTGTCCTCCCCTTGATCACAGTGACGCTGATCGCCTTCACCGCATACGAAATCGGGCTGCGTAAGGGCCGACAAGGCAGCGGCACAACCCCCCCGTCCGTCCTGACCACGAGCCGCTGACTAGATCAACCCGGGCCTGTCAATACCGCGCGCCCCCCCCCCCCCCCGATCAGCGCCAGACCCAGTGTCTAATGGCCACCTGCATGGACACCCGGCCTGTAATCCAGATGACGTCACGAGGTGGCCTGAGTATTGGATCAGAGGAATCAACTCTGCAAGCCTCCCCAGCACACTGGCCGGCCATCACCTGCACCCCAACACCGTCATAGAGCGGCTGCGCGACCTGGGCGTCAACCCCTCAGCGCCCGCAACCGAGCCATCGGTGAGCTCGTCCTCGAATGCCCGCCCTCGCTCGTTGCCGAGGTCCTCGGCTACAGCACGCAGGTGGCTTTCCTCCACGCGAGCAAGGCTGCTGAGCCATGGGCCCGATGTGCCGGCCGATCCGTCAGGCCGCCCTGAGCGTCCCGAAAGACGATCCCCCGCCGGTACGGGTGTTCGGGGGCATGATGGAGCGACCCTGAGAATGGAGTGACCATGAATGATGCCGCCACGAGCCTCTCGGCCCTTATTACGTCCAAGAGGAGGCTCTCTGCCCCCGAGCAGATCGAAGCCACGGTCCATGCCACCGACGGGAACTCGACCCAGACACTTCAGGTGATTGCCCGCAGCCCCACCGGTGAGTACCGCAGCACCACCGACGACGAAACCGTGAGCTACAACCCCCGCACCCAAGAGTTGGTCCTCGAGTCGCTGGACGATCCGCCGCTGTGGACGCACCGCGACGAGTTCCCGATGGCGCGCCCGGTGCTGGCCATGTTCAGCCCACTGGACCTGCCGATCTGGGACTACACCTTGAACTACGAGGTCACGGACGCGTGGCGGAACGGGGACAGCGTCCGGCTGGAGTTCGCCGGCCCCGCCGGGCGCGGCCACGCGATCGTGGACCTGGAGAACCACGTCGCCGTGGAACTGCTCTACCGGGACTGGCATTACACGGTGCGTGACCTGTCGACCACACTCCACGGCGACGTCGGAAGGACGGTCTGGACCTGACCTCACGGCATGGAGCAGAACGCATGGCGTTCTGGACTGCCACCCGACCAATTGATAGTTCTTCGGGAATGCTGGCCGTCCGTCCCGCGCCCTAACTACTTGGCCGACCGATGACCCAATTGAGCGTCCGATGCGCGATCGTCTAGGGGATCCCTTTTCGGAGGTCTCGGACAAGTGGCTGGGGTGGATTCGGAATCAACCGCGCACCGCGCAGTGGCCATCAGATCCCCGCGGGTGGGCCGTCTCTCATCGCTGTCAGCACAGCGTCGAGCACAGAGTCGGCGATCTCGTGTGCGAGCTCCACACCCTCGGGGCCCGGGCTTTTCGGCCCGATCTTGGCGTACGCAGCAGCCCTGGCGGCCTCCAGAATGAACTGGGAGTGCTGTTCCATGCGTGCCCGGCTTTGCTGCTGCTGGGCCAAGAGATTGAGGCGGAGCATGTCTTGTCGGTGCTCCTCGTCATCGTCCACCGGACCGACGTGGATCCGCACTACCTGCTCTTCCGCCACAGCTCCCGTCATCCGGGTCGCCGGGCGGGCTCTCGATAGATCAGAATGCTCGCTGTGGTCGTTGCTGGCGGGATTGAGGCCATGGGTGATCAGTTCTCGCACTTCGGTGAACGAGTCATCGGTTTCAGGCGGTTCCCATCGTTGGAGCTGGGCCAGCACCCACTCCCAGTGCTCGCGTCGGAGCACGATCGGCAGCCGGTGTTCCGGGGGCGGCCAACCGTGCTGATCTCGTTCCCCCGAGTACGCCGAGGAGGCCCGCCAGCCGGCGTCCCGAACGCACGAGCCGACGATCACGGACTCCATGATCGCGTCCACGACGTCCACGGCCGCGCTGTTATCGGCGCACCCATCCACACGCTTCCATAAGGCCACAGGGATACTCACCGTCAGGTACTCCATGGTCATCATCCTGCCCGACCTTGAGCAGACACCGCATCGCGTGTCCTACTAATGGACAGTCTTGCAAGAAGTTCGGCCTAGTCGTTTCCGTAAGTGGATCCCTCAGTGAACGGCGCGACCGAGTTCGGCGAACGGTTCCCGCAATCGCTCGAAACGGTTGCGGTCGTGCAATGCGATTTCATCCAGGAACTGGCGAGTCAGGAGCACCCGACTCCGGTCCAACGCCTCCGGGATGACGCTTGTCGCGCGAGCGGCTTCCAGCTGGGCAAGGTCCGCCGCGGGAAGGAGGTCGACCTCGCGGCCATGATGGGGATTGAGCCCGGTCCGGATGCATTTGAGGGTGGCAACGGTAGTGCGGAGGTCGTTGATCATCATGTCGGCCTGCCACACTTTGCCCCGGGCTACCGCGGAGCGCGCGTGGATCGCGTAGAGCCAGCCCATGCCAATCGTCCTGGCCACATCCACGGGCGCAGGCTCGGTCGGATCGTTCGGTGTCCCGAACAGGATGCGAAACCCCGGCTCGGTCGCCCGGAACTTATCGTGCGGCCAGAACGCCAGATCGATCTGAAGCGATGACCTCAGGAAGAAGACGCGGAAACGAGCCCCGGCCGCGACAATGTCCAGAGTATCGGCAGTGGCACCCAGGTCATCGATTGCGCGCGACCAGTCCTCTACAACAGTCGGCTCGTCCGCTCCGGGGGCGAGTTGGAGCGCCAGATCTATGTCGGACCAATCGTCTTCAGTGCCCCGCGCGGACGATCCCACCAGGGCCGCTCCGACGATGTGCGCGTCCGCCTCAGCGCGAGCCACGAGCTGGTCTCGAATCTCTGACCTGTCTGAGGGGGAGAACATGCTCCTGATCTCATCCGATTCCACAGTCAGTTGCAACTTCCGCAAGTCGGGCACTGACCGCACGCCCGCTGGAGCATCCCATGACGCGACACGGCCCGATAGGTTGTGCCTGAAGCCGATCGATGATCGGCGAGAGTCTGGGAACTTCGGGGTGGCGCGGTCGCCCTTATAGAGTCGTCGGTGTGAATCGATCCGAAATCAGCGACCTTGCTCACACCCGGCATCCGATCGCGTCACCCCTGAGCAACGAGACGGTCGACCGGCTCCTGGCACTCGCTGTCACCGGCCAACGCTCAGTGCTGGACCTCGGTTGCGGTGACGGCACCTGGTTGCTGCGGGCGCTGAGGCGCGAGCCCACGCTGACTGCTGTTGGGGTCGACGTGTCCGGAGCCGGCTTCGACCGAGTTCTGGAGCAGGCCAACCGGGAAGGACTCGGGGAGCGATTGCAGCTGGTTCACGCGGACGTGCGGGAGTGGAGGACTACCGAGAAGTTCGACGTAGTCCTCAGCATCGGCGCGGCATATGCGTTCGGTGGGCTGCTGCCCACGCTGGCCGCGGCGGATGAGCACCTTCACCCGGATGGCCAGCTACTTCTCGGTGACTGCATCTGGGAGCAGGCACCCAGCGAGCAGACTCTTGCCCTGCTCGGCGCCGCCACCGATGACTACTGCGACCTGTCCACCACCGTGCAGGCCGTGGACTCGGCCGGGTGGGTTCCAGTCGAAGGACACGTCAGCACCCTGCAGGAGTGGGACTCTTACGAGTGGTCCTGGACCGGGTCACTAGCCCGATGGGCTCTGGACCACCCGGACCACCCGGACAGCCAGCAGGTGATGACAGCGTCGGTGGAGCACCGCCGGGCCTGGCTCGGGGGATACCGGGGCACATTGGGGTTTCTTACGATGCTGCTCAGACGCTCCACCTTGAACGCTGCGCCGTTGAGGTGAGTCCGCCGCACAGCCCCTGCCGCGAGCACCGGCGCAATGCCCCTCTCTGCCGGGCCACAGACCGGTGTCAGTAGACGAAGGGTTTATGGCACCCGTTCGAAGGGGTCAGCCGAGCGTAATACGGGCGGGGGTTCGCGTCCGTAAGGGGATCCCCTTACGGCGCAGCGTCGACGTCACCTGGCCGACCAGTGAAGACCGGTTCTGACATCAGTGCCGTCGACTTCTGAAAGCGACAGGGGGTCTCGGTGAGATTTCGAGACACTACGCGTTGAGACGACTTATCGAGACATCGCGGGGGCCGGGATCTCGGTCTTCGATGGGGCACGCCGGGAGGCGGGTCCGGTGTCTTGGAAAGCTGTAGCTATACGAGACCTCACTGGTATGAGATAAGTGTCCGCGTCGAGGTTTGCTGGAGGGTGTCCACCAAGACACTCACCAGTGGTGAGGTGCCTGGACGCATCGCGGTGCAATGCGAAGCCGGGTTGCAGGCGGGCAGCCGGCCCGCGGTGCGCTCCCGCATCGGCAGGGGCGCACCGCGGGTCGGTGGTCGGTGGCTAGTGGTCGAAGAGCTCGCTGAGTCCTTGGGCGCTGGAGTCGATGTAGCGGGCGACCTGCAGCCTGCCGAACGGCCCGTAGGGGTAGTCGCCCGGGTTCGGCGCGCTCACCTTGTTCAGGATGGCGGTGTCGTGGGCATCGAGGGTGAGATCGGCGCCGGCGAGGTTGTTGGTGAGCTGCTCGAGGTTGCGGGCCCCGACGACCGGGGAGGTGACCGCGGGCTGGTTGGCCACCCAGCTGATGGCGACCTGGCTGGGTGTCGCGCCGATGCGGTGGGCGATGGTCTTCACCGCGTCGATGGTGTCCCAGTTGCGGTCTTTGGATGCATAGTCGGCGGAGGCGTGCTCGTACACCGGGTTGCCGGATCCGGCGCGCGTGTTGGACGAGGGGGTGGCGTCGCGCTGGTACTTGCCGGTGAGGAACCCTCCAGCCAGCGGCGACCAGGGCAGCAGCCCGATCCCGTTGTGGAGGGCGGCGGGGACCACTTCCCACTCGATCTCACGGGAGAGGAGGCTGTACTGCTGCTGCAGGGTCACCGGCAGTCGCACGCCCATCGCCTTCGCAGTGGAGAGCACGAGTTGCAGCTGCCAGCCGGTGAAGTTCGACAGGCCGAGGTAGTGGATCTTCCCGGCGCGCACGGCGTTGTCGAGGAAGGACAGTGTCTCATCGACCGGGGTTATCGGGTCCCAGCCATGCAGCTGGTACAGGTCGATCGTGTCCACCTGCAGGCGGCGCAGGGACGCGGTGAGGGCGCGATCGAGATGGCGACGGGAGAGGCTGACGTCGTTGACGTCGGGTCCGGTGCCGAAGCGGCCCTTGGTGGCGAGGACGACCCTGTCGGTGAGCTCGTTGGACCGGCTGGCGAACCAACGGCCGATGACGGCTTCGGATTCACCCCCGCCGTAGACGTCGGAGGAGTCGATGAAGTTGCCGCCAGCCTCAAGGAACGCGTCGATGATGGCGTGGGAGTCCTCCTCGGCGGTGTCGTTGCCGAAGTCCATGGTGCCGAGGGCCAGGTTGGAGACGGAGAGTCCGCTCCTACCGAGGGTCCGATACTGCATTGTGTGCTGCTCCTTTGTCCGGGGTGGGTGAAAGTGGCGCGGGTGGTGCATGGGCCGGTCGGGCACGTCCGGGCGTTGCGGTCGGTGTTCGCGGAGATGGAGTCGGCCCCACTACGGGCGGACGAGGACCTTCAGGCTCTTGCGGCCATCCATATCCCGGTAGCCGGCGGGGACCCCATCGAGGTCGGTGGCGGTGTCGAAGACCCTGCCGGGTTCGATGGTGCCGTCGAGGATGTCGGGCATCAGCTCGTCGATGTAGGCGCGGACGGGTGCGGGGCCGCCGGCAAGGCGGATGTTGTGGCGGAACAGGCTGCCGAAGCCGATCGGGGCCTGTTCGTACTGGGGCACGCCGACGCGGCTGATCACTCCGCCGGGCCTGACGACACCGTAGGCCTGCTGGTAGGCGGGCAGCTGGCCGACGGCCTCCAGGACGACGTGGGAGCCGTGGCCACCGGTGAGGTCGCGCACCTTCGCGATGCCTTCCTCACCGCGTTCGGCGACGACGTCGGTGGCACCGAACTCACGGCCGAGGCCGGTGCGGTCGGCGTGGCGTCCCATGAGGATGATCTGCTCGGCGCCGAGCCGTTTGGCCGAAAGCACGGCCATGAGCCCGACCGCACCGTCTCCGATCACGGTGACCCGGCTGCCCGGGGCCACGCCGCCCATCTTGGCGGCGTGGTAGCCGGTGCCGAACACGTCGGCCAGGGTCAGCAGGGAGGGCATCAGCTCCGAGTCTTCGGCGACGGGCAGTTTCACCAGGGTGCCATCAGCCAGGGGGACGCGGATGGCCTCGGCCTGGCCGCCCTCGTCCGGGACGCCTCCGTCCCAGAAGCCGGCCTCGGGGTGGATGCAGGAGGTGTGCAGGTTCTCGCGGCAGAACTCGCACACGTTGTCCGAGACCGCGAAGGGGGCCACGACCAGGTCGCCCTTTTTCAGGGTGATCACCTCGGGGCCGGTCTCCTCGACGACGCCGATCAGCTCGTGGCCCATCCGGGCCGGTCCGTCGGCCGGGTTCATGGAGTGGTAGGGGTGCAGGTCGGATCCGCAGATGCAGGCCGCGGTGACCCGCACCAGCTCGTCTGTGGGCCGCTTGATGGTCGAATCCGGGACGTCCTCGACGCGGACGTCGCCGGGACCGTACATGAGCGTTGCACGCATGGTTGTTCTCCTTGGTTCTAGGTTTTCTTGTTTGTCGGTGTGGTCCGGCTCTTCGGTGCCGGGCGTCCTGGCGCCCGGCACCCATCGGCGTTTCGCCGGACCCTATCCGACAGGGGTGGCTGGGGCGGCCGCGGTGGTCGTCGGGTCGGTTTCCGGTGCCGGGGCGGTGCAGCGGCGGGCCATCACGGCCAAGGCGGTGGTCGGGACCAGTGCCAAGGCGGCGATGACGGCTCCGACGGCGACGGGACCGATGGGTCCAAGGCCGGAGCCCAGGGCGATGCCGCCGATCCAGGAGGCCACCACGGTGCCGACGTTGAACGCGGCCACACTGAGGGAAGACCCCAGTGTTGGCGCGTGGTCAGCGTAGCGCAGGGCCAACGAGATCAGCACCGGGTTCACGCCCAGTCCGAAGAGTCCGAGGATGGCGATGAGGATGGCCAGGGGGACCGGCGCGCTGGCCAGGAAGCAGATGGCGACCAGCAGGACGGTGGTCGCCGCGGGCGCGACGATGGTGACCAGGTGCGGGTGGGCATCGCCGAGCCGTCCGCCCACGATCGAGCCGATGAGCGATCCGATGCCGAACCCGGCCAGGACCAGCGGGACGAGGCCTACCGGGATACCCGCCTGGTCGGTCAGCAGCGGGGCGACGTAGGAATAGGCGGCGAGGACGCCGCCAGTGGTAGCGGCGCAGGCGGCCAGGGCCAGCCAAAGCCGGCCGGAGCGCAGGGCGGACAGTTCGGTCCGGATCGACACCGGCCGGTCGTGGGTCCCGGCGCGCGGGACGTGACGGACGATCAGGACGCTGGCGGCCAGGGCCAGAACGGCCAGCGCCCAGAAGGTTCCGCGCCAGCCGAGCAGCTGGGCGGCGAAGGCACCCAGCGGCACGCCCAGGACGGTGGCGAGCATGCCACCGGCGTTGACGATGCCCAAGGCGCGGGAGGCCCGTGTGGGGCCGGCGGCCTGGGCGGCGACCACCCCGGCGATGGCCCAGAATGCACCGGTGGCCAGCGCGGTGAGGAACCGTGCCACGAGCAGCACCTCGAAGGTGGAGGCCAGGGCGACGACGACGTGCCCGATCGCGAAGACGACCAGCGCCAACACCAGGCTCAACCGCCGGGGCATGCGCAGGGTGGCCATCGCCATCAGGGGCGCGCCTACGACCATCCCTGCTGCGAACACGGTGATCAGCAACCCGGCCTGGGCCACGCTGACACCCAGGTCGCCGGCCATCTGGGGCAGGATGCCGGCCACGACGAACTCGGTGGTGAGCATCAGGAACGTGCCCAGCGCCAGGATGTAGACCACCAGGGGCAACCGGGATGATCCACCGGCAACCGGCACGGTGGTAGGGGAAGTCGAAGCTTCGTCGACCTGCATGGGGAACCTCGTCACGTCAGGGTTGTTCTTGTCGCTATCCATCACACCCCCATGCGCGGGATTGGAGAAGGTCGAGTTTGTGGGGGTACAAACTCGACCCCCTTCAGTCGAACACCGGCGCGTACCGTGGAAGATATGGACAACCGCGCGGACATCAAGGACTTCCTCGCCAGCCGGCGCGCCAAGCTCACCCCGAACCAGGTCGGCCTGCCCACCAGCAACCGCCGCCGTGTGCCGGGCCTGCGCCGCGAGGAAGTCGCCGTGCTGGCAGGGGTCAGCACCGAGTGGTACACGCGCCTGGAGAAGGGCCACATCGGGGAGATGTCCGAGGAGGTCCTCGCCGCCGTTGCTGACGCGCTGCGCCTCGACGACGACGAACGCGCGTACCTGTTGGATCTGGCCCGGGCCGCCAAGCCGGCGCACCGCAGGGCCACCCGCCGCCGCGAGGCGCCGCTGGCCCCGCAGATGCAGTGGATGCTCGACTCGGTCACGATGTCCGCGGCCTATGTGCGCAACGGCAGACTCGACGTGATTGGCTCCAACGCCCTCGGCCGCGCCCTCCACGCACCGATGTTCCTGAGCCCGAGCACCGCAGGTGGCAGACCAAATTTCGGACGCTACTTCTTCCTCGACGACGGATCCCACGATTTCTTCATCGACTGGGAGGCAGGAGCAGCCGCGACGGTCGCGCTGCTGCGGGCCGAAGCCGGGCGCGAGCCCCACGACAAAGCCCTACGCGAACTCATCGGCGAGCTTTCCACCATGAGCGAGGAATTCCGCACCTACTGGGCTTCCCATGACATCCGCACCCGCCACGACGGCACCAAACGCCTCCAACACCCCGAGATCGGAGAGATCGAGCTCTCCTACCAGTCCGTGGACCTGCCGATGGGCCGGCGCGCCTGGCACGACCTCTCCTTCTACACCGCCGAACCCGGTACCCCCGATGAAGAGCGCCTCAGATTGCTGGCCAGCCTGCACGCTCCGGACCCGCGGACAGCCGCAACCGACCAACAGATGCCGGCAGCAAACAGACCCGAATACCCCGAAAACGGCCGGTAACAGGTGGTGCCATCACCCGACACAATCACCTCGCGATCGTTCAACAGGCCGCGGTACAGATCACTCACTACCCTGACGCCCATCGCACCGAGAGCGGCCAACCGGGTGCCCACAGCGACATGCAATCGCCCCCGGACGTAGCCATAAGGCAAAGAGAATCGATCCCCACCACGGGACGGTGCCCCAAGAAGCAACGTCCCCGCACCCTGACCAATCGGCATGCGCGCGCAATGCCGACACAGAGCAATAACAAAAGACCGCCACGAAGCGATCAAATCCACACCAAGGCTGCACGTCCAACGATTCTTGCCCGTAAGGGGATCCCCTTACGCCAAACGGACGTGGGCGCCCCGCTAGGTTGGCTTAAGTGAGCGACAGACCATCAAGCGAAGAGTGGGAAGAACGCCTAGCCAAGATCCGGGAGGCATTGGGACACTGGCGCGAACGGGTGAAGTTTCTTGACAATGTCGCACCCGGCTCGTCTCTATCGGCGGATGATCAGGTTCACCCTGAAATGCCGTGCAGCCAGCTCGCCTGGTGGGGATTGACCGTCGGCGTGGAGCACTTAGACGGATGCGTAGCGCTGGTGGATCACCAGTTGGAACACGACCGACCGATTCTGCCAGCGGCCACCTTCACCGTGCTGCGGGGGGCCTTGATCGGATCGTCGCAGGCGGCGTTGCTGCTATGTACCCGTAAACGCGAGCAGCGCATCAACTACGGGTTGCGCATTGCTCGGGAGGAATACCTGCAGGCGCTCTACTTTCGAGGCGCCACGGCCGGTCACCCGGCTGTGGCTGAGATGGAGGGCATCGTGACTCCGGACAGTGACTTCTTGGATTGGCCTCAGGAAGGAATTGAGCGCGTGGAGACGCTACTCAAAGCGCGTGGCGTGTCCAGGTCGAACCTGAAGTTGAAAGACACTGACCTCATCAAAGAAGCTGCGAAAGTCGTCCATAGCGGCGAGGATGCTGCCCTGCTCCAGCTGGCTACGGAGATGGAATGGAGGCTCGGTAGTGGCTCCGCTCATGGCCGCCTGTTGATGAACATGCACCGCCCGCAAGGGCATAGCCGAGGTGATGAGGGACGCGTGGCATTTTTCGGCACCGCGAAAGACATGGTCGTCCAACAAATGGCGACGGCCTGGTTCCTCCTCAATGAGGCATGGCGCATGTGGGAGTTGCGAACCACATCGTCAGCGTCCAATTAGACGTTCCCTGAACGCGACGACCAGATCGCGCACCGCCGGAGCAAGCCGGGCCGACCGATCGACTTCGGCGAGCGGCAGCAGGCTCGCTGTCGCGGCCGCAATGTCGTGGAGCGGTGATTCAACCGCCTCAAGCAGTGGTGCCGGATCGCGATGCCCTCGGACAAGACCGTCGGCAGCTACCACGCCGGACTGTGCCTGGTCGCCACCTGCTCCTGGCTCGGCACCGGTGGTCGCGGCACGGCTCAGACGTAGCGGCAGACCTGGTCCGGGCCGCAGGTGTCCGGCCGGACGGGGATGGCCGCCTCGCGTAGCTCGGTGAGGGTGTCGCGCAGGACGGTCAGGCTGCGCAGTTGGTACTCGATCTCCGCTAGGCGCTCATCGAGCAGGTCACGCACGTGCGCGCAGGGCGCCTGCCCGTCATCGCGGATGTCCAGGACCTGCTTGACCTGGGCCAGAGTGAGCCCGGCGGCCTGTCCCCGGCGGATGAAGTCCAGTCGGGACAACACGTCGGGGCGGTAGTCGCGGTAGCCCGCCGGCGTCCGGTCTGGGGCCGGGAGCAGGCCCTGGTCTTCGTAGAACCGCAGCGTCTTGGTGCTGGTGCCCGCCGCGGCGGCGAGTTCCCCGATCCTCATGGCCACCTCACTTCCCGGGGTGACTGGCAAGCCTGCCTTGACCTTCCCCTGTACTGGAAGGTCCATTCTGGTGCTCAGGATGATGTTTCGCCAAGTGATGGAGGTAGCGGTGAGAGGTGAGCGGGTGGACCTGGCGGTGATCGGTTCCGGTGGGGCGGCGTTCTCGGCCGCGATCCGGGCCCGGAACCTGGGCAAGTCGGTGGTGATGATCGAACGGAGCACGGTCGGGGGGACCTGCGTGAACATCGGCTGTGTGCCGTCCAAGGCGCTGATCGCCGCGGCCGCGGCCCGGCACGGGGCCGCCGACGCGCCCGGCCGGTTCCCCGGCATCAGCACCACCGCTGGCCCGGTGGACATGCCGGCACTGATCCAGGCGAAGCAGTCCCTCGTGGAGGGCCTGCGGTCGGACAAGTACGTCGACCTCGCTGCCTCCTACGACTGGCCCATCCGGCCCGGAGAGGCCTCCTTCGCCGGCACCCCGGACGCCCCGGTGCTGCAGGTCACCGGCCCCGACGGGGATACCGCGCTGATCGAAGCCGAGCACTACCTGATCGCCACCGGCGCCCAACCCTGGGTCCCCGACCTCCCGGGGCTGGACCGGGTCGACTACCTGACCTCCACCACCGCGATGGATCTCCCCGAGGTGCCCGAGTCCCTGCTGGTGCTCGGCGGCGGGTACGTCGCCCTGGAGCTGGCCCAGCTCTTCGCCCGGCTCGGCTCGGCGGTGACCATGCTGGTCCGCTCCCGCCTGGCCTCGGCCGAGGAACCCGAGGTCGACCAGATCCTGGGCGAGGTCCTCGCCGAGGAGGGCATCACGGTGATCCGCCGCGCCCAGATCACCGCCCTCATCCAGGACGAGGCCACTGGTGAGGTCACCGCCGCCGCGACCGTGGCCGGCGGTACCGCCCGGTACCGCGCCCAGCGGGTGCTGGTGGCCCTGGGCCGGCGCCCGGTCACCGAGACCCTGAACCTGGACGCGGTCCAGGTCGCCACCGGGGCCGGTGGGCAGATCCTGGTCGATGACTTCCTGGCCACGTCCACCCCGCGGATCTGGGCCGCCGGGGACGTCACCGGCCACCCCGAGTTCGTCTACGTCGCCGCTCAGCACGGGGCGATGGCCGTCGAGAACGCCTTCACCGGCGCCGGGCGCACCGTGGACTACTCCCACCTGCCCCGGGTGACGTTCACCAGCCCGGCCATCGGCGCGGCCGGGCTCACCGAGCACCAGGCCG
This sequence comes from Citricoccus muralis, assembly GCF_003386075.1. Lineage (GTDB taxonomy): Bacteria > Actinomycetota > Actinomycetes > Actinomycetales > Micrococcaceae > Citricoccus > Citricoccus muralis. Next base: position 70,670 of record NZ_QREH01000001.1, read on the forward strand.
TGGCGGCCGGCTACCGCTGTAACTGTCGGGTGCTGCCCCTTCAGTACGTGCCCCGGGCCCTGGTCAACCGCGACACCCGCGGGTTTATCAAGGTCGTCATCGACGACGACACCGGTCGCATCCTCGGCCTCACCGCCCTGGCCCAGGACGCCGGCGAACTCGCCGCCGCCGGAGTCTTCCTCCTCGACGCCGGACAGACCTACCAGCACGTCGCCGGAATGTGGGCGCCCTACCTGACCATGGCCGAGGGCATCAAGCTCGCCTGCCAGGCCTTCACCACCGACCCCTCCCAGCTGTCCTGCTGCGCCTAACCCAGCCCCCGGGGCGCCGACGCTGCGTCGTAAGGGGATCCCCCACCGGACAGGTTCACTACGGGGTTCCGCGTAAGTCGATATCGCCTGTGGGCCTTCGGTCGCTGGCGTGCCGCCGGGGTGGATGAGGGTAGGAGACTCTGCCGAGACCACCATGCTGTGCTGCCGCCGGCGCCCGACGCCCCGCGGACTGTGGCCGGGGATTCCTCAGCCCTCCGGGCCGTCCTCGGCCTTTCCGTCTCTTGCGGCCTTGGGGGTCCGCTTCTTCTCCTCCTCGCCGAGGATGAAGAAGGTGGACGCCAGGACGAGGAACGGCAGAGCGGCGCCCCAGCTCTGGGTGAACCCGAACGACACGGCACAGGCGGCGAAGGTGAATGCGATGAACCGATAGGCCAGGACGGAGTTAACGGACTTCTTCGGGCCGACGTCGTCGTGACTCATGTGCTCACACTAACGACTTGACCGGGCGGTTTCGGACAGCGTGGCGATGGCGCCGACAGTACAGCAAGATAGCTCTCGCCGATCCTCCATTGGAGCGCAGTGTGGAAGCGGAAGACGTTGATACGGATGCCACCAGCGCAATGGCGATCTATGTTGGACTCTCACCACTTGCGGGGCGCGCCCAGACTGCGGTGAGCCTGGGGAACACCTCGTATTAGCTGCGCAGCTCAGCGGGATAGGCAGCTGTTGTTGACATCGAGGACGGCAGCTAAGAACGTTGACCGCGTTCCCGAGCCAATTACGTTTCCACCGGTGCCGGGCCGGACTCCAAAAACTCCGGAGCCCGGCCCGTATCTGGCTCAGGCGCGCTCGATGGGAAACCAGATCTCAGACGTCGCCGTGGAGAAATCCGGGGCATGGTCGAGCACCGAGACAACTGACGGACCGGGGCGCAACCGCCACGGGTTGGAGGGGAACCACTCCGTTGCGGACGCTGCATACGCATCCTGCAGAGCGTCCGGGTGGGCACCGGAGGCACGGAAGACCACCCATGTACCCGCGTCCACGTCGATGGTGTCCAGGTCCTCGGGAACCTGGGTCTTGGCGCTGACCGCCACGCCGTGCAGATAGGTCAGTTCACTTCCCTCGGCGTAGTCGGGGTCAAGATCAGCACTGACCTGCAACAGCCCCGAAGGGTCGGTGTTGCTGAGACCCTTGAGACGTTCGTGCTCAGTAGCGGGCAGAGACGCGATGTGCCGCTGAATGTGCGGGTTGACGCCCTCGTGGATCAGCGGCACACGAGCAGCGTGGCCGATCAAGCGGAAACGGGGTCGTTCAACGATTCGGGCATCCATGGGAATGCTCCCTTCGACGGTCAGGCGAAACCTGAGTAGCGGTTGACTATGAAGGGGGCCACCATGGCGGCGGACGAAACCGTGACTCACCCCATGGACGGAACGAAACGCCCGCCCGAAGGCTTCAGTCGAACCGTAGCCATAGCGCACGGCGATGGTGAGCAGATCCTCATCCCCGACGACATCGGCTGCAGCGACGGTCATACGCCGGCGCCGGACGTAGTCGGACACCGGCATTCCGGCCAGCGACGAGAACATGCGACGCGCGTGGTAGCCCGTCGTTCCCATCGCTGCGGCGAGTGCGTCGATGTCCAATTCGTCACCGAGGTGCTGCTCGATTTCATCAACGAGGCGGTTAAGGATCCCTATCATGGTCGCTCCCTTCACCGTCCACCCTCGTCGACGCGCGATCTTCCCGCCCGACTTCTCCGGTTCGATTCTGTCGGATCAGCACTGTGATCTCGCCTGGGCGGGGGCACCAGCTTCTTCCATCGTCCGTGCGGCCATGACCCGTAAGCCGAACGGCTTACGGCGCCCGTTCGCTGGGGCCGGTGAAGGCTGCATGTGCGACGGTTCTTGCCCGTAAGCGGATCCACTTCCGGCACAGCCGCAGCAGACGTTTTGAGCACCAAGCCCCGCCCCAGACAGGGTTCCCCATACGAAAACTGCCGCGATGAACTCATCACCTCGGATCAATCAGTAGAGCCCACCCTTCTCCAGAACTCGGTGGATATCGTCGGTCGTGACCCGTGCCAGAGCCGCTACCTTGGGCACTAAGATTCCCGTAGTTACGGCTTCCTTCACGAGCGAGGACAGTTCTCGTTCGGCCGCACGCATCGCCTCTTGGGCCAGCAACGCGCGCTCCGCGCTTACTTCGAGCCGAGCTTCAATCGCCTCGACGGCCGTATTACGCTCTGGCGGATCCTCCGGAGTCTCGAACTCCCAATCACTCATGGACTCTCCTCCTGTCATGCAGCCGTATCACCGGAGGCAACGATGCTATGTGTGTCTTCCCCAGAGCCTTTCAGAGCGACTTCGGGAGAAACGGGAAACGCGGCCCGGACAAGGTCAAGGAGTGCAGGAGTCGTCGGGCAGAGAATTCCAGCACCACTGAGCGATCCTGCTCCGAACACGCTCCATGACGCCTTGGCAGTGATAGCACGTCTGTGGCTTTCAGAGCCTGCTCTCGGCGTACCGGGATATAGCCGTCAAGGTTGACATTGAGCGGCCCGGTCTAGGCCTACCGCGGTGTGCTCGGGTCTATTTCAGATGAAGCATGAGCGTCGACCCGTCGCCGCTTGTCCGCCGACAGGATGCCATCACGCACACCGGCGCGAATCACTCCGTAGAGCACGTAGAAGAAGATCGCGGCAAAGACGACGTAGAGGACCAAGCCAGTGACGTTTCCCATGATCAGAGGTTACCTTCGAGTGCTCCGGACCTAACGGCGATGGGAGCCAACCGTGTCGATGCTGTGCCGGCCTGGGATCGACCACCGGTCACGTGTTTGGTTCATACTCGGTGTATGCGATTTGCCGGAGTTCTCCCCGAAGACGCACCCGACCCCCGCGACAAGTTCGCTGAGCAACTCAAGCTCCTACCCATCCCCGTACTGGGCTTTGCGCCGCAACCCTCCCTGGAGGACGCGGGCGACGTCGCCTTCACAAGCAGCCAGGATGAACGCGGATACAGCATGATGGCCGCCAGCATCACCTACACCCTCTGGCGAAACCCGCACGACCATTCCGACCCGATCAACCTGGCCGAGCTCGACGAACCGACGCGGCGGGCGCTCGACGAAGTACCGCCTTGGCCCCGCCCGGCGTGGTTGGTCGAGCAGGTGCAGCAACGGCGATACCCCCAGCTATGGGAGGCCGTACGGACCACATGGCACCGCGAACCCTCGGAGCGTTCTACCGTGAGACACCTGCTGGCCGGCCACGCCCGCTACATCCTCGTCAACCAGTACCGGCGGGAGCTGGGGCTGAGCGAGAACCCGGCCGACCAGGGCCCCTCCGAAGGCCCCAGCCCGGTAGTGACCGGTCGGACCAACCTCCTCATCAACGGTGTTGAAGTCCCCGGCGTGGAAGTAGGTGCCGACCCGTTGGTGTATGGCCTCGGCGCAGAACTCCCCGACGGCGGCGTGGTGACCGCCGTACTTCCCCGCGCCGAGCTGAAGCACCTCCAACTCCACTTCACGACACGCAACTAACAACCGCGCCCGAGACTGTCTGCATGAATCGAAACCAGAGTCTCAACGCGTCCCGTCTCGGTTGGGGACGCTTTCCGGCTCATCGGCCGCCCGCCGCCACCGGTGACCGCTGGATGACTTATGCGAGGCCTCGTGTGTGGCCGACGGGGACCGGGCTGGCGTGCAGTTGGTAGGCCAGGGCCGGGTCCAGCTGCGGTGCTGCCGGTGACTGTCCCGCGGACGCGGTGGCCTCCGACGTTGGCGCGGGTTCGGCACCTGGGGAGGGGGCCGTGGCGCGGTGGTAGACGTCGCCGGTGACGGTGGTCCCGGCCGGGATCGTCGTCGTCGCTGGGGTCTCGGGTGTGGCCTCGGGGACCGAGGCCAGCCGCAACGCGGTGAGCGCGACCGGTTGATCCACCACGGTGGCGTGCCCGCCGCTGTGGGCGGGGATGCGCAGGGTGTCCCCGGCGGCGGTGTCGACCACGAGTTGGTTGACGGTGATCCGTCGTCCCATGGCCCCGGTCTTGTGCTCCTGCTCCACCCCGGCCAGTCGCCCGGGGATGAGTCCGCCGGCCAGCTCGCCCTTGCTGGGCAGGTCGAGCAGGACGTGTTGGCCAGTCGGTTCCTGTTGGGCCAGGTCCCGCAGCCCCATTCGGGGCGGCAGGTCCGCCTCGGGGCGGGCGAGGGTCAGGAGTTCGTGGCCGGTCAGGGCCCCGTGGGTGCGGTCCAGGACGGTGACCTCGGACTCGGAGCGTTTCTTTCCCTCCCCGGTGACGTTCTCGTTGCGGTACCTCAGGTTGAGGGTGGTGTCGCCGCTGATGCCGGTGATGGCGACGGGTTCGCGGGTTTGTGCGTGGTTGTCGATGTCGGTGGCGGCCACGACGTCTCCGGGGCGTAGGTCCTCGATGGTCACCGTGAACCGGGCCGCGCCGTACAGCTGAGTCTTCTGGTCCTCGGTGAGCCGCAGTGGGGGAGTGGTCTTCCATTCGCGGGATTCGACGCGCCAGGGGGTGGACTCGCGGATGCGTCCGGTGTCGGGGCTGAGGGCCACGGGGCGGTAGCTGCCGTAGCCGGAGGTTTCCATGCGGACGACGTCTCCGGCGTAGCCGAAGTGCTCGATGTCCTCGCCCAGGATCTCGCCGGGCAGGAAGTCGTGGGCGGTGCGCTGCTTGGCCTTGGCGGCCGCGGCGGCCTGTTCGGCGGCGATCTTCTCAGGGCTGGTGGCATCCACCAGGATGATGCCCGGTCCGGTCTCCAGGTCGTGGACCCGGATCCGTTCCCCGGAGTCCGTTTGGAGGTACTGTCGATCGGCCATGGTGCCCTCGACGATTCCCCCGTCCCGGTCCTGCACGCGGACCCGGACCCCGGCCTGACTGGGGACCTGCCAGAGGTGGTCCACCCGCCGGTGCCGGGTGGTGTCCAGCTCCAGCATCTCCTTCTCCACGGGCCCCAGTTGGTCGGACATCCGGGCGATCAGCGTGCCCGAGCGCAGCACGGAGAACGCCGGGGTCGCCGTGGTCAGGCCCGTGGGCCGGTCCTCTTCGGCCGGCCAGCACACCGCGTGGGTACGCTCGGAGTCCTCGTCCGTGTGGATCCCGACTCGCCAGTAGGCCTTGCCGACGTTCCACACATCGCCCTCGCGGTGGTCGGTGCGTTCCAGGTCGCCCAGCTTGGCCAGCTGCTGGCCGGTGAGCTCGACCGGGGTCTCGTCGGTCCCGTCGGTGGTGGGGGCCATGTCTTCGGCCAGCTCGGCGGCCTCGCGTTTGAGGTTCTCGAGTTCATCGGCGTGCTCGAAGGGCTGGGTGAGTGCCTGTTCCACGGCGGGGATGTTCTCGGTGAGCTTGGTCAGTTCGGCCCGGCGGCGGGTGAGTTCCCCGCCCAGGCCGGCGACGAAGGCCTCGGCGGACTGGATAGCGGACCTCGGTCCCATGTCCTCGCCGGTGAGTTTGGGGACCGGCCAGGATTTGTGCACCGAGGGCAGGCTCATCGGGACCAGCTGCACGGTGTTCCCTGAGCGCATCACGCCGAGGGCCACCCCGCCGAGGGTGCCGAGCGGTTCGGGGTCGGTGGCGTCGAGGAAGTCCAGGCGGTCGGTGCGAATCGCCTCACGGCGCAGCGCGGCGGCGATGACCTGCCCGGCGGCCATCCGCTCGGAGGTGCCCGTTCCGTCGGGGCGGGTGAACCGGAAGCGGTCCGCCTCGGTGGAGGTGACGGCCTCGGTGACGGCCTCCAGCCGCGGGAGCATCTGCCCCAGGTGCTGGACGCGGGTCTGGTTCATGCGCAGCTCGGCCCGGGTCGCGGAGCGTTGGCCCCGCCAGGAGGCCTGAAGGCTGGTGAGCTGTTCGATGCGCATCTGCAGGGTCGCCAGCTGCTCGATCCTCGGGTCGCCGGAGAGTTCGGCGGCGGCCTTGGAAGCACTGAACTCCAGGTCCGCCACCGCGTCCTCAACCTCCCGGCCGGCCGTCTCGCCGCGTTTCATCTGGCCGATGAAGCGCGCCTTGCGGGCGATCATGTCCCAGCTGGCCACGTCGAAGGTCTGCTCCGTGGCGTAGGAGTAGATCTCCACCTGAGCGTTCTGGTTGCCCTGCCGGATGATCCGGCCCTCGCGCTGTTCCAGGTCGGCCGGCCGCCAGGGGCAGTCCACGTGGTGCAGGGCGATGGCCCGGCGCTGGATGTTCGTGCCGGTGCCCATCTTCGCCGTGGACCCGATGATCACCGAGAGTTGGCCGTCCCGGGCCTGGGTGAACATCTCCTGGCGGGCCTCGTCGGTGGCGGCGTCGTGGATGAACGCGATCCGCTCCGGGGCCATGCCGCGGGCCACGAGCTGGTCGCGCAGCTCATGATAGATGTTCCACTGGTCCTCCCGCGGGGTGGACTGGTCGCAGAACACGATCTGCAACCCGCCAGTCACCTCGGAGACCTCCCCGGTGCCGGTCGTGTACTGGTGGTCGCCGGTGCGTTCGTGGACCTCCATGACCTGTTCGGCCACGGCGACGGCGCGGCCGCCGTCGGAGTCGGGGTCCAGGCCGACGAGGCGGCCGTCGAGGGCGACCTTCCTGCCGTCGCCCATGATCTTGAGCATGTTGTCCGCCCCGGCTTCGGGGAACCCGGAGAGCTGGTCGATCCGGTCGGCGAGGTCGGTGATGTACTCGCGGACCTGGTCGGAGGGTTCGCGGCGCAGCAGGATCCGGTCGCCACCGAGCACGGTGGGCAGGGTGGCCTCCAGCTGGTCGCGCTGCACGGTGTCGGTGAAGGTCCGGTTCAGGCCCGTGAGCTCGGGCATGTTCACGTACCGGCCGATCTTAGTGACCTGGTCGAAGCCGTCCCCGGTCATCTTCGGCTTCAACGTCGTCTGGGACTTCGTGAACTGCTGACCCCAGGCGGTGACCGTGTCCACGGAGGCCGCCTCGAGGAGGTCGGGGCGCAGGTAGTGCTGCATCACCCACATCTCCGACATGGAGTTGGACACCGGGGTGCCGGTGGCGAAGGTCGCCACCGCCGGCAGATACGTGGACGTGGCCACCCCGGCGCGCTGCGCGGAGAGCATCTTGCGTTCGCGTAGGGCGCGGAGCTTGAAGTCCAGGTCGGTGGCCCGGTTCGAGCCCTGGCAGGCCAGCTCGCCCAGATCGGAGGAGCGGGCGAGGTTCTTGTAGTGGTGGGCTTCGTCCACGAACAGGTAGTCGATGCCGGTCTCCTCGAAGGTGATGCCCGGGTCGGTGATCCGGGTGGCCTTGTCGTAGGCGGCCTGGACACGCTTCTTGGCGGCCTCGACCCGTTTGACCGACATCCCCGCCTCGGAGTCCCTGATCAGCTCGTCCAGTTCGGTGAGTTGTTCTTTCAGCCATTCGGCGCGTTTGGCCGGGTCGATCTCGACGCGTTCGAACACGGTCTGGGGCATGATGATCGCGTCCCAGTCCCCGGCGGCGGCCATCGCCATCCAGTCCCGGCGCTGGGACGGGTTCAGCCCGGTCGGCACCGCGAGCACGTTGGCGTCCGGGTACCACTCGACGAACTCGCGGTTGATCTGCTCCACCAGGTGGTTCGGCACGACCATGGCGGGGCGGTGGGCGATGCCGGTGCGGCGTAGCTCCATGGCGGCCATGACCATGGTGCCGGTCTTGCCGGCCCCGACCACGTGGTCCAGCAGCACGGCCGGTTCGTTCACGGCCCGGGCCACGGCCGAGCGCTGGTAGGTGTACGGGGTGCGTTCGGCCTCCAGCCCGGGCAGTTCCAGCCGCTGGCCCATCTGGTCGTAGTCCGGGGCGACCAGCGAGTTGAACGCCTCGTTGTACAACCCCTGCAGTCGGGCCGCGCGGGTCGGGTCCTCGGTGACCCAGTTGTTGAACCGCTCCCGGAGGGCCTCGACCTTCTCCCTCGCGGCGGTGGTCGCGGCCTCGTCCTTGCGGTAGGTCCCGTCGGCGTCCTTCTCCCGGACCACCACGGACTTATAGTTCATGGTCGCGGCCAGCAGGGCGGCCGGGGTGCGCTTGTTCGTGCCCCACTGATAGCGCACGCCAGGCGAGAACCCGCCCTTGGGAGAGGAGATCTCCCAGGCCTCGACGGCCGGGTTGAACTTGACCTCGGTGGCGACCTCGAAGGTGTCCCGGACGAAGTCCTCGTAGATGCCCTGCGGGACCCAGTGCACGCCGGGGTTGACCACGACGTCGCGGATGTCCACGTCCGCCGGCAACACCGCCTCCAACGCGGCCACGTTCACCGCGTACTCCCCGCCGTTCGCCACAGCTACTTGGGCGGCGGCGAGCTTGGCGCGGACGTTGCCGGACAGGTAGGCGACCTTCGGGGTCAGCACCCCGGACTCGGGATCGGTGAACACGTGCCCGGCCATCTGGGCTTCGGCCTCGTCGGCGTCCACCCCGAGCAGCCCGGCCACCCGGTCCACGTCCACGGTGCGGGTCTCGTCCAGGCTGATCGCGATGGCGTCCTGAACGGACTCGGCCCGCTCGGGCCGGGGCCGGTACTCGATGACGTCTCGGGTCAGCAGGGCGGCCGGCTCGGCGGTCTGCTCCTGCTCGTCGAACACCTCGCAGGCGCGCAGCAGACCCAGCTTCGGGTCCCCGGCCAAAAACTCCAGGTGCGGCTGGCGCCGGGCGGTCAGGGTCTTTTCCGTGGCCTGCTCCTGCCATTCGGCGGCCAGCTCATCCGGAATGGGGACCTCGGAGCGGTCCATCTCCCCGTCCTCGGGCAAGGTGGCCCGCCACTCGGCTTCGAGTTCTTTCACCCGTTGGCGCAGTTCGGCCGCACTCGGTGTCTTCCAGATGTCCTCGGATCGGTTGATCGGCCCATAGGCGTTCATGTACTGCTGCCAGCCCGACCGTAACTTCTCCCGCGCGGCCTCGGCGGCCTCTTGGCCCTGTCCCTCGGACTGGGTGCGCATGACCTGAACCGCTTGGTCGCGCAGCACCAGCAGGGCGCGGGCCTCCACGGCCCGAGCGCGGGTGACCTTAACCGGGGCCCACTCCAGTTGCGCCCCGTACCGGACGAAGCCCTGCGTGGCCGGGTCGAAGCGGACGTGGCCCACGGCGGCCTCGGCCACCGGCGGGAAGTGCAACCCCGGGGCGTGCTCGACGGGTCGCGGGTCGGGGGAGTAGCCCAGGCCGTGGGCGGCGGCCTCATCGACCACCGCACCCAACCGCTCCGCAAGCAGCGCGGAGAGGTCCCCGGTGGGTGGGTCCACGCGGTAGGACATCCCGCCCCACGGGTCCGATGCGGCGCGCAGGGTACCGAGCACGTTCTCCGGGTGGTCCCGGAAGTACGCAGAGGCGGGCACCTGGTGGACCTCCCCGTCGCGGTCGGGAGCCTCTATCACCGCGGGCTCCACCCAGGCGGCGACCGCGTCCTGGTCGATCGTGGCCCCGGGTTCGCGGCGCCGGAAGATCAGTACATCGGTCTTCACGTCCGTGCCGGCACTGTCCTGCATGGCCCCGTTGGGCAGCCGGACTGCGCCGACCAGGTCGGCGTAGCGGGCGAACTCGCGGCGGGCCGAGGCCCGCTGGGCGTCCATCGTCCAGGTGGAGGTCATCACCGCCACATACCCGCCTGGGGCGGTGAGCCGCAGGGACTTGGCGATGAAGTAGTTGTGGATCGACAGGTTCTGCCCGTTGTACCGGGCATCGGCCACCGGGAACGAGCCGAAGGGGACGTTGCCGACCACGGCGTGGAAACTGTCCTCACCCAGGCGGACCTGCTCGAACCCGGCCGCGTGGACCTCGTGGGAGGGATGAAGGTGGGCGGCGATGCGCGCCGTCGTGGCATCCAGCTCCACCCCGACCATGTCAGTGCCGGCAGGGGCCTGGCCGATGAACTCCCCGGACCCGCACCCCGGCTCCAGCACCCGGCCCCCGGTGAACCCGGCCCGGGACAGTGCCCCCCAGATGGCTTGGGCGTGGGCGGGGTCGGTGTAGTGGGCGTTCAGGGTGGTGGCCTTGGCCTGCTCCCATCCCTCCGGGCCCAGCAACTCGCGCACCATGGCCCGGTCCTCGGCTGAGATGGTCTCGGCGGTGTCGTCGAAGACCTCCGGCAGCGCTCCCCAACTGGACCACCGGGAGAGCTCGTCCTGGTCCTGCATGGTGGCGTACCGTCCGGCGTCCTCGACCTCGGCCAGGGTCTGCAGGGCCGCCGCGTTGGCTAGGAACCGGCGGGTCGCGGTGGTCGGGCGCTGGGTGCCCCCGGTCCAATCGACCGGGGACCCGGTCAGTCCTGTGCGGCCCGCTTCCGGTCCGCTTCGGTCACCAGCGGCGGCAGGCTGGCCGCCCCCGGTACCGGGTCCATCCCCTGGGACCGCATCCAGTCGAACACCTGCTCCGCCAGCACCGTCAACTTCTCGAACACCCGTAGCTGGGCCCGCTGCGGCAGCCGGAGCAGTTTCTCCGCCTCGACCGGTTCCACCCGGTCCCGGGCCAGCTGCATCGCCCGGGACTGCACGATCCCGATCAGGTGATCCTCGAAGTCCTGGCTGGCGCCCTGGTACTGGTCCAGGCCCAGCATCAGGTCGATCACCGTCACCTCCCCGTCCGGGTGCGCCGCCTCGAACGTCTCTACCAGGGACGGACCGTATGGTGTCGTCTCGTGCGGGTGCTGCCACACCGACTGGTCCGTCTCCCACCGGGCTTGCTCCCCGGCCAGGAACCGGCTGGCTCGCTCCGGTGTCGGGTCCTCGATTGGATCCGGCATCGTCCCGTCCCGCATCCTGTCCTGCGTCTTCATCGCGTTCTGCACTGTCCCGTTCTGCATCCTCGGTTCCTTCCATTTCGGCCAGCAGGTCCAACACGGAGATCTGACCGGCCACCTGTTTGCTTCGCTTCGCCACGCTAGGACTCCTGTCTGACATAACTGCACGACGGCCGGTAAGCGGTCAAGCCCCCGGCCGTCGAGCGACGGTGAGTGAACGGTCCGGCTACCGGGAAACCCCGGCCCCCTGCTGTGCGCCCGGTACCTTGACCGGGTTCTGGGCCGTCCAGCTCGTGAACGACTCCTGTGTCACCTCGGAGGGCTGCACCCCCTGGTCCACGGCCTGGCCAGGGGACTGGGTAAGGGACGCCCCCTTCCGGTGGTGGTTGCGGGGGAGCACCGTGACGGGGTTGTACTGCATCGACGCGGCCACATCCTCAGCCCAGATGCGATGGTTCAGTCCTGGTTCGCCGGTACTCGTGGAGTAGGCACCCACCTGATAGTTTCCGGAAACGGTCACCCGGTCACCCTTGTGCAGCGAGGCCAGGACGTTCTCTCCGAACCGGGGCCGGTCCACGGCCACGTCGTAGAATGTCGGGTCCGTGTCCTCCCACTTGCGGGAATCCTCGTTGAACCGGCGGTGGTTCTCCGCCATCTTGAACACGACCAAGTCCTGGCCGGCCTTGGTCTGTACCTGCCGGGGGTCACCCGTCAGGTTGCCCTGCACCGTCTTCTTGCCCACGCTCTCCATGACTTGCCCGCTTCCCTGCTCGATTGGTGCTGCTGGTCATCTGTGCTTGCTCGACGTCGGCCCGGTTCCGACGTCCTGCCACCAGTTCTCTGGTTGTCTGCTCAGGTGAGCGTCGACATACATGCCCCGTGACGTGGGTGTCAGTGGTCGGTGTCTTCGGGGTTCTGATCCGGGTCGATGTCGGCCCACGTGGTTCCATCGGGGGATTCCTCCCACACCACGGTCAGGTCCTCGGGGCCGCCGATGATGTTCACCGCGACCCCGGCCTGGCCAGGGGTCGCGGAGGTGTAGGCCAGGCGCACTGAACCGACCTCGGCCACGGACCGGGCGCGCAGGCCCAACGGGTCGGAGGCCCCGTGCTCGACGCCGTCGGTATCCACGGCCAGAGCGCGCACGTACTTCACGCCCTGGCCGGGGCGGTCGACGACCTTCTCGGTGCGGATCGTGGAGGCCGCGGTGATCCAGCCGTCCTCGTCGTAGTCCAGCTCGTAGGCGCCCACGGTGCCGGAATACGCGACCGGTTCCTTGTGCCGGCCGTTCTGGACGCAGCCGGCCTCGTGGGTCATCTCCTTGAGCCGCATTCGCATCTGAGCCACGTTGGGGTGCCACATCATCATCGGGGCCAGCCCGGGGGCCTGCTCCTCGAAGACCTTGTATTCCATGCACATCGCCGCGTACAGTTCGGCGGTCACATCCGGGTGGTGGTACCAGCACGCCGGGACATCGGAGGTGGTCAGCCGGTACTCGCGGATGAACCAGTCCACCCATCGGCGCAGTCCGTTCCACGCGTCCCACTGCTGTGCGGGTTCAATCTGGCGCCACCGGGTGCCCAACCACTCCGGAGGCCCCTCGGCGGCCAGGGCCGCCTCCACCTCCGGGTCCAGGTAGGGCAACGGTGAAGCCGCTGCCGTACCGTCGGTCTGCTCGGGGCCGGGGATCTGGTGGTTCAGCCAGGTGTCGTCGTCTTCGTCGTCCACCCACGGGTTGCCTGTCACCGGTGTCGCCCTCCTCATCGCTGCTGTCTGATCCGGCAGGGCCTATGGCCTGCTCGGAGACAGTTCGGAGCCGGAGCGCAGCGGTGTATATCGCTGGAGAGTGGATCAGTGGCGGATCAGGTGGTGGTGTCGGGGCGGCGTTGGCGGCGGTACTTCCGGGGTGGGCCGTCGATGAGGCCCAGCAGCCGTTGGACCATTTCGTCCACCGCGGCCCGGGCGGAGCCCTCGCCCGGGTGTTCGGCCATCCACCGGTGGACGGCTTCCTCGCAGATCGAGCACAACCACATCCCCTCCCCGTCGGCGCGGCGGCATGCGGCCCGGTCTACCAGGTCGGTGCCGGTGGTGTGGAACTGGAGCACGGAGACCCGCTGGCACAGTTCGCAGTTCAGCGGCTCGGTGGCGCCGGGGACGGGATCACTGGTGGTCATGTGGTCTTCTTTCTGTAACGGCGGATCATCCTCACAACGATAAGCACGGTGGCACGGCGTCGGTCCCAGCCCAAGTACTCCTTACGCGCATCCAAGAAAGCGTGCAGCTGTTCATGGTGGGCCCGGCACATCGGCATCAGGTCCTCATCTTTCTCCTGCGCCTTCCAGGCCCCCGTGGATGTCTCGCGCTGGACGCCGTCGTAGCGCAGGTGGTGCAGGTCCAGGGTGCCTGCCTCGGTCAGGGTGAGCTGGCAGACTGGGCAGGCTGGCTCGCAGCCCCGGCTCCTGGCGTCGCGGAACCAGCGCACCCGCCGGAATCCCCATTGGGGGGAGCGCAGGTAGTCGCGATAGTCCGCCGAACCGGTGCGGGTGAGGGAGAATCGTGCCATGGGCCGGTCCTCATCGCACCGGCACGGAAGCGGTCCAGTCTCTGACGTGCCCGCCCTCGGCAGTGTCGGCACGGGTCGGGGTGGAGGACAGTATCTCGGCCCCGCTGGTGAGCTCGGCGGCCAACTCGGCGTTGTAGGCCTTGAAGGCGGTGGCGATCTGCTGGGCGTCCTTGCGGTCGGGCCACTTGGTCATCCGCATCAGGATGGGCCGACCGTTGCGGTTCAACAGCAACCCCCAGCCGAAGGGCAACCGACGCAGCTCGGAGACGGTGAGCACCTCAGTGTCGTGCAGCTGCTCCGAGGTCGAGGACGAGTCCTTCCCGTGAGAGGTCGAGGTCCGGGTGATCTGGCGTTGACCGGCCAGCCGGGAGAACAGCTCCAGGTCGGTCACGTTGGAGGCCCCGCCGAGCTGGATCTTCACGGTGGCCGCGTCGAACAGGGCGGTGGCCGGTTGTTCGCCCCACTCGTTGCGGGCCTGGGCCAGGGACTGGAACACGGCGAACGCGCTGATGCCCACTCCACCGCCATCGGCCATGATCTGGGTCAGCCCGGGCCAGGCCCCGGCGATATTCGCGATCTCGTCCAGCACCAGGGTCAACGGCGGATCCAGCCGGTTGCCCGGCGACTTGGCGGCGATCTCGCGGGCGCGTTCGGTGATGGCATCCATCATCGCGATCAGAAACGGTCCGGCGGAGGACCCGCCGGTCTTGGTGCCCACAATGTAGAGCGTTCCGTTCTGGGACAGGAATTTGTCGATGTCCAGGGTCTCTTCGACCTGGGTGGGTTTGAGGACCTCGCGGACCTCGGGCACCGACAACCCCTTGACCGCGCCCTCCACGCCGAACCACTTGTTCTGCAACAGCTTGGGTTCGCCGTCGATGATGCCCTGGAGCACCAGGTTCCAGTTCGAGGCCGACGCCGGGTGCTCGGCCAGGATCTTGACGGCCTCCTTGGCCTCGGCCGGGTTGTTGCCCCAGCGCATCAGATCATCCACGGTGCGGGCCCCGAGGGCGGCGGCGTGGAGCAGGCATTCCATGATGGTCACCGCTGGGGCCTGCCACTCCGCGTTCGTCGAGGACGCCCCCAGTCCAGACGAGCTGATCAGGGAGGTGGCGCGCTGGTTGGCGACCCGGGGGACCTCGCAGCCGGTGATCGGGGACCACTTTAAGGTGGTCGGCTGGCCAGTGAGTCCCTGGGGGTCGAACAGGGCCACCGGCCCCTTGGCGGCGCGGAGGCTGGCGGTGGCGGCGAGGTTGTCGGCCCTCGAGCTGGTGGTGATCACCGGGCCGGGGGCATCCAGGATGGCCCCGATGAGCAGGTGCAGGCCCTTCCCCGAACGGGGCGGGCCGATCAGCACCACCGATTCCTCCAGGCAGCTCCACACCGGCGAACCCTCGGCCGAGCCCAACAGCAGGGCGGCATCGGCCGGCTTCGGGTGCTTGATCGACGGGCGGACCTTGGTGGCCTTCTTTCGTGCTGCTCCTGCGCCGACCGTCCGGCGGATCTCCGGGCCGCGGGCCATGCCCTCACGCCAACGGATGGAGCGGATGAAGGCCCTATCGGACTGCCGGTAGCGCATCCACGCATACGCCCCGGCCCCGATCGACACGGCCACGGTCAGCCCCAGCCCGATGTAGGCGGCGATGAGCGTTCCGGTCTCGGCCGCACAGCCAGCCACAGAACCGAAGGTGGTCCCGTCCCCGGTGGCCACGAAGCCCAGCGGGTCCACGATCGTGGCCGGCCACGCCAAGGTCCCGCACACGGCCCGGTTGGTGAGCACCCCAATGAGCACGTAGGCGCCGTACAGGGCGACCACCCCCAGCAGGGCCACCGGCCAGGCGTTGCTCGAACCTGCAGTGGACTGGCGGTTCTCGGCGGTCCAGCTCATGCCCGTGCCTCCTTCGGAGCGGTCGTGGCGGTCTTCGCTACGGTGACCAGCCGCTGATCGGTGTTGAACAGTTCGCGTTCGACCCGGGTGAGGTCGTTCTTCACCTGGAAACTGGACCCACCCAACCGCCACAGGCCCACCCCCTCATCCAGATGCTTGAGCAGGGAGCGTTCCCGGTCGGAGAGGTCCATCTCCTCCCGGGTGAGTCTCAACGCGGATTCGTCCTGGCGGTAGATCACCTTCACATCGGCGTCGGCCAATAAGGACTTGGCCATCGCGGCCATCTTCGATCCGGCGTCCCCGGCCATGTTCAGATCAGAGACCTTGTGCAGGATCAGCACGTTGAAGATGCCGTAGGCCCGGGCCAGCTTCCAGGACTCGACCATCCGACGCAGATCGGCCTCGGAGGAGATGTTGTCCCAGCCTTCCTCATAGACCACGATCCGCTGGCCACCGTCAGAAGTGGTGACCATGGCCTCGGTCCAGGCCCCGGAACAGGCGTTGACCACCCGGATCGCCTCCGGGCTGGCACCCTGCAGGGCGGAGGTGTCGATCGAGGTAGCCGGGGCGTTGGCGGCGAAGTGCGCGGTGGTTTCCCCGTCGAACATGCCCGCCAGGTCACCGCTGGTCATCCGGTGCAGGGTCATCGCCATCACCGAGGATGCCTCGGCCACCAGCCGGTCCGGGTGCGTTTTGTCGGCTTCCAGGGCCTCGATCACGTCGGGGATCACCACGACCCCACCCCGCTCCCTGGCGGTGTGCACTCCGGCGTCCAGGGCCAGGGAGACCACGTGGTGTTCGGCCGGGGACAGGTCCCGGTTGGTGAGGATCCTCACCAGGGTGATGAGGATGGCCATGCGCCGGGTGCGGACCATCAGCGCCCACCCCTCATCCGTCAGTGGCTCGCCCTGGGCGTTCACCGGTGGCCGGGTGCCCGGGTCCAGCGGGTTGAGTCGGGTGCCCATGCCCGGCCCGACCTGGATCACCGACCCGCCCACGGCATGCACGACGCGGGTCCACTCACCCTTCTTGTCCGAGGCCACCGAGAGCTTGCGCCCGGCCTGGACCAGACGCACCGACAGTGACTTCGCCAGTGAGGACTTTCCAGTGCCGATCTGCCCGAACAGCATCATCGACATCCCGGAGATGACCCCGCGCTCATACAACCGCCACGGGTCGAAGCAGAACGAGCCACCGCCGTTCAGATCCCGGCCCACGTACATACCATCGGCCCCCAATGAGGTTCCGGCCACATACGGGTAAGCGGTGGCCCCGGTGTGCGCGGTCGTCGGCACCCCCTGCAGGCGCAGTGTGGCAGTGCCGTGCAGGGACCGCCGGCGGCGTTGACCACCGCGCCCCCAGCACCGCCGAGGGAAGTCACCGGTGGTCTCGGTATCGTTCTTCTGCGCGGCTTTCAGGTCCTTGAGGATCTGCCGGGTGGAGCTGATGGAGGACCGCTTCGAGGCCCGGTTGGCCTCATAGAAGTCAAAGACCTCGACCTCCTGCCGGTTCTTGCTCGTCCGGGGCATCACATCTCCACCATTCCGAAGGGCAGCGCCGCGGCGAGCATCGCAGCGTCCTGTTCCAGATACGCCACTCGCAGCTCGCAACTGGCCTTGACCGCCCGGGACAGCACATCGGAGCAGTTGGCCTCCAGCTCCATTTCATCGGCACCGGTGACGGTGATCAGCACCGCCAGGTCCAGTCGGGCGTGACCGCTGACCAGTTCGGCCTCCTCCCGGTCGATGTCCTCCAGCTCCCGGTCATGCTCCAGGGTGTGAGGCCGGTCCAATTTGTCCATCAGTCGGGTCGTGGTCCGCCAATCGGCCTTACGCCGCTGGACCTGATTCAGGGCCTTGCGCACGTCACGCGGTGACCACACCACCGAAACGGTGTGCCGGAAATCTCCCGCGAAGATCAGCGGCTCCAGAAACCCGAGCCCGGCCTGAGACTGTGGGAACTCCGAGACCTTGTAGGTGCGATGCAGGTACCCGTCGGTGCGCACATGATCGGCGAAGACCTCCATCGCCATCGGCCCGGCCGAGCCCGGGGCGACCCCGACCCAGTCTCCGGAGCGTTCGGAGATGACGACCGAGGCATCGGGATCGAAGGCAGAGCGGACCAGGGCGGCCAGCGACCGGGGGGAGTGCCAGGCCTGCACGATGGTCCCGGAGGTCGGCAGGGTGCCCTCGATGGTCGTCATCGCCGACAGGGCCACCTGCATGAACCCGGGTAGGCCGCCACCGAGGGACTTGATCCGCTTGGCGATCTTGTCGCGGGAGAACACGAGCGTCAGCCACGTCTCGTGTACCGGCATGTCCTGGGCCTCGGCCATCAGCTCCACGAAGGCCGCGTGGAGGAAGGGGTTGATCTGCTCTGCGCTGGCCCCGCCGGCAGCGGTGGCCGCCGCGCTCTTGTGGTTGTAGTACTCCATCACCTTGGACCCGGAAATCAGGGTGGACTGGTCTGTGTGCTGGACCCGCACCACCCCGGGCATCCGGGCGATGGCCGAGATGGCCTCGCTCCAGTGCGCGGTCCGCTCCTCCTGGGCGTCGAAGGACTCCAAGGAGAAGGCCTTGGAGGTGTTGATCTTGGCGCACACGATGCCCTCACCCCGACGAGGATCGTAGACGAATCCGGCCCCACCGGGCAGGACGTACACCCTTAGCTCGTTGGCCTCACCGGGCAGCCGGAACCGTGCCCCGGCCCCGGGTTTGATCCGACCCGCCTCGTCCCGAGCAGTGCACGCGTCCCCGGACATCAATATAGGGGATGCCGGCTCATCCGGGTCCTCGTCGTCGGTGCCCTCGCGCCGCACGAAGGTCAGCTGGTTCCGGGCTCCGCGCAACAGGTATCGCAGCCACAGTCCCACCCAGCCGATCAGGGGCCGGCCCATGACTTTGGGCACGACGATCCCGGCGGCCGCCGTACCGATCACCAGGGCGGTGAAGAATCCGCGGGGAAACCCGCCAGCGAACACCAGGATCAACATCAACCCCAGGGCCGCCCCGAGGGTGATGACCTGGTACCAGTTCAGTCCCAGCAGCACCCCGGTGGTGCGTTCCCGGGCGAAGCGTGCCCCATCCCACGGGGAGTCCAGTTGCTGTTCGAGTGTCTGTTCGGCCATGGCTACGTTGTCCTTCTTTCGCAGATTCGCGGTCTCTGGTGCAGGTGGATCTCTACCGGCCGACGCGGGCCATGGAGCGTGCTGGACGGGTGAGCTGTCCGGCCTTGCGGGCCCCGCCACGGACCACGTTCGTGGACTGGCGCATCATGTTGTTGCCGCTGGACACCGCGGAACGCTCCATGGAGTCAGAGGCCCCTCCGGTGAGGAAGGAGACCATCGTGAGCATCATGAGGGGCATGGCTGCGCCCATCACGATCAGCACGATTCCGGCCGCCAGCTGGACCCAGTCGGTGCCGATCGAGGCAGCCACCATGCCGATCTTCACCACCAGTGCTGCCGCCGGTTTGGCCAGGATCAACGCGAAGACCACCGACAGCCACCGGGAGAACACCGCCTTGGCCGGTTCCAGGCTCAGGGAGAACACAGCGGCAGGCATCATCGCGGTCAACACCACGATGGCCACCAAACGGAAGATCATCATCAGCATCAGCAGCAAGCAGACTCCGACGATGATCAGCCCGACGATGAACGGGACGATGGCCATGCCCGGATTGTCGGTGTTGGTGGCCATCTGCCACTGGGAGTAATTCTCATCCATCAACACTTCACCGGTGGCCGGATCGTAGGTCAGGCCGAACAGGTGCAGGATGGCCCCCAAAGCGGCTTCCTCCCCGCCGGCCTCCCCGGCCTGCAGGATCCACAGACTCATCTGGTCCACCGCACCCAGCACCACGAACATTAGCCCGGCGACCACGTACACCGCCGGCACGGACACCACCGCGACTGTCAGTGCCCGGATCACTCCGGCCGTGGAGGACCGGAACAGAGACCAGGTCACCTGCACGGCCACGAAGATCAGCAGGAAGGGGATCATGGCCAGCACCATCACGTTGAGCATCCCGGGGTGCTCGATCGTGGTGGCCGTCTGACCGTCCACGTTCACCACGACGGTGCCCCCGACGATGGTCATCCACCACTCCGGGCTCATCGACCCGGCCGAGAACGAGTCCCGGATGAAGGCCCACGCCGCCGTGGCGAACCCCAAGATGCCATCACGCAGGAACGCCTGCATCGGTTCCATCAGGTTCACGGCTGCTCCTACCCTCGGTGTCGGTCAGGCGGGCTCAGGCGAACAACGGGACGCCGGTGGCCCAGGAGATGATGCCGCCGATGGATCCGACGGCGACGGCCGCGACCACGCCCCACAGCAGGATGCTCAGACCGGTGTCCTGCGCGCGGCCACCGCCGGAGAGCTTGCCGAACAGCCACACGACCAGCCCGGCGACCACGGCGATGACGAACAGCACCAGCGCGGTGGCCAGCACCATCCCGCCGATGTTCTGCAGCGTCGGCATCCACGGGGCGTTGAAATTCGGAGTCACCCCCGGGTCGTAGCCGCTGGCTATCACGGACAGAGACGTCAGTGCATTCATGGTTCGTTTCCTTTTCCTCCGGCCCTCAACAGGGCATCCCCCCTATGCCCCCTTGCAGGCACAGGAACCTTCAGGCGACTACGCAGCGCACCCGTCGCCGACAGTGACCTTCCGGACGTCCGTGGCGGCCACCCCGCCGAAACCGATCCCGTTGCTCTCGATTCCGATCTCCACCTCAGTGCAGTCGGCCGCCGTCTGGTTTTCGCTGGAACAATTTGGGCCGGGTGGGTACCACTTCAGGGACCGCATCTGCGGTTGCTGCCCCTCATCGGTGATCCGGTAGTCAATGGGTTGGCCGATGACCCTTGAAGCCAGCGCATACCGTTGCTCATTGGACGGCGGGTTGGATTCATCGACGAAGTTCCGCACTGCCTGCGAGGTGCACGTCGTCTTGGGCGCCTGGCGGTCGACGACGACCTTGCCGGGGCGAGCAGCCTCGGGCATCAATGCGGACGTCCCCATTGTGGATCCCCACTGCACCGCACCCCCGATCGAACCCAGCACTACCGCACCGAGCACGCCAGCGGCCACCATGTGCAGACCCTTTCGGGAGCTCTCTGACGAGCTAGCGGCCTTGCCACCCACCCACCGAATCAACCCGATGGCACAGCCAATGGCCAGCAGGATGATCGCGGCCCCAATGAAGATGCCAGCGACCGAGTTCAGTCCTTCCGGGCCGGTCAGGCCCCAGGGGTCAATACCTTCGAGCATGGTGTCCTCCGAGCGCGGGTTCTCGAGAACAGTTCGTACCGCTCCGCAACGGTATGTGTCAGAGACCGCACCCTGCATGGTTCGTCCCGATGCTCGATCGGCCTAAGAGATTGCGCGGATAGGCGGTCACCGCCACTGGTACTGCTTGACAGGACGGTCGTCCCATCGAAGGCGGATCCAGGATTCTTTGAGTAGCCGACGGAGCACGATGATGGCGTTGGCCAGGTGGGCCCAGGCCTGCTGGGCTTTCTCGCCGCGGTCGAGAACGACCTGGAGCAGTCCGAACCCCCGAGTGTGCCAGGAGTTGGTCCGCTCGATCATCCAACGGCGGGTGTGGTTGATTTTGATGTAGGTGCCCTTCGGGGAGATTTTCCAGTGGCACCCCAGCTCAGTGAGTAGGTCCCGGGTGACGTACGAGTCGTAGCCGGCATCGAGATCGACCCGGATCGTCTCGGGTAGGTGGAAGCCGAACCGGGACAACCGCTCCAGGGTCGGGCGCAGCAACGGCGAGTCGTGTCGGTTGGCCCCGGCGAGCACGACGCCGATCGGCAGGCCGTGGCCCTCGCAGAGCACGGAGCGTTTCTGCCCGGACTTGCCCCGGTCGATCGGATTCCGGCCGGTGTTGTCCCCGCCGCAGGGGGCTTTGACGCAGCACCCATCCACGCTCAGATGCTCAAGGTCCAGGCCGATGAGCCAGTCGAAGGTCTGTAGGACGGCCTGTTCCAGGGCGGCGAAGACGCCGTGGCGGATCCACTCGTCGCGTCGCTCGCGCAGGGTGGTGGCCGAGACGTTCTTGTCGGCGTGCTTGGTGTAGGCCCCGCCGAGGACGAGCCGGGTGACGAGCTTGTCGAACACGATCCGGTCATCGATCTTGGGTCGGTGGCATCCGAGCGGGTGGAAGGCTGCAGCGGGTGGTAGCAGTGCTTCGAACTGGCACCACAGGGGTTCGATGATTGAGGATGGAAGTGCTGGCACGGGTCGGGGTCCTTCGCCTCGAATGGATAGGTCGCACTTCCATCGAAACGAACCCCCGCCCGTGCCGGCCCGTAGCGACACGCCCGCCCGCAGGATCCGGGTCACACCCGCCTATCCGCGCAATCTCTAAGTGTCTGGCTCAGCTCATCGCACCAGCTGTATCGGGTGATGAAGCGCCAGCGGGGCTTATTTTGACGTGGTGCGCCAATGCGTTCATGCCCGTACCGAAACGCTTAACCGTCGTTGAGAGCAGTGAGGAACGTGCAAAGGTGCACCGAGGTGCCAGATGTGTGATGACTGATCTAGTGTTTTGGTTTCAGGCGCAGGGCGGAGCCGATGTGTCAGCCGGAGCAGGGCTCTCTGGGCCAGGCGACGGCGCCGCTGCTCGGGCATGCTGTAGTCGGGCCGTCTTAGCGTCTACCTGCCGGATTATCAGTTCCGCCGAGGTGGGCCAGCCTGCGGCTATGTTGCCGTCCCACTTGTGGATGGGTCCATGCCGGTCAGCCTAAAAGCGTCCGGGCCCTCACCTAGCCTCGCCAGGGCAGGTGTGCGACTACCGGAAGTCCGGCGGACGCATAGACAACTCAATTTAGAACCCGCTCAGCGCCCAACGCGCCTGGTGGTAAGAGCTTCCCAGTCACCTGAGCACCAATAGCGACGCTCCAAACTCACCGCCCACTAGGATTGAAGCGCTCGACTACTCGCTGAGTGGACGCCTGCCTAGGGCAAACGAGGTTAGGTGCGCCCTGCCTGCGAGAAGAAAGTGAAGGTATGGACGACACAGTAGGTCTCGACACGCTCAGCGTGGATCAGCTTATCGATATGATTCGCGAGAAAACTGGCGCGGGAGTGAACCTTGCCTTTCCAGGCAAGTTGTTGGCCAGACAGATCGGTCGCAGAGTAAGACCGCGTACGGTGCGGACCATTAAGACTCTCGGTGCTGGCGATGAGCAAGACCGTTCACGGAACCTTCTGATCGACGGCGACAACCTCCAGGCGCTTGCCTCTCTTTACCGCGAGAAGGGTCAAATCGACCTGATCCTCACGGACCCGCCGTACAACACCGGCAACGATTTTCGCTACAACGACAAGTGGGACCACGATCCGAACGACCCTGATATGGGTGAGCTGGTCGGTTCAGACGACCCAGCGAAGCACACAAAGTGGATGCGCTTCATGTATCCCCGCCTTCAGATGATGAAGGCGATGCTGAAGACCTCTGGCGTGCTGGCTATCTGTATCGACCATCGAGAGCTGTTCCACCTCGGGCAGCTGCTGGATGAGATTTTCGGGGAACAGAACCGCTTGGCGATCCTCAACTGGCAGAAGTCATATTCGCCGAAGAGCGGCAACGACCATGTCAGCACGGCCACTGAGTATGTGCTCGTCTATGCCAAGGATGAACGCGTTGCCCGGACCGGCCTTCTCGATCGCACGGAAGAAATGGATGCTCGGTACACCACCCCCGACGGTGACACTCACGTGTGGACGTCCGGGGACCTCAGCGCCGTTGGTGCTGAGTCACATCAGGGAATGGTGTTCGGTATTCAATCTCCGTTGACAGGCGAGGTGCATTACCCGCCATCGGGTCGACACTGGGGAACCGACCGGAGAACCATCCGCGCCTGGCTTCAAGAGTGGGGCGTCAAATATGAGGAGCGAGATCTCCATGACGGGGAGGTCCGAGCCCAGTTGTGCGGGCTCGATGCCTCAGCTGTCCGCCCCCACGTGAAAGCGCTGATGATCAAGGGCGAACTTTCCTCGGCCATGGCCAGGGCGCGGGCCGTGTACAAATCCAGTCCTTGGCCCAGTGTCTACTTCTTGGGCAAGGAAGGTGCAGGACGGCCACGACTGAAGCGCTATCTAGAGAACGTCAAAAAGGGTCTGGTGCCCATGACGTACTGGGCCGATGACGATATGGATTCTCCCATGGCGCTCGGCTCTGTCTCCTGGGATCACGAACAAAGCGGACACAGCCAGACCGGCATTAACGAACTTAATGCCATCGTTGGCAGGGGGCACGGTTTCGAGACCGTGAAGCCACTCAAACTAATGCAGAAGATCATCCAGATTTGGTGCCCGCTTGGAGGGACTGTGCTCGATCCCTTCGCAGGCTCGGGAACGACTGGCCACGCCGTGTTGTCACTGAATGCTGCTCAGAACGCAGATCGGCAATTCATCCTCATCGAGCAGGGACGTCCGGAGAAGGGCGACAGCTATGCGCGCACGCTCACTGCCGACCGGCTCAAGCGGTGCGTCACAGGCGAATGGTCCTCTGGCAAGGGAAAGCCTCTGGGGGGCGGATTCGCGTACGCGAAACTGTCCAAGCAGCTCGATTCAGAGACGCTTCTTCTCATGGAGCGCGACGAGATGATCGACACCGTTGTTGCCTCTCACACCGGGTCGAGTCGCCGACGCGGCGGGATTATCCACCTGCCGCAGCCAGAAAAGCCATACAGGTTCCTCATTGCGAAGAACGCCGACGAGGAAGGCATCTACCTCGTTTGGAACGGATCCGAGGAGGACAACGATCTGACCGAGGACGTATATGAAGAGATTGTGGATGAAGGAGTACGTG
This sequence comes from Citricoccus muralis, assembly GCF_003386075.1. Taxonomy (GTDB): domain Bacteria; phylum Actinomycetota; class Actinomycetes; order Actinomycetales; family Micrococcaceae; genus Citricoccus; species Citricoccus muralis. The sequence goes on from NZ_QREH01000001.1 coordinate 94,930, forward strand.
CAGGATTGGCATCCTCGTACCACGTCTACTCTCGTCTGAACCTCTTCGTCACTGATGACGTCCACTGGTACCAGATTCCTGACCGCATCTTGCAAGACTTCGGTGTGGACATCCGCACCGAATCGTTCGTGGAGGCCTAATGATCGAGCTGTTCCAGTTCCAACGCACCTACGCCTCCCAGATCGCGGATCGGTTCGTCAGTTACCTCGACGATCCCGTTGCCACTGGCCGCCTCAAGAATCGTCGGGTGGTGCCCTTCTACCAAGCATTGTCATCCATCACGGGGTCGGGCAAGACGGCGATTCTCGCCCAAGCTGTGGGCGAGATTACTACGCTGCTAGACCCGGCGCCGGTCGTGCTGTGGCTATCCAAGGGAAAGGTTGTCGTGGCGCAGTCGTATGCCAACCTGGCCGACGGGGGCAAATACAACCATCTGCTGGGCAGCTCGACGGTGCGCTTGCTCAGCGAATATCGTCAGGAGGACGTCGAACAGGCGGTGGGCGGAAGCGTCTACTTCGCGACGGTAGGAACCTTCAACCAGCGTGACCGTGAGTCCAGCATGCTGAAGGTCTACCGGTCGGAAGTAGATACGACCGAAACATCGGTTTGGGAGGCGCTAAAGGATCGCCGGACGGCCGATGGTGCGCTCCGTCCGCTAGTGATCGTCTACGACGAGGCACAAAACCTCAGCGATCAACAGACAGACTTGCTGCTTGAGCTCCAGCCCACCGCTTTTCTGCTTGCTAGCGCTACGCTGCGTTTCCCTCAGCGCTTCGGCGCGGAAGTCATGGAGCCACTGAAGCAGAACGGTCTCGACGACTCCGAACTCGTCACTTCAATCCCATCTGACGTTGTGGTGTCGTCAGGTCTCGTCAAAACCACAGTGACTCTGGAAGGCATCAACTCTCCGATGCAGGAGACCATTGCCGAGATGCTTGAAGATATGCGCGGCGTCGAGCAGGATGCCGCGGACGAAGGCCTGTCTTTCCTTCCCAAGGCGATCTACGTCAGTAACACCAACGTTGTCGACGGCGACGATGGCATGGCTGATGACCCGAAGCAGCCTCTGGCGCAACGCCAGGCGCCGCCGATTCTCATCTGGCGCTACCTGACCGAGGAATGCGGTATCCCCTCTTCGGAAATTGCCGTTTACGCCGACCTCAAGACGCACAAAGACTTCCCGCTGCCAGAGGACTTCAACTTGTTTTCGGGCGGAGAAAGTGACTATCAACGCTTCAGCGAGGGCAATTACCGGCACATCATCTTTAACCTTGCCCTCCAGGAGGGATGGGACGACCCCGAGGCTTACTTCGCCTACGTCGACAAATCGATGAACTCTCGCGTACAGGTCACGCAAATCGTTGGTCGCGTACTTCGCCAGCCGGGCGTGACTCACTATTCCTCCGAGCGGCTGAACGCTGCGCGCATTTACGTACGAGTTGATCGCAACAGCGTCTTCACCGAAGTCGTAGATGAAGTACGTGACGGGCTTGGTGGTGATGCACCCGAAGTTCGATTAGTTACCACCCCGCCCGGACGTGAACGACCGATCCCGTACTCCGTTAAGGTACAGAAGTTTGTTCCCAAGGTCGCACTGTCGACTGTTAAGGCAAAGCCTGCTGTTGAAGCAGTCGTCGCCAAACTCAACGATTACTCGAACGACACCACCAACACCCAGGCCACAGGGAGTCGTCGCACGGTATCCCAACGGGTCGGCGCCGGAGAGGCGCAAGACTCCGAATGGACAGACTTCCAACACGCCAGCAGTGTCTCGGTGAGGTGGGTCTTCCGGAGAGAAGTCTCTCGTAGCTTTCGCCCCGCTCTGACCACGATCAATACGGACGGACAGCGGTTTGACGCCAGAGTTGGTGTCGGTAGCACGGGTTACAAGCATGTTGTCGATATTGCGGCTGAGACCGTAGACCACTTCCTGGATTTCGCTCAGATCAAGCAACAAGGCCCCAACCCCTATGAGGTTGGTGATATCTTGGCTCGTCCTTCTGAGATGGAACCGTTCAATAATGCTCTGCACGCTGGCTACGATGGCTTGAACAAGTTGGAGAAGCCTTTCGCGCATGCGCTTGACGGTCTGGGGTTGCCGTGGTCTCGAAATCCCGCGCAGAGCGGCTACAAAATTCCTTTGCTTTCACCGGGGGCGACAACGTGGTTCTTCCCTGACTTCTTGCTGTGGGCAGACAATGTTGTCTACTGCCTTGAGACCAAGGGTGAGCACCTTATTGAATCCGACGCCGGCCGCAAACTCCTGAATGTTCTGCCTCCAAAGAACTCCACCACCCGGGTCGAGGTGAAGCTCATTTCGCGAGGTCGCTGGGACACGGAACGTACGCGGACATCGCCAGACGGCTACACGCTCTGGGGGCTCCGGCACGACGGGAAACTCAACGTCACTCATTTCGATGCAGTGGAGGATTTAGTCGCGGCTGTCGCTAATCTCGCGCCGGCGATCGATTGATTTTAGCCGCTTCCAGTACACCCACTGGTGCGCCAGGCTCCTTCCGGGATCGCGAGCTGATCGTTGCGGGGTTTCGCTGAGGGCTCACGGTTAGACGGTTCAACGTCGCTACAGGACAGTCCCCATTGGAGTCCGGCTCTCCCAATGGAGTCAGACCTGGAGGAAGCCACGATAAGCAGCGGCGTGCTGGCGCTGTGAAGGGGTGGCTATGACTGCTCCGTTCGTCCGGGCAGTGCAGCCGAATGAGTATTTGGCGGCTTGGAAGCCGCCGAATATTGCCTTTCGGGGCCACCGATATTGCCGGTGGGAGCCAGCGACCGTTGCCGTCGGAGCCACCATCCCACGCCAACGCTCAGCGACTCGATCGAGGTAGTGCTCTCGTATACGCCATGCCCATCGGTGTGGATCCAGATCATGACCTCGTCCATGACTGCTGCAGCATGCACGCCGTCCCTCGGCGTCCCCTGAGCGTGCGTGGATTCGTCGATGCCCCGCGGTCGACGTCAAAGATGGGATGAGACGGGACCGCTATTGTGACCCGTCTGGGCCCGGGCGCTCTTCCCTGCAATGTCGGCCTCCGGCTTCGGCCCCAGGCCCTCGTAGCTGCTTGTGCTTTGCACGTGCCCAGATCACGCGTGAGCGGGGTGGCACCCAAGCACGCCAGTGGTGGCTCCGAAACGCGCCACCGACAGATTGGCCCACTGGCCCCCACACGCAATACTGGTGGACCCCAGTGGAGCAAATATTCAGCCGAACCCGGCCCGTGGCAACATCTGGTCGTAAAACAGCCGTGATTCTGCATCATTTAGGGGTGTCAACTTCCGCGAGCTTTCGCGGTTCTTGCTCCCTGGCTTGAGTCTCGGAAGGTTTCGAGTCCCACCGGGGCACCTCGTAAGAAGGTCGCTAATTTCCCTAGACTCCGAGGGACTAGCAGCCTTCGCCGACCCTAGGGCCAGCCGTTTTCCCACGCCTTCCCACAATGTGCGCCAATGAAGTCTGATCCAGCCGGACGGGGATGGCGTTCAGGTCTTCGCTCAACAAGCGATCCGAGCGTCCTTCGGCACGTGGTAGCTGCAGCGCCGACATGGGACCCACTCTTTATTGGGAGTCTGACCACCCTCGTACTGCGGTTGACGTGCAGCGATTCCATCTGCTATAATGTGGCTCGGCAGTCTGGACTGCCTCTCTCCGAGTCTGAGTCCCCACGCGACGAAGACGATGAGGACAACGGTGGCCGATCCAGAGAAACTATACCTGTTGGATTGAGATCTCTCTCATGCCCCAGGGCTGGCAGGCGTGGGGTGCACGGCCCGGAACAGAGATTGAGATGACCTCCGACAACCACACCCACAATCGTGAACTCCAGCGGGACGCGCGCGCGTGGGCAGCCTTCACAGGCACGACATATAATGCTGCGCTGCGACAGATGAGCTCACCGGTCGCTCAGGGGTTCCTTGGCGAACGAGTCAGCGCACGGCAACTGATCGCCGTCCTAGACGATCACGAACTCATCGGTGCACACGATGGCGACCCGATCCTCGGCGAGGGCGGTTACCTTTCGGAATTGCCGTGGAGCTTCAACGGCAAGACCGATTTCATCGAGCTCGCCCTCATCACGGACATGCTCCGGATGCTTATGCCCGCCTCGGACGCCACGGCGCCAGAGGTGAGCAGCTACTCCTTGAAGCACACCGCTGAGTGGTTTCTCCGCCCACACTGCTCCTACGTATCCAACGGTCGACTGATCTGGGCGGCAGCGGCGGTGGGACTTCGGGTCGCCGCCCCGGATGACGCTGGCCTGAACCTCCTGATCGGTGTGTCGGAGCGCGGGCACGACTATGTTCGCCGAATGGTCGGCCCTGGGCAGACCCGACCGCATGCCGACCACTACCGCCCCGACGGATACGCACACCTACAGACCGAACTTGCGAAGGCGGCCGCAGGCGACCCCACTACAGCTCGCTGGGTCCAGTCAACTCTTGTGGACGAAGCAGCTCCGTTCCATGACTGGCTGATTCTGCAAGTGGGCCGCGATGACGTCGTCGGCGATCTCGCGGGCGACTACGCCGCGGGCATCCGAGTCAGCCACCACCGCATCGCACGTACCCCTGACGAGCTATTGGCGATTTTCCATGAGATTCCACACTCACCCGAAGCCTATGACTCCGTAGTCAGCGCGATCGCAGAGTGGATGACGACGGTGCCATCCGCAGTACCCGTGCGGACGGAGCAAACCGGCGGAGACGCGCATGGCCATGAGGGATGGGGCGCGGGTGCCGGGACCGTGGCGCGATACGAATACCTGTGCCCCTGTGGTGACGGGAGGATCATCGAAGAGCACGACAATGTGCCGGGCTTCCGGGAGCACGACGTGCAAATCGACTGCGATAGATGCCGCGCGGAGTGGCGCTTCGTTGACGGCAGAGGTGTGCGGGACTGGGGTCTCGAACCTGTAGCCGGGAGCACCACTGCCTAAGGACGTAACAAGCACGCCGCACCGGGCTAAAATGAGCCGGCCCGGTGCGGCGCCCTCGGGAAACGCGACTACGTTGATTCATTGCGGTCGTAGCAGCGTCAAATCGACGTCGGAGCTATTGCGCAGGATGGGACTCGGCGCTCAAGACGATATGGCGACTGACATGCGACCGTTCGTGTCTTTCGATGATGAGCCTCGTGTCGCCCCGACCCGAGAGTCCCCGGGGCTTGACTAGATTCTTGCCGGCGAGGCTGGCGGTGACCAAGAGGACCTGGAGGTCATGGAGTGACTACGGCTCAGGGAGATATCTGAGACCCTGGGCACTTCGTGGCCAAACACCGCCCCGGTCTTCCAGCGTCCCATGCCGGGTGCGGCGGTACCCTCTGCCGATCCAAATGCGCCCTCACCCTAAGAAGTTGTGAAGAATCGTGGTCCCGACTGTGGCCATTCTGTGGCCACAGTCGCAGTAACGTCCCATCACGAGGAGGTACGAGACGGGCCAGATTCCGTGTGATTCCGGGGAACTTGGAACACAGTGAAACTGCCCGAAACCCGCCATTCCGGGGGCGCCGAAACTTGAAAACCGGTGTGGGCAAGGCTCAAGAGCATCAAGTACACACCATGGTGGGTCCGGATGGCCGGACCCAAACCATCCCGAGTCCACCTCCTGAGTGCTGGAGAAGCGTTCGGCCATAGACAGGGTGGGCGTTCGGCCCGGCGGACTTCCATGGGCTCGAACGTCCGAGAAATCTTCGTCCTTGCCGTTCGACGGCGCCCCTGTTTGAAGCTTGCTGTCGTGCCCACGTTTTGCCCACACTTTGCCCACAGCTACCCCGATTTCCACTAATCTCACCGCATCAGAAACCCCGGAATCTTAGGGAAGTCTGCGCCCAAGTAGGATTGAGGGAGGTTTCGAGTCCCACTGGGGGCACTGTCCGGACTTCCACTCCGGCCGCCCGGCACCGCTGTTCGCCGCCACCGCCCATTAAGCCGTCAGCGGAGGGGAGGGGCTGCCGTCCGTTGTCAGGTTGCTTTTCAGGTTCGGCAGATAGACTGATAGCAGTCCCCATCACGTCCATGCCGCGCCACCCGGGCCGGAGAGCACGACCGTGGACCGCACGCGACCAGCAGAGGAGATGGCCAGTGGCCAACCCCGTCTTCAACAGCAAGAACTTCCAGGAACAGATGCACTCCGGTGACGGTCGGGGTGGCGCCGCCACGCAGCAGGCGCCGGGCTGGTATCAGGGCGGCTCCCGAGGCCAGGCCCAGCAGGGCTATTTCGGTCAGCAGGGCCAGAAGGCTCCGCAGGGCCAGCAGTACACCCCGGAGCAGCTGGAGCAGATGTACGCCCAGCCCGCCGCGGGTCCCGCTGACACGGGCCGGATGAGCTACAACGACGTCATCGCCAAGACCGTCATCACCCTGCTGCTCGTCGTGGCCGGTGCGGCCGTGGGTTGGAACATGCCGGCCCTCATGCTGCCCGGCGCCATCGTCGGCCTGGTCCTGGGGCTCGTCAACGCCTTCAAGCGCGAGCCCTCACCCGTGCTCATCCTGCTCTATGCGGCCGCGCAGGGCCTGTTCCTCGGTGGCATCTCCGGTGTCTTCGAGCAGATGTGGCCGGGCATCGCCGTCCAGGCCGTGCTGGCCACGCTCTGCGTGTTCGCCGTGACCCTGGCGCTCTTCGCCTCCGGCAAATGGCGGGTCTCCAAGAAGTCCGTGAAGATCTTCATGGTCGCGATGATCGGTTACGCGCTGTTCTCCGTGGTCAACCTGTTCCTGATGCTCTTCGGTGTCACCGACGCCATGTTCGGCCTCCGCGGCGAGTTCCCGCTGTTGGGTCTGGGCATCGGCCTCCTCGCCGTGTTCCTGGCCGCGTTCTCGCTGATCATGGACTTCACCGCCATCACCCAGGGCGTCAAGGCCGGGGCCCCGCAGAAGTACTCCTGGTCCGCGGCCTTCGGCCTCACCGTGACCCTCGTGTGGCTCTACGTCGAGATCCTGCGCATCCTGGCGATCCTGCGCGGCAACGACTGACCACGCACTGAACCGTCCACAGCCATCGGCTGGCCCCGTCCGGGAGGAACAATCCGGACGAGGCCGGCCGATTCTGGGTTAATGGAGCCATGAACGAGTCCGAGAACCGTCCCGCCGGCCTGTCTTCCGGCCTGTCTTCCGGCCTGCCCTCCGGTGAACCCTCTGGGCAGTCGTCCCGTGAGCCCTTCGACCGGCCTGCCGATCAGCCTGCCGATCAGCGTGCCGGGCCGCAGTTCGGCGGGCCTGCGGCGACGGGTACCCAGTACGTGCTGCGCCATGGCGGGGCCGAGGCCATCATCACCTCGTTGGCCGGTGCCCTGCGCCGCTATGAGGTGGAGGGGACGGCGTTGGTGGAGACCTACGGCCCGGACGAGATTCCGCCCTCGGCCTGTGGCATCCAGCTGTGCCCGTGGCCCAACCGCGTGCGGGACGGTCGCTGGACGCTGGACGGTGCCACCCAGCAGCTCGACCTCACGGAACCGTCCCGCTCCAACGCCAGCCACGGACTGCTGCGCAACACGGCGTTCGTCCCGGCCGAGCAGACGGGCCGCATGGTGGTCCTGCGCGGCGAGATCCACCCTCAGCACGGCTACCCATTCCGCCTCACCCACCAGGTCACCTACACCCTGGACGACGACGGCGCCCTCACCGTCCACCAGCAGCTCACCAACCATTCCGGCCGGCCGGCCCCGGTCGCCTTCGGCGCCCACCCCTTCCTGCGGATCGGGGACGTTCCCAGCGAGGAACTGATCCTGACTCTGCGGGCGGCCGCCCGGGTGCTGTCCGATGATCGGCTCATCCCCACCGGGATGGTCTCGGTTCAGGGCACGGCCGAGGACTTTCGTGAGGGCCGGCCGGTGGGCACCGGCCTGCTCGACGCGGCGTTCACCGATCTGGAGCCCGGCGAGGACGGCCGTCATCACCACACGCTCTCCGCGCCGGATGGGCGTAGCGTGGAGCTCTGGACGGACCCGGCCTTCGGCTATGTCCACGTCTTCTTCACGGACCGGTTCCCCGGCCGTCACCGGGCCGTGGCGGTGGAACCGATGACGGCTCCGGCCAACGCCTTGAACAGCGGCGACGGACTGGTGTGGATCGGTCCGGGGGAGCACCTGGGCGCCGCCTGGGGCATCTCCCAGCACCGTCCACCGAACCGTTCCTCTCATCTCTCACACGACCGTCCACACGCTGAGGAGGCAGTCCATTGAGTACTCGCCCAGAGTCCGGGGCGCCGGACGCTCCGGGTCCCGGGCTGCCCGAAGTACCGGGCCCCCAGCCTGAGGCTCGGGTGCCGGACCCCCTCCTGACAGCGCCCGACCAGGCCAACAGGGTCGCCGCAGACGTTCCCTACGGGCTGACGGTGGCCGCTGCCTGGTCTTGGCGGGTGCTACTGGTGCTGGCGATGGCCGGGGCAGGCATCTGGCTGCTGAGCCATGTCTCCCTCCTGGTCATCCCCCTGATCGTGGCGGCCCTGTTGTCCACCCTCCTCTCGCCGATCCACCAGCGGCTCGTGGCTTGGGGCATCCCGCGCGGCCTGTCCGTGACCGGCGTCATCCTCGGATTCATCGTCCTCATCCTGGGCCTGCTCACCCTCGTCGGCCAGCAGCTCGCCGTGGGATTCACGGACATGCGGGACCAGATCGTGGTGGGGGTCCAGGGCATCGTCGTCTGGCTGGAGTCCTTCGGCGTCACCACGGACCAGTGGAACGACATCCTCTCGGACCTCGGCGAGGCGGTCCGGGCCAACAGCCAGACCATCCTCTCGGGTGCTCTGGGCTTCGGCTCCACCGCCGGCAACATCGCCGCCGGCACGGTGCTGGCCGTCTTCGCGCTGATCTTCTTCCTCTATGACGGGAAGAGGATCTGGCGGTTCTGCCTGAACTTCGTCCCCGCCCGCCATCGCAATGCCATCAACGGCGCCGGAGATGTCGGCTGGACTTCCCTCGGCAGCTACGTCCGGGTCCAGATCTTCGTCGCGTTCGTCGATGCCCTGGGCATCGGACTGGGCGCCTTGATCCTCGGCGTGCCGCTGGCTCTGCCCCTCGGTGTGCTGGTGTTCTTCGGCTCGTTCATCCCCCTCGTGGGTGCCTTCCTGACCGGCGCGGTGGCCGTGCTGCTGGCGCTCGTGGCCAACGGCTGGGTGAACGCCCTGATCATGCTCGGCGTGGTGCTCCTGGTCCAGCAGATCGAAGGCAACGTCCTGCAACCGTTGGTCATGGGGCGTGCGGTCAGCCTGCACCCGCTGGCCGTATTCCTGGCCGTGGCCGGGGGCACCGCGGTCATGGGCCTGGTCGGCGCGATCTTCGCCGTGCCGCTGATGGCCTTCCTGAACGCCACCATCAAGTACTTCCACGCCAAGCCGTGGCTCGAGGACGAACCTGAACCCGCGGCGGCCTCGGATTACCGCGATACCCGGCTCAAGGAACGCGCTGCTGGGCTCAAGGACCGGGCTGCCGGTCTCGAGGGGCCCTGGGGCCGGGCCTATGTGACCATCGACGGCGTGGTCCGCAGGGCCACGAGCGGTGCTGGCGGATCCGGCAAATCCGGTGACGACGGCGACGACGGCGCCGGTGGAGTTTCCGGCAGCCCTGGTGGCGGCGCTCCCAGCGCTGCCAAGAGTGCCCTGTCAGCCAGGCGGCGACGTCAGGCCCGCCGCCAGCTCAAGCGGACACAGTCCCGCTCGCGCTTCCTGCCTCGCCGTTTCCGCAAGGATCGCGCCGCGGGTGCTGACACCGACTCTGACACCGACTCTGACACAGACCCTGATGCCAGCCCTGGTGCCAGCGCTAGCGCCAGCCCTCATGCCAGTCTCGACGCCGGCCCCGGTGCTGGACTCGGTGGTGGCCCGGAGGCCGATACCGGTGCCAATGCCGACCCCGGATCCGGCACCTCCGGCAATCTTCGCGGCAGTGGGTCCGCGGGGGAGGAGAATACGGGGATGGACCACTCCGGCCGCCGGCCGGACCGAAACGGAGGACCACAGTGATCACCACCCCCCAGAGCAGTGCAGATATCGCGACGGGTACGGCTGCCGACCGCGCGGAACTCCCGGGACTTCCCGTCACCCTGGCGGACATTGAGGAGGCCCGGCAACTGCTGGACGGGGTCATCGTCCCCACGCCGCTGGACCACTCCAGGGCCCTGGGCAGACTCACCGGCTCCGTGGTTCACCTCAAGTGTGAGAACCTGCAGCGTGCCGGCTCCTTTAAGGTGCGTGGCGCCTACGTCCGGATGGCCAAGCTCTCCGAGGACGAGCGCGCCCGCGGGGTGGTGGCGGCCTCCGCCGGCAACCACGCCCAGGGGGTGGCCCTGGCGGCCTCCAAGCTGGGGATCAAGGCGACCATCTTCATGCCCCGCGGCGTCGCGCTGCCGAAGTTGCAGGCCACGAAGGACCACGGCGCCGAGGTGATACTGCACGGCAACAACGTGGATGAGGCCCTGTCTGAGGCGCAACGGTATGCGGACGAGTCCGGCTCGGTCTTCATCCACCCCTTTGACAATGCCGACGTGGTGGCCGGCCAGGGCACGATCGGCTTGGAAATCCTCGAACAGGATCCAGAGGTGGACACGCTGGTGTTGGGCATCGGTGGCGGCGGCCTGCTCGCCGGCGTGGCCGTGGCCATCAAGGAGATGGCCCGCCGTCAGGGCCGGCACATCAACATCATCGGCGTCCAGGCGGAGAACGCCGCGGCCTACCCGCCGTCGCTGGCCGCGGACGCCGTGGTGCCGCTCTCTCACGTCTCGACCATCGCCGACGGCATCGCCGTGGGCAAGCCTGGCCAGATTCCCTTCCAGATCATCAAGGAACTCGTGGATGGGGTCGTCACCGTGTCCGAGGACGCGATCGCCAACGCGCTGGTGTTCTTGCTGGAGCGGTCCAAGATGGTGGTCGAGCCCGCCGGTGTGGTGGGCGTGGCCGCGTTGCTGGAGGGCAAGTTGGCCGAACTCGGGATCGAGTCCAAGCACACCGTGGCCGTGCTCTCCGGCGGCAACGTGGACCCGATGCTGATGCTCAAGGTCATCCAGTCCGGCTTGGCCGCGGGCGGTCGCTACCTGACCGTCAAGATCTCCCTGCGAGACCGTCCCGGAGAGCTGTCCAACATCTCCCGGATCATCTCCGAGACCGAGGCCAACGTTACCCGCGTGGACCACAGCCGCATCGGCGGCTCACTCAGCATGGGAGACGTCACCATCACGATCGACATGGAGACCCGCGGACCTGAGCACTCCGAGCAGGTCCTGGGCCGGTTGCGCTCCTCCGGCTACCAGCCGATCGTGCAGCACTAGACGGCTTCGTCTCTGAGCCGCTCACGCATCCTGACCCTTGGGCACCACGTCTAAGCCGCCAGACCGGGACGCCAATAGAAGTTGCGGCGGGGCCGCCGTTCGGGGTCGAGGTACCGGGCGGGGACGAACCACGGGATGCCCCGGCGGACGGAGATCTCCCAGGCTCCGGCGTGAACGGCGTGGTGGTGGTGTGAGCACACCAGTGCCCCGTTCTCCACCGACGTCGTGCCGCCATCCTCCCAGTGGTGGATGTGGTGCGCCTCGCACCACGGTGCCGGAATCGAACAACCGGGTGCCGTGCAACCGCCGTCCCGGGCGGTGATGGCGCGCCTGAGCTGAGGCGTGAACAACCGCTTGGAGCGGCCCACGTCCAGGACCTCGCCGCTGCCGCCCAGCACGACCGGGATCAGATCGGCTTCGCACGCGAGCTGTCGGATCGTCTGTGGATTGATGTCTCCCACGTAGGACGTGGTCGAGATCGTCCGATCATGACGTCCGGGTGGACCGGGTGGACCGGGTGGACCGAGGAGTCCGGATGATCCGCTCGGGCCGCTTCGTGGAATCCGGTCTTCGGAGTGCACGTCATCCGCAGCGTCGAATTGGGCGAACAGGGTTTCGTAGTCGATGACAGCCATGATCTGGGGCCGGGCCCGGCCTCTGGGTCCAGACTGTGCGGTGTCCGTCGGGTTGGTGTTCCCGATGCTGCGGCCGTCTGCGCCCATGCCCGTCTCAGGACCGATGCCGACGAGGGCCAGTGCGCCCGTCAAAGCACTGACGAGCCCGTCGAGTTCTCGCTGGGCCCGGCTACGTCCGTCGAGGGCTTCATTCGTGGCCAGTTCGGTTGCACAGTCTGCATTCTCGGTGTCAGTTTCGACGTCGACGCCAGCGTTGGTGTCAGTACCAGTGTTGGTGCCGGTTCGGTCATGGTTCCGACCCTTCGGGTCCATCCTGCCGTCGGCGCGAGTCTTCCGGGGGCTGGACGCAGCGGAGACCACCGTCTTGAGGACCTCATGCTGGGCGTCGTTGGCCAGCAGTGTCCACTGATGCAGTCCCTTGCCCGGACCGCGGTAGAACAGGCCCTGCATGGCCTTGAGCTGGGCGTCATTCGGTTCGGAACCGTCTGGATTGACCACGGCTTCGAAACGCTGCCGCCAGTGCGCGCAGACCTTTCTCAGCGTGTCCGGATCCAGATCCCGGGCCTGGGCGACCAGCAGCCGTTCACCGTCAGCGAGAAGGTCATCTACGGTCCCGGGCGCCGTGTTTGCCAGGACGGCCTCGCGTCGGGCGGAGGCGATCGTTCCCACGATCATGTCCACCGCTGCTTCGCCCAGCTCGGCTGTCTGCAGCGCCTCGGCCAGGACTGGCATATCGGCGGGTATCACGGTGGTTCGGTCCAGTGTCAGCGACGCCATGGTGTGCGCGGCCCGGGCCAGCCGGGACTTCGCCTCGCGACGGTCGATCCGCAAGAGGTCACGCAAGTATTCTGCGCCGTTCCTGAAGGCACACTTTCCGGGCGGGATGCCCAACATTTCCTCCCGAAGTTGGTGTGCCTCGAAAATCCGGTCAGTGTGCCCAGCCAGGGCGGTCCGGGCGGAGTCGATGGCGCGTGCCAGCGCCTCCACGCCCACATGCAACTCCGGCAAGGACCCGGTCACCGCTTCGTTGCGCGCGGAGCCCACGTCGTCTAGGTTGCCCGATTCGTGGTCAAGACCCGATGCGTCCTCGGAGCTAGAAGCTCTGCCGAGGTGCATGTCCCCGCCACGCGACCCGGCCCTGCCGGAGCCGTCCGAGTCCCTGAAACCGCCAGCCTCAGGGGTGGGACGGTCCGCATGGGCGTAGAGGCCCCAGTCATCACTACGGTCGACTGCCGGGTCCTGCCGGAGGCGGGGCAGCCGATCCGCCAGCCCTGGGTCAGCCAACCGCAACGAGAGTTCGGCGGCCAAGGCGCGGGATTGCGCCAATAGCTCGGGCAGGGGCAGCTTAGCCAGCTCATCACCATCTGCCATGGACCCTCCCGTCCTGTGCCTTGAACCGCTTTCCACCAGCCGTGATCGACTAGTACTGGTATTCGAACATGAGCGGCGGACAAGTTAAGGGCTGAGGGCTCAAGATGTGGTCGGCACGCCGCAAAATGGGCGGTGTGGAGGACAGCGTGGAGGACGAAGCGGACCAAGAGATGCGTACTCGGTTGCTCAGGAGTGGGATGAAAGCTGGGGCCAGTACTGGGATGAGAACTGGGGGTCCGTCAGTACTGGGGTGAGGGCTGGGGTCAGGGCTGAATGAGGATCGAAGCGGGCTGGGATCGTGCCTGCGGACTCTCAGCCAGCGTTGGTAGCGACCGTGGCCATGGTGGACGCGGTGAAGGGGTCCACCCGGCATTTGACGGCCTCCACGGCCGGAATCCCGTGGGCGATCTCCTCGATGCGCCGGGGCAACTCGCGTCGGTCCAGCTGGCCGCGGGCGGGGCCCAGTAGACCGTGGGCCACGTTGAGGGCCTTGAGGAGGCCGAGTTCCGTCGCCTCGGCGAGGGTGGCCTGACGGTCGCCGGCCAGTACCTGACCCAGCCGTTCACGCAGGGCGATCTCCGGGGCGGGACTGGTGATCATGAAGTGAGGCCCGCGAAGGAAGCGGGACTCCTCGGTCACGATGCCCTGCCGGGCCAGGCTCTGGCCCACAGCCGTGTCCGGGTTGAGCTGGGACCGGCCGACCAGCGTGGAGATCTTCTGCCCCGACATCGAGTCCAGGGCCGGCAGGACGGCATCCAGCGAGGCGTGGCCGGTCATCCCGGCCCGCACCACGGTGACCTGCGGGTCCTTGCCCTCCCGGGCGATCTCGATCATCCCGAGCTCGGCGAGGTCAGCGAGGGCGGCCGCCGTGAGCCCGTAACTGCGGTATCCCCGCGCTCGGCCGGCCGTGCCGTGGTCCTTGGTCAGCAGCAGGTACATCTCTTCGACGATGAGCATGCCACCAACCTAACAAGGTGCCGGGCTGGCCGTCGCGTCCCGCTGGCCGCTATGTCACCCGCCCCACCAGCAACCTCACCCACGAGATCGGCGGCGCACCGGGGAACCGGTGCGCCGCCGTCGGGAAAGCGGTGTGCAGGGAATGCGCCCTGCCGAGCGGACCGGGCCGTCAGTGCCAGAGGTCCGCCCGCATGGGGATCAGGGCTTGTACGGCTTGGCGGAGACGATCTCAACCGCGATGTCCTTGCCGTTCGGAGCGGCATAGGTCAGCTTGTCGCCGACCTTGGAGCCCTGAATGGCGGCACCCAGTGGGGAGCGCTCGGAGTAGACGGTGATGGAGTCCTTGTCATCGGCGATCTCGCGGTTGCCGAAGAGGAAGGCCTCCAGGTCGCCGGCGATCTTGGCCTCCACGACCATGCCGGGCTCCACCACACCGTTGTCCGCCGGGGCAGCGCCCACCTGGGCGGTCTCGAGCAGTCGCTTGAGCTCGATGATGCGGCCCTCGTTTTTGGACTGCTCCTCGCGCGCGGCGTGGTAACCGCCGTTCTCCTTGAGGTCACCCTCTTCGCGAGCCTGCTCGATGCGGTCGATGATCTCCTGACGGCCCGGTCCGGAGATCTGATCCAGTTCCTGCTTCAGGCGGTCGTAGGCCTCCTGGGTCAGCCAGGGAGCGCTATCGGTGTTGCTCATGGACGCGTGTCTCCTTCGAATTGCTCGTCAGCGGCCATCCGGTTTGCCTGAGGGACTGCCGGGGCTGCCGCACATGATGCTGAGCCGCCTAGTGCGGCCCGGGGCGCGATCATGCAAGAACCCCGCCGGCGGAGCCACCCGGTGTTCCACGGGAAGCCCCTGACAGGCGGGGTTGAAACGTACTGCTCCTGATTCTAACGGATGTGCTTCAGAAACGTCATATTCGAGGTGATGTGCGTCTCACGAGTCCTCGGGGAGCCAGCACGCGTTCACGCCGCCATTCACGCCGAGCGCATCGGTGCGCAGGCCGACGTCGTAGTACTTCGTGGTGTCCGACGGGTCGGATTCCTCGGACGCCGTCTCCGGGCCGATGGTGACGGTACGCCAGCCGACCACGGCCTTCTCCTCCGAGAGCACCTGGATGGCGCACTGGACCGTGTCCTCGGGGTCCTTCGTGAGCTGGAACCGCACCGAGGCCTGTGTGGGGGACTCGATCGAGAACCCGACGTCCTTCCAGCCCAGCGTCTGGGCGTTGGCTGAGGCCGTGAACCACACGGCGACCCCCACGGCCAGGACGAGGGCTACCGCCGCGATCCACTTTCCCCAGCGCTGAGCGAACGAGGGGCGGATCCGTTGGGGACGCCCATATCGGTTCGCTAGGCTGTCCACCGGAGCAGGCTCCGCCGAGGTCTGGGGTGTAGAAGTCATATCACTCCATGGTATCCCGGCGCGTCACCGTCCACCGCAGTTCATTCCCCGGACCGACCGGTCCCCGAATATGCCGTCCCGAACCCCGCAGACACTGGCGGGCGACCTCTGGGATGGGAAAGCAGCCGAGGCCACGTGAGCAGTACGAACCCGACCAATCTGGACGACCTGGAGCACCGGGACGGCATCGCTGCGCCGGAATTCGGGGTGTCCGTGGGGCAGACGTCGTACGGCTCGGTTGAGCCGGAAGAACACCATGCCGTCCCCGAGGCCGGGGGAGTGCCGGCGTCCCAGGGTCTGCGGCTGATGGCCGTCCATGCCCACCCGGACGACGAGTCCTCGAAGGGCGCCGCCATGATGGCCGCCTACGAGGCCGCCGGGGCCGAGGTCATGGTCGTGACCTGTACCGGGGGTGAGCGGGGGGACCTGCTCAACCCGGGCTACGGAGACACGGTGCGTCTGGACCGGGATATCACCGGCGTGCGGCGGACCGAGATGCAGGAGGCCGGGGCCGCTCTCGGCATCGAGCACCGGTGGCTCGGCTTCATGGACTCCGGGCTGCCCGAGGGCGATCCGATGCCTCCACTGCCCTTTGGCAGCTTCGGCACCCTCCCCCTGGAACAGGCAACGGCCCCCTTGGTCAGGGTCATCCGTGAGTTCCGTCCGCACGTGCTGATCAGTTACGACGAGATCGGTGGCTACCCGCACCCGGACCACATCAAGTCCCACGAGGTCACGGTGGAGGCCTACCGGGCCGCCGGGGACCCGGAGCGGTATCCCGGCACGGGCGAGGCCTGGACCCCGTCCAAGCTCTACTACGACCGTGCCTTCAACCCGGACAAGTACCGGGCCCTGCACGAGGCCTACCTGGAGGCGGGTGAGGAGTCCCCCTACACGGAGCGGCTGGAGTGGTTCCGCAAGCTCTTGGAAGAGCAGGAGCGGGCCGAGGCCCAGGCTGCCGAGCAGGACGGGCCGTCCGCCACCGCCCCGGCCCGGTTCCGGCTGACGCGCCACCAGGTCACCACCCAGATCCACGTGGCGGACTACTTCGAACAGCGGGACAACGCTCTGCGTGCCCACCGCACCCAGATCGATCCGGAGGGCCAGTTCTTCGCCACGCCGAATGCCCTGCTGCGGCGGACCTGGCCGTGGGAGGACTACGTGCTGATCGATTCGCGCGTGGAGACCACGCTGCCGGAGACGGACTTGTTTACCGGACTGCGCTGACCCGACGCCGGCCGGTATCGGTTGCGTGCTGACCGCGAGCTGGCCGCACGGTTGCCGTGGAGCAGTCGCGTGTTGGCCGCACGGTTTCTGCGGGGCGGCTGCGGGCCGGTCCGTTGTGTGGGGACGGTAGACTGGGTGACCGTGATCGCCTTCCTCCCCCTTGCCGTATCCCCTTCTGCCACCCCCGCGTCCAGCAGCGGTGGCGAGGCCTCGGAACAGCCGTTGCCCGGGGTGCAGGAACCGACGCTGCGTCCCGGACTCGACCAGACCGAGGTCACGCCCGGCATTGAGGGATTCCTGTTCACGGCGCTGATGGTGGCCATGGCCATCGTGGTCATCCGCCTCATGGTCCGGTCGGTCCGGCGGGTGCAGTACCGGTCCTCGCAGGCCGAGGACATGCTCGTCGAGCGCTACCAGGGGCACCTGCCGGAGGATGTGCGCCATCCCCATGACGAGGTGGACCCGGACGCGCGAGCCGCCTCCGACGTCGATCTCCAGCGGGCCCGGCTCCAGAAGAAGTACCCGGGCTACCTCGACAGCCCCGCCCCGGAGCCGAAGGCCCCGGACTCCGGCCGTGACTGATCACCCACACCCACCGCGGAACCGCACCACTCAGCACTAGGTCGACAGAGGCCCGTTCTCACGCGGAATCGCGCGAGAACGGGCCTCATCCGACGTCGGAATGCCGGCGGTCAGCCGGCCTGCAGGTTGTCGAAGAAGTGCAGCACCTTGGCGACCTCAGCACGGGTGATCTGGTCCTGGGGGCGGTAGTTGCCGTCCCGGTATCCGTTCACGATCCCCTGGGAGGAGGCCCAGGCAATGGCCTCGTAGTGGGAGCCGGCCCCATTCACGTCCGGGAAGGGCGAGACAGCTGGCGCCTTGAAGTCCTCGCCGGAGGCCCGGTAGAGGAAGGTGACGATCTCAGCGCGGGTGACGTCCTGCCCCGAGCGGAACGTGCCGTCGGCGTAGCCGGTGGTCACGCCCGCGGCGTCTGCCCAGGCGATCGCCTCGAAGAATGACGAGTCCTCGTTCACGTCGGTGAGTTCCTCCCGCGTGCCGGCGTCTTCTGGCTTGAGGTACCGGTAGAGGAAGGCCACCGATTCGCCGCGGGAGATCTCGTCATACTTGCGGAAGGTGCCGTCCGTGTAGCCGGTGGTGATGCCTTCCAGTTGCAGCCAGCGCACCGGTGTGTAGTACACAGTGCCGGGGACGTTGTCCGAGAAGTCCTCAGGCACCTCAGGCACCTCAGGCTGCTCGGGATCGGTCGGATCCGTCGGCTCCTCGCCGGCCTCGCGGTAGGTGACCCACAGCTCCGGGGCCATATCCTCCTCACCGTCACGCGACTCGGCAGAGCGCTGGCCCTCGCCGGTCAGCACCAGGGACAGCGCATTGCCTTCGGTCCAGCCTTCGCGGTCCACTACTTCCTGGAGCACGGGGGTGAGGTCTGCGGTGCGCTGGTCGGTGCCGGACTCATGCTCGATGTCCCAGGAAGGGATGCCGGACCACTCCGCGGTGGCCTCGGTCAGGGAGCGTGAGGTCAGGTCGTGTGCCTCATCGGAGAAGGCCGCCGAGTCGTCGGCAGCCTCGGCGGCGATGGAGACGTTGAACGGGTCGACGTTCTTGTCCGTCTCGTCGGTGGTGAACTGTACCCGGGCGGAGACGATCTCTGACCCGGAGGGGATCTGAAGGCCCGCGTAACGCAACCCGACGGCCTGCTTCTGGTCGGTCTTCTCGTCCACGATCTCCAGGTCGGAGGACCCGTGGTCCATCTTCCCGGCGTCGTCACCGTCCACATACTGTTCGACGTCGTCTCGGTTCTCGGTGATCTCGCCCTTGACCTCGGTCACCCCGTCCTCCAGGACGTAGGTGACCATCAGCTTCGGAGCCTCCTCGCTGCCGCCACCCTCATAGGCCTCGGCGGTGCGAGTGCCAGTTCCGGAGAGCTTGAAGTTCAGAGCGCCGCCCCGCGCCCAGTCCTGACGGTCGACGACGGCCTGGACCAAGGCGGTCAGGTCCGGAGTGCGCTGGGCCTCGCCCTGCTCGCCGTTCTCCGTCCAGACCGGGGCGTCCTTCCACGCGATGGTTTCATCGAGGTAAGTGCGTGAGGACACGGCGAAGTCGTCATCCGTGTACTTCGCGGCGGCGGCGCTGTCCTCGAGGTGAATCTGCACGTCGAAGGGATCACCGGTCTTGTCATGCTCGTCCGTGGTGAACTGCAGGTGGGCGCCGGTCACGGTGGCGCCGGCCGGGATGCCGACCTGGTCGAATCGCAGTCCGGCGAACTGGTCGTCCGGGTCCTCTTCACCCGGGGACTCCTGGATGATCTCGATATCCGAGGAGGAGATGTCCATGGCGCCGTCGCCGACGCTCTCCTCGACGTCGTCGTTCGGGGAGAGGGTGCGGGCCTCCACGGTGACCTCGCCGGTCTCCTCGTTGACGACGTTCTCGACCGGGGTGTCGACGACTCCGGGGCCCTCGAACTCGGTCTGGCCGATGCCTTCGGGCGGGTCCACCGGGTTCGGCTCGCCCTGCCGGGTCATGGAAACCTGGTCCAGGATCGTGCCGTCGACCTGGTGCTCGGTGATGCTCAGGGTATCCCCGTCCACCTCGAGGTGCGCGTAGGCCGGCGTGCGCAGCTGGGACTGGACGGCGTTGAAGGGGAAATCGATCCCGTCCTGGATGCCGTAGTACTTGGAGCCGGTGGAGGACTGCATGGTCATGTACAGCACCTCGCCCTCATATTTGGCGAGCTCGGAGGGCGCCTCCGGGTTGGACTCGGTGACGGGGTTGTTGACCGGGTGGCCGTTGTAGAGCAGGTTCGAGCGGTTGTACACGTGGTCGTGGCCGGAGAACACCACATCGAAGTCGAGCTCGGTCATCAGTGAGGGCATCCATTCGCGGCGCTCCTCGACGTCGCCGTCGGTGGCGTGGGAGGCGGTGGAGTACAAGGAATGGTGCCAGGTGGCGACTTTCCACTGCGCGTCCTGGCCGTGCTCGGCCACCACGTCACGCACGTACTCCTCGTGGTCGGCGGCGACCTGGTGGTTGGAGTTCAGGGAGACGAACAGGGTGTCGTCCTGGATGTACCAGTAGTTGCCCATCTCGTTGTTCCAACCCGGGTTGGCGGTCCGGTTGGGCATGTTGAAGTGCTCGGAGTAGGAATGCTGCTCGTCATCCCGGCTGCCGTCATCATGGTTGCCGATGTTGGTGGCCAGGGCGTGTTCGCGTACGCCATCCGGGGCCAGGTAGTCGGAGTACTCGCCGCGATCATCGTGGATGTTCACCTGATCGCCCACCGACAGCAGGAAGTCCGGGTTCTGCACGCCCTCCAGGGCGGTATCCAGGGTGCTCTGCCAAGCGTCGCCGTCGGTCGGGATGCCCCCGCCGGAGCCGATCTGGGTGTCGCCGAAGACGAGGACGTCGAGGCGCTCATCGGATTGGGTGGTGAACTCGTAGGAGTCGGACCAGCCCTCGGCCTCGGAGCCGGCCTGCCATACATAGGTGGTGCCCGGCTTCAGACCGGTCACCCCGGCGTGGTGCCACGTCAGCTCCGCGAAGTCCTTCGAGGTTCCGGTGTCCGTGGAGTCCAGCAGCTGGATGGTGTCCTCCGAGTCCTTCTCCATCAGCCGCACCTGCTGATCAGCGGAATCCGAGGAGGAATACCAGACGAAGTTGCGGTCGGCCTCCGTGGCGCCGATGTTCATGACCATGTTCGAGTACGAGACAGACGTAGGCTCTGCGGTCGGGGCGGCCATGGCCGGCAGAGTGCCGAAGGCCAAGGACAGTCCGATGGCGCTGGCGGCCACGGGGGCGAGTAAGCGGCGCTGATGCATGCGAGATGTTCCTTCACTCGGGTCACCCGGCTGGCCGCCTTCAGGGCAGGACCAGGCAGGGTTGCTGGGGGTGGCTGGATCCGATGCCTGGGCATCAGGACCGACTACATCAAGTCGATCGAGCCGCAGGTCAGACCTTGAGTGAACCCCCGGTGAACGTTCAGCCTCTTCTCAGCCACGCACCAGAAAGGCCGCTCCTTACGCCCGCGCCCCCAAGCAGGCCTCAGCCAGCAGGCCGCGCAACTGCGAGGCCGAATGGCTGCCGTTGAAGACATCCGTACCCGGCTGAAGGAGACGCCCGGCGGCGAGCGGGCCGGCGTCGACGGCATCGAAGCCGATCCGGTCGATGAAGGTGGCTACCAGGGCTCGTGACTGCTCATGGTCGCTGGCGACGGCCAGGGCACGGCGGTCTGCAGCGCCGGGGACTCGGTGATCGGCCTCCAGGTCGTGGTAGCCGATGTGGTTCAGCGACTTGACCAGCAGGGCGCCGTGCAGGTGGTCCTGGATGACCTCACTGGTGGAGCGGGCGTCCCGCTCGAAATCCGACTGCTCGCCGTCCGTGGGGGCCCAGTAATTCATGACGTCGACGACGGTCCGGCCGGCAAAGTGCGCCGGGTCCAGATCCCGGTACCTCCTCAACGGGATCGCGATGACGGTCAGGTCCGTCTCCGCCAGTCCTGCCGCATCGACGGCGACGGCGCCCGGCGTGACGATCTCCGCCAGCAGAGCGATCTCCCCGGCCGGTTTGGCTGTGGCAATGCGGACCTCGTAGCCCGATTCGACCGCGCGGCGGGCCACTGCTGCCCCGACTCGGCCTGCGCCGAGGATGCCGATGCTGCCGGGAGTGACTGCCGTGGTCGTCATGGATTCCTTCGCCGTGGTGGGTCAACTGCGGTGACTCACGCCCGCGCCGGAACGCGGCGCGCGAGACCGATGGTCCTCGAGACGATTCTCGAGTCAGACTTCACTGAAGGAAACACAGGCGGGTGGCGTGGGTATTCCTGCCGTGGCTGAGGTCACCCCCGCAACCGGCCGGCGTCCTCCTTGTCCGAGTCGCCCGTGCCGCTCGTTCGTGCCCCGTGCACGTCCAGGCGCCGCTGCAGGGTAGTCCGCCACCGCCCCGGCACGCCGGGGGAAGCCAGGATCCGCTCGATGGCCGGGATATCTCCCTTGTCCACGTTCATCACGCGGGACAGCTCGGCCAGGTCCACCGCGCCCGGATTGCGCTCGAGCAGTCTCATCACCTGCCCGGCCTGCAGGGTCCCCGGTGTCAGCACCCGGAGGTACCAGCCGGTGCGGCCGGTGGACTGCACGCGGCGGGCCAGGTCGGGGACGCCCCATCGTGAGGACAGTTTCCAGCAGGGCCGCCGTGACTGCGTTACCTGCAGCCGGACTCCGTCCACGTCCCAGACGTCCCCCAGGCAGACCTCGGACTCCGTCAGGCCCTCCACGGTGAGGTTCTCGAAGAGGGCGCCCTCCGGCAGGTCGAGCCCCTCTGCCCGCCAGGCGGCGTAGTGGGCCCGTCCGTAGCACAGCAGGGCCTTCTCGGGGCCGCCATGGTGGACCACATCACCCTGCTCATCGCCCGCCAGGCCGGTGAGTCCCAGGTCCACGGGTCCCTCCACCGGTTCCTTGAAGGAGCCCGTGAGAACCTCCTCGTCCCGCCACTGCACCGTACGGACACGTCCCACGCGCACGGCGATGATTGTTCCGCTGGAAGCAGGGGCTCCCGTGCAGGTGGGGGAGGCAGGGGAGGCAGGGGAGGTGGGGGAGGTGGACGTGGCGGGGATGCCGGTCGTGCTGGAGGGCCGGGGCGATCGGGGTCCGGTGGGCATGCCCCCATCCAACCACCACCGCCCGTCTCGTGGTGGAACAGACCGATGGCTGGTGGCTGATGGATGAGGGCGCCCGTGCGTGAGCCTGTGAGTCTGTGAAGACGTCAGACTTGCAGGACCGCCAGCACGATCGCGATGTAGTGGCAGACGAAGCCGCCGATGGTGAAGGCGTGGAAGAGTTCGTGGAAGCCGAACCACTCGCGGTGGAAGTTGGGCTTCTTCAACGCATAGAACACGGCACCGATGATGTAGCACGCGCCGCCCACGCAGACCAGGACGGCCGCTGCCGGACTCACGGCGAAGAAGTCGCCGATGTACAGCAGGGCCGCCATTCCCAACAGGATGTAGACCGGGGTGTACAGCCAGCGCGGAGCCGAGGTCCAGAAGACACGGAAGGCGACGCCGGCCAGCGCCCCGATCCATACGCCGGCCAGCAGGAGGGTGGCCTTGTCCTCCGGCAGCAGGGCCAGAGCCAAGGGCGTGTAGGTGCCGGCGATGACCAGCATGATGTTCGTGTGGTCGATGCGCTTCAGTACGAGGGCGACCTGCGGCGACCACTGCACGAGGTGGTAGACGGCCGAGACGGAGAACAGCAGCAGGCCGGTCAGCGCATAGATCGCGCTGGCCCACTTCAGGCCTACCGTGGGGGCCATAGCCACCAGGACGATCCCGGCGACCAGGGTGAGCGGCGCCATGACGGCGTGGCTCATGCCTCGGAGCCGGGGCTTGAACTCGGGATGCTCGGGATCCATGATCCGGTCCAGCCGCCACGTCCGTGCGGGTCTGGCGTGATGCTGGGGCGCGGCAGCCGCGCGGCCTGCGGGCGGTTTGCCCGAGGGGGAATCAACCATGGCCCCAGACTACTCCCGGAAGCCGTGGGTTACCCGTGGGTAGAGCTGGTCGGCTCGCCGGGTGGGAGCGCCGCTGGTGCACCGCAGGCCTGGCAGTTCGCTACCGTAGGAACGGACGAACCACCCACACCACGACGTTTCAGGTGCCGCTCGGATCTGCGGCACGTCCATCGGCCAGACAGGGGACGCCCATGAACCTCCCGAACGTCCTCTACAGCTTCTACGAGCGCCGCCTGGCCTCCAGCCTCGACCGCGAGAAGCTGCCCCGGCACATCGGGGTGGTGCTGGACGGCAACCGCCGCTGGGCCAAGGCCTCCGGGGCGACGACGGCGGACGGACACCAGGCCGGAGCGGAGAAGATCCATGAGTTCCTCGGCTGGTGCGACGAGTTCGGCATCAAGGTCGTCACCCTGTACATGCTCTCCACGGACAACATGGGCCGTCCCCCGGAGGAGTTGTCCCAGCTGGTGGGGATCATCGGCAACACCCTGAAGCGGCTCGGGGACGGGCTGGCCAACGGGCACCGGGTCCGGGTCCAGGCCGTCGGCGCCCCGGATCTGCTGCCGGCCGGGCTGGCCGAGACCCTGGCCGATCTCCAGGCGCGGACCGCCGATGCCGAGGGCGTCCATGTGAACGTGGCCGTGGGCTACGGAGGGCGCCGGGAGATCGTGGACGCCGTCAAGGAGCTCCTGCTGGAGGCGGACGCCGCGGGCCGTTCCGCTGCTGCCGTTGCCGGTGAGCTCAGTGACGAGCAGATCTCCGGCCGCCTCTACACGCGCGGGCAACCGGACCCCGACCTCGTGATCCGCACCTCCGGGGAGCAGCGGCTGTCCGGGTTCCTGATGTGGCAGTCTGCCTACTCCGAGTTCTACTTCTGCGAAGCCCTCTGGCCGGACTTCCGCCGCGTGGACTTCGTCCGGGCTCTGCGGGACTTCGCCTCCCGCAAGCGGCGCTTCGGCTCCTGACGCACGACGCCGGAGCGGCCGTCCCCGGCGGGGAGTGCCGGTATCAGCGGCGGCCCCTGCCGGTGCTGATTCCGATCGGGAAGTCCTGGTGCTTCAGGCTCTGCTGGGCCACGAAATCGTAGGCGACCACTCGGATGCGGTCCTCATAGAGAAGGATGCGAAGACCGGTGGAGTGGTCGCCTTCGAGCCGTTCGCCTTCGACGTCACCATCCGGGACACCTGCATTGAGGATGGCTCCGCTGTTGACCACCTGGAATCCCGCGGGGTTATCCGGATCGGCGACCCTGTATGTGCCCCACCAGTCATTGAGGTTCACGTCGCTGTGGGTGTGGCTGGTGATCATCAAGATGTTCGTGTACTTGCCGACCACGGCGTTGAAGTCATCGATGTTCTCGTAGTTGTTCTGCTCCCACGCGCTGTGTGTCATGGACACCGTGTACGGCAACACGAAATGGTTGAACAACAGGACCGTCTGTCCCTTGCGGCGCCAATGCTCAAGTCGGTCATCAAGCCACCGAAGCTGTCTGTTCGAGAAATTGTTGTATGGCTCGCGCCCCTCGCGTTCGGTGTCCCCGAAGTACTCGGTGCCGATGACGATTAGGGGCAGTCCGTTGACGACGCGCTCGAAGTATGGCTTGTCTACGCCGGCCACGCTCAGGTAGCGGTTCAAGTAGACGTCCGAGCCCTCCTTGCCGAGCATCTCGTGGTTGCCCACCGAGTAGAGAACGTTCCCGGAGGCGTGCGGGTTGGCGGACAGCGCGGAAGCCAGTGCGTCATAGTGGGCCTGGACTCCGAGTTCCACCCCGTCGCCATTGATCACGAGCGCACCGGCGGCCGGGGTCATCGCATTGAGTTGGTTGATGGCCCTGTCGTAGCGGTCAGAGGAGTCCGAAACGTGGATGTCGGAGATGACATCGATGGTCGCTTGCGGCTCGGCATCGTCGGCCAGTGTCCCCAGCGGGATGCGGACCTGGATATTGTCGATGGCCCACCACTTGTCATTGTGTCCGTTGCGGTATTCCCAGGCGAATCGCACGGCAGAGACCCCCGGTGGAACGTCAACGGGAATCTGTTCGTGGCTGGTGTACTTGTCTTCGCTGTAGACGAGCAGGTCACGGAACGGGCCTCTATCGAAGGAGACCGTCACGGCTGCCGATTGCGCACTGCGGCCCTGCTTGTAGTGGGAATCGAAAGTCAACTCGATCTGGCGATGGCCGCGAACATTGACCAGCGGTGTGGTCAGAGTCGCGTTCAGGACGGCGGCGCTTTCCTGATCGAGGCGGTGGTGTTCGCTCTCGAGGACGGCGAAGGTGCCGAAGCCGCCGGTGAACCAGTGGCGCTCATCGGTTCCGACGGCCCAGGTCCACTCGCGGACGTCGGTGAAGGTCCATCCGGCCCAGCGGCCTTCGCCGGTGTTGAAGCCAGAGGCCTCGTTCGTCCAGCCCTTCGGCGCATTGTGCGTGAATCCCGTGGGCCTGCGAACGTCGTCGAACGATTCACTGAAGAGCACCTCGGGGCCGCGTTGTGGGCCGCGGGCCCGATTCCCGGGCGAGGAGGCTGCCGCACCGGGTGGGACGAGGCCGGCACCGAAACTGGCGGTGGCTGCACTGAGAGCGCCCGCGGTCAGCAGGGTTCGGCGGGGCACCCCGGTCCGGGTTGCGGGATCATGGGTGTCCATGGTGGTCTCCTTCGTCTGGCGATCGACATCCAGAACCTAGGAAGCGGCAGCAACGGTGTGATGTTGGACGGGTGACCAGGTCATGGCCATGAGGAAAAGTTGCGAAGCGCTCCAGGCGGTCAGGCCGGGCGGAGGTTTGAGCGGCCGACTCCGGGTTCCCTTCAGGTTCACCGAAACTTCATCGCGTCACACGGGCCGCTTGCGCGGAAATCACGGCGCCTCGTCCTACGGTGGTGGTATCAGTCAACGGCGGGAGCGAACGGGCCACCTGGTTCCGGATCCGCATCCCGTGGATTGATCGGAAAGGCCAGGCCGTATGCCGTCACTCCAGACAGCACGCAGCGGGGGCCGTTCCGGCCCCGGGTCGGACCGTCCCATCCCACCCTCGATCATCGGGGCGTGCGCCCCGGTCTGGAGTCCACCGTGGAGAATCTGATCGCCGTCCCGGCCACCGTCACCCCGGCCACCACGCAGCCTGCCGAGCGGATGAGCGTGGGTGAGAAGACCTACTTGCTGGACACGTCCGTGCTGTTGTCCGATCCCCGGGCGGTCCTGCGCTTCGCCGAACACGAGGTCATCCTGCCGATCGTGGTCATCTCCGAGTTGGAGAAGAAGAGGGACGACCCGGATCTGGGGTACTACGCCCGCAAGGCGCTGCGACTGCTGGACGAACTGCGGATCGAGCACGGCCCCCTGAACACGCCGATCCCCCTCGGCACGGAAGGCGGCTGCCTGCGGGTGGAACTCAACCACATCTCCGTGGACGTGCTGCCCCACGGTTTCCGGAGCGCGGACAACGATTCGCGGATCCTCGCCGTCGCCAAGAACTTCGCGGACGAGGGCCGGGACGTCACGGTGGTCTCCAAGGACCTGCCGATGCGCGTGAAGGCCTCCGCCATGGGCCTGCAGGCCGATGAGTACCGCAATGAGCTGGTGAAGGACTCCGGCTGGTCCGGCACGGCGGAGGTTATGGCCACCGAGCAGGAGATCAGCGCCCTGTATGACAACGAGCCGGTGGCCCTGACGGAGACCGGCGGCCTGCCCGTCAACACCGGCCTGGTGATCACCTCCCCGCGGGGGTCGGCGCTGGGTCGCGTGGATCGGCACGGCAACACCCAGGTGGTGCGCGGGGATCGGGACGTCTTCGGCCTGCACGGTCGCTCGGCGGAACAGCGGTTGGCCATCGATATGTTGCTGGACCCCTCCGTGGGGATCGTCTCGCTCGGCGGGCGGGCCGGCACCGGCAAGTCGGCCCTGGCCCTGTGCGCCGGTCTGGAAGCCGTGATGGAACGCAGGGAGCACCGCAAGGTCGTGGTGTTCCGCCCGCTGTACGCCGTCGGTGGGCAGGAACTCGGATACCTGCCCGGCTCCGAGAACGAGAAGATGAACCCCTGGGGTCAGGCTGTGTATGACACCCTCGGCGCGCTGGTGTCCACGGAGGTTCTGGATGAGGTGGTGGACCGCGGCATGCTCGAGGTCCTGCCGCTGACCCATATCCGCGGCCGTTCCCTGCATGATTCCTGGGTGATCGTGGACGAGGCCCAGTCCCTGGAGAAGAACGTCTTGCTGACGGTGATGAGCCGTATGGGGCAGAACTCCAAGATCATCCTCACCCATGACGTCGCCCAGCGGGACAACCTCCGGGTGGGCCGTCATGACGGGATCGCCGCCGTGGTCGAGACCCTGAAGGGCCAACCGCTGTTCGGTCATGTGACGCTGAACCGCTCGGAGCGCTCGCCGATCGCCGCGCTGGTGACGGAGTTGCTGGAGGACGCCAGTATCTGAGGCAAGGCGGCGTCCGGGTCAAAGCCGGGTAGAGCGCGAGCCGACGGTAATCAAAGAAAAGTTAAAGAAACAGGGGCCGCTGCACGAGTGCAGCGGCCCCTGAGGGTGAATCCGTCCGGGTCCCCGCGGAGGGGGGATGAGGGGACCGGGGATGATCCACCGCAGCCATGGCCCCTTGAAACGGGATGGAGGCCATGGAGTTTAGAGCGCTTCCACGACGGTTCACGAGTGATGAGTCGGTGTCGCACGGATGGAAGCCATTCCAGCATACCGACGTTTAGCGTGGTTGCCTACCACTTTAGCGAAAGTCACACCATCGACTTCTGGCCAGTCTTGACCGGGACTATCGGACAGTCTTCCGGCCGGCCCCGCCAGTGCCCTAACGACGGCACCGGTCATGGCACCAGCTACTGCACCAGCGCACCATTGCGGCGTTCGCGCAGGTCACGGCGGGCCTGCCGGGTGTCGGCGAACGCCACCACCACACCTGCCGCAGCGCCGGCGAGGTGCCCCTGCCAGGAGACGCGCGGGTTGATCGGCAGGAAACCCCAGACGATCCCTCCGTAGAGCAGCACCACCACGACGGCGGCTGCGATCGCCGTGAACCGCCGGGACAGGATCCCGTAGGTCACCAGGAAGGCCGCATAGCCGTAGACGATGACGGACGCACCGATGTGGTTGGTCCCCATGCCGCCGATCAACCACGTGGCGAAACCGCCCAGGAGCCAGATGCCGGCCGTGATCACCCACCACCTGCGGGTCAGCCAGGCGATCATGGCGCCCATCACCAGGAACGGCAGGGTGTTGGAGAGCAGGTGACCGAAACCGGAGTGCAGCAGCGGTGCGAACAGGATGCCGGGCAGTCCCGCCGGGTCGAGGGGCTGGATCCCAAACTGGTTGAGCCGGCCGCCGAGGAACAGATCGATGATCTCGAGTATCCACATGACCAGCACGAGCCCGAGTACGGGCAGGGCGCGCTGGATCCACACGGGATAGGACCGCAGACGGTCGGTGACTTGGTGGCGTGACGAGGGGCGCTGCACGGGATCGGACATGTCCACAGCCTAGTGAGCCGAATCCCACGGTGGGTGCAGGCCGTTCTAGTCTGGGAGGATGCCGACGATCCTGGCCGAGGCCGCCCATGACGGGAACTGGCTGCTGCTGGCCGCCGTTCTGGGGTCCCTGGCCGTCTTCAGCGTGTGCGCGGCCGTCCTGACCCGCAGTGATCTGCGTGAACACCGCCTGCCCAATCGGTGGACCGGCACCTTGGCTGCCGGCGGCGCCGTCACGCTCGGATTGGCCTGCCTCGCGGACGACGTCGGCTGGTCGCGCTTCTGGTCCATGCTCGGCGGAGGCGTGGCGTATTTGGGGCTGATCCTGCTCCTGCACCTGATCAGCCGCACCGGCATGGGCATGGGGGACGTCAAACTGGCCGGCGGTCTGGGCCTCTATGCCGGGTGGCTCGGCTGGGACCAACTCTTCGGGGCCGTCGTCCTGGGCTTCGTGGCCGGGGGAGTGGTGGCGCTGGCCCTGGTGCTGACCCGGCGGGCCACGGGCTCCACGCATTTGCCATTCGGTCCGGCCATGCTGCTGGGCACGGCAGTGACCCTGCTGTTCTGACTCCGGCTGCTTGCCTCTGAGACGGACGGGGCGGGCAAGACGAGTCGCCGTCTTGCCCGCCCCGTGGTGGAAGGTCAGGCGGGGTGCGTCATGGACATGGTGTCCAGGGCCGCGTCCAGCTGCTCCTCGGTGACCTCGCCGCGCTCCACGTAACCGAGATCGATGACGGCCTCACGGACGGTCATCTTCTGGGCCACGGAGTGCTTGGCGATCTTGGCGGCCGCCTCGTAGCCGATGACCTTGTTCAGCGGGGTCACGATCGAGGGCGAGGCGCCGGCGAGGAACGAGCAGCGCTCCACGTTGGCCTCGATGCCGTCGATCATCTTGTCCGCCATGACGCGCGCGGTGTTGGCCAGCAGGCGGATGGACTCGAGCAGGTTCGCGGCCATCACCGGGATGCCCACGTTCAGCTCAAAGGCGCCGTTGGTGGAGGACAGCGAGATGGTGGTGTCGTTGCCGATGACCTGGGCGGAGACCATGATGGCGGCCTCGCAGATCACGGGGTTGACCTTGCCCGGCATGATCGAGGAGCCCGGCTGCAGGTCCGGGATGGCGATCTCGCCGAGGCCGGTGTTCGGGCCGGAGCCCATCCAGCGCAGGTCGTTGTTGATCTTCATGAACGAGTACGCGATGTTGCGCAGCTGGCCGGAGGCCTCCACCAGACCGTCGCGGTTGGCCTGCGCCTCGAAGTGGTTGCGGGCCTCGGTCAGCGGCAGGCCGGTCTCCTGGGCGAGCAGTTCGATGACGCGGGCGGAGAAGCCCTTCGGGGTGTTGATGCCGGTGCCCACGGCGGTGCCGCCCAGGGGGACCTCGGCCACGCGCGGCAGGGAGGCGTCGATGCGCTCGATGCCGTAGCGGACCTGTGCGGCGTAGCCGCCGAACTCCTGGCCCAGGGTCACCGGGGTGGCGTCCATGAGGTGGGTGCGGCCGGACTTGACGACGTTCTCGAAGGCCTTGGCCTTCTTCTCCAGGGACACGGCGAGGTGGTCCAGGGCCGGCTTCAGGTCGTTGATCAGGCCCGCCGTCACGGCGACGTGCACGGAGGTCGGGAACACGTCGTTGGAGGACTGCGAGGCGTTGACGTGGTCGTTCGGGTGGACCTCGGCGTCCGAGCCGGCGGCCTTCAGGGACTGGGTGGCCAGGTTGGCGAGGACCTCGTTGGTGTTCATGTTCGAGGAGGTGCCGGAACCGGTCTGGAACACGTCAATGGGGTACTGGTCGTCATGCTGGCCGGAGATGACCTCGTCCGCGGCGGCGACGATCGCGTCGCGGCGCTCCTCGTCGATCACGCCGAGCTCGGCATTGGCCTGGGCCGCGGCCTTCTTGACCTGGGCCAGGGCGTGGACGTGGGCCGGCTCCAGGGTCTTGCCGGAGATCGGGAAGTTCTCCACGGCACGCTGGGTCTGGGCGCGGTACAGGGCGTCAACCGGGACCTTGACCTCACCCATGGTGTCGTGCTCGATGCGGAACTGCTGTTCGGAAGATTGCTGCGAAGAAGTCAGATCGGTCATGGTTCCCCACTTTAGACCGTCGCGTGCTCGGTCAGCCGCCCATCACGCAGGGTGACCGCCCGATCCGCCACCGCCACGAACTCCAGATCATGGGTGACCACCACCGTCGCGGTGCCCCGGTCCCTTGTCAGGGTGGCCAGCAGCTCCATGACCTCAGCGGATCGGTGCTGGTCCAGGGCCGACGTTGGCTCATCGACCAACAGCACCGAGGGCTCGCCCATGAGCGCCCGGGCGATGTTCACCCGCTGCCGCTGGCCGCCGGAGAGCTGGTGGGGACGCCGTCGGGCTGCCTCGGCCATCCCGACGGCGGCCAGTGACTCCAGAGCCGCGTCCCGGACCGCACGGGGCCGGTGGCCACGGAGCACCCCGACCAGCTGCAGTTGCTCGACGGCCGTCAGCGAGGGCATCAATTGGGGCTGCTGGAAGATCAGGCCGATCTCGTTGAGCCGCATCCGGGCCCGTTCGGCCTGGCTGGCCCCGGTGATCTCGGTCGAGCCGATGTGGACGGTGCCGGAGGTGGGGGAGACCAGCGCCCCGGCCACGGCCAGGAGGGAGGACTTGCCGGAGCCGGACGGGCCCACGAGTGCGAGCATCTGGCCGGCCGGGACGGTGAGCTCCACGGAGTCGAGCGCGTTGAGGGTGCTGTTCTCGCCGTCGGGGTAGGTCAGGGTGACGTTGGACAGGTGCAGCATGGGAGGTCCTTTAGTGGTCGGAGGTCGAGGAAGAGGAAGAGGAAGAGGAAGAGGAAGAGGGGGCTGCGCTCGAACCGATGGCCGGCTCAGCCGCCGCCGAGGGCGACGAGCGGATCCACCCGGCATGTCCGCCAGACGGCCGCCACGGAGGCCACCATCCCGAGCAGCACGGTGACCAGCACGGGGATGGCGACGGCGGCCGCATCCACCTGGACCGGGACCGCGCCGGAGGCCAGCGAGATCCCGCCCAGGCCCAGGGCACCGCCGAGGGCGGCCCCGGCCAGCAGCACGATCCCGGCTTGGGTGAGGGCGTCAATGACGACCCACCCGGTGGTGGCGCCCAACGCCTTGAGCACGGCGATGTCCCGGGTGCGCTGGAGGGTGAACACGGCCATGAAGGCGGCGATCACCAGGGCGGAGATGCCGTAGAGGAACGCCTGCATCATGACGAGCGATCCGTTCTCCGAGGAGTAGGCGGGCAGGGCGCCCAGGGCGCCGTCCACGTCCGTGGCCACCGTGATGGTCTCGGCGGCCGCGGCCGGTTGGTGGCCGGCGTCGGGATCGGTTCCTGCGACCAGCACCGAGGCGGTTCCCTCGGGAGCATGCGTGAGGCTGGCCCACGTCTGCAGGGGTAGGTAGAGCACGGGGGTGTGGGAGTACCAGCTGTCCTCGATGGTCTGGGCGATGGGCACGGCCTGTCCGTTGATGGACACCTCGTCCCCGGCAGAGACGCCGAGCTGCTCGGCGGCGGTCGCGCTGATCAGGGCCCCATCCTCGAGGGAACCGGCGGCGTCCGCTGCGGCACCCGAGGATCCCGGGACCAGGCGGGAGTCAGGTTCCAGCCCCAACAGGGTCACCGCGGTCACGGCACTGCCCGAATCGGCACGGGCCTGACCCACGCCCACGGGCTCGGCCCACTCGACCCCGGCGTCCTGACGCCAGCCCTCAAGCTGGCCCGTGGTGACGGAGGAGGCCGTGAAATCCGTCTCCACGTCGTCCATGGTCGAGGCATGGGCGGCACCGAAGGCCACCGTGACCTCGGCGGAATCGGTGGCGGCGTCATCCCACGCTGAGACAGCGGAGATGTTCTGGTGGGCCAGCCCGTTGGTCAGTGCGGTGAGGAAGACCAGCAACAGACTGATCAGGCCCACCACGGCCCCCATCAGGGTGAAGCGGCCGGCGGAGAAGCGGACGTCCCTCAGGGACAGGAACGTTGGAGAGGACACGGGAGGGGCTCCTTGGTGTGGAACGGAGGGTGGATGGCCGGTGTGGCTGATATCCAGCCTCCCGTCCCAGGCGGCAGCGCACATCGACCACCCGGCCACTGATGGGTCAACCCTTCGGTTGATTCGGGGGCATCCGCCGCCGCCCGGACCGGGCTACCCTGCACCCATGGGTTCCGAGCGCATGACACCACCGGCCAGGACACGTGTCCGCCCACTGCCGAGGCCCTCGGACGACACCCGCATGCCGGCACTGCTCGCAGCCATGCGCATCATCCTGCACGTCACCGTGGCGGGACTGCTGGCCATCGGTCTGGTCCGGTCCCTGGTCCCCGCGATCCGTTCGGGAGAGCATGGCCTGGTGTGGCAGATCGCCTCCCTCGCCGCGGTGTTCGCGATCGTCTACCTCGCCGGGACCGTGTTGGAGAAGCGGCGCAGTGACCGCAGTTCTCTTGGCGAGGGACAGATCGTCGTGCGGGCCCAGCTGGCCTGGCTGATCGCCGTCACCCTCACGTGGCTGGGCCTGATGGCGGTGCACGTGGACTTCGCCTGGCTCGCATTCCCGCTGTTCTTCCTCCACTTGCACGTGGTGGGGTCACGGTCTGTGCCGATCGCGATCGTCTTGGTGGTCCTGCTGACGGTGACGGTGTTCCTGGGGTTCTGGTGGCATGAGGGCCGGCTCGGCATCGGGGCCGTGGTGGGGCCCGTCATCGGGGCAGTGGTGGCCGTGGCCATGTCCGCCGCCTACTCGCTGTTCTATGCCGAGGCCCGCACCCAGCGGCGCATCGCGGCCGAGCTGCAGGCCACCCGCGACCACCTGGCCCGTTCCGAACGCCACGCCGGGGCCATGCGGGAACGGGAACGCTGGGCCCAGGACCTGCATGACACCCTGGCGCAGGGCCTGGCCTCCGTGGTGTTGCTGTCCCGCGCCGCCCAGGAGCAGCATTCCGCCGAACCCCTGGCCGGACAACTGCAGCAGATCGAACGCTCCGCCGTGGAGAACCTGGCCCAGGCCCGTGCCCTCGTGGAGCAGCGCGGCCCGGGCGCGGGGCTGTCCGCCGAGCTGCTGGCCACCTGCCGGACCACCCAGGACACGGCGCGGTCGGCCGGCTCGGACCTTACGGTCGAGTTCCATGGGCCCGACGCCGGCCCGGGCGGCGAGGCCGGCGATCCTCCCATGGGCGCAGAGGCGGCGACCATCGTGCTGCGGGTGGCCCAGTCCGCGCTGGCCAACGTGCTGCAGCATGCGCGGGCGAGGCGCTGCGTGGTCACCTTCGTGGTGCACCGGGACGAGGTGACCCTGGACGTGTTCGACGACGGCGCGGGTCGCGGCGATCGGCCCGAGGGCTTCGGGATCACCACCATGCGGCAGCGGGCGAACACGGCCGCGGGTACCCTGACGGTCGAGGACGCCTTCGAGCCCCGAAACGGGGACGGGGCCACCGGAACGGTGGTGGCACTGAGCGTGCCGCGGTGGGGAGAAAGGGCATGACAGACATGACTGGCATGACGGGCCAGGGGAGGCAGCGGGACGAACCGATCCGCATCCTGCTCGTGGACGACCACCCGGTGGTGCGGGCCGGATTGCGGGCCGTACTGGAATCTGTGGCCCACCTGGAGGTGGTGGCGGAGGCGTCCACGGCCGCCGAGGCGCTGGCCGCCGTGGACCGATTGATCACCCACGAGGACGGTCCGGACGTGGTGGTGATGGACATCGAACTGGGGGAGGGGCCCACCGGGATCGAGGCCACCGAGGGGCTGGGGCGGAGCCACCCGGAGCTTCCCGTGCTCATCGTCTCCACCTATGGTGCGGTCTCCGATGTCCAGGCGGCTCTGGCCGCCGGGGCGCTGGGGTACCTGCTGAAGGACGCCTCTCCCGATCAACTGCGCGACGCCGTGGTGAAGGCCGCCGCGGGGACCTGGACCCTCTCCGGGGACCTGGCCCGGCGTGCCCTGGGCAGCGGAGGCGGGCAGGAACAGGCCCTGAGCCCACGGGAGATCGACATCCTCGACCAGCTGGCGCTGGGCCGGACGAACCAGCAGATCGCCGCGGGCCTGTTCATCTCACAGGCCACCGTCAAGACCCACCTGAACCACATCTTCGGCAAGCTCGGCGTGGCCAACCGCACCGAGGCCGTGACCGTCGCGCGGTCTCGGCACCTGATCCGGGGGTGAAGCCCGCCCGACCTGCTAGCCGACCTCGTCCGGGTCCAAGTCGCCGATGATATTGACCGGGTTGGCGGAACCGTTGGCCAGGGAGTAGGTCACGCCGATGATGGCCGTGCGGCCCTCGTTGACGGCCTTGGACACGGACATCGAGGACTCCATCAGGCGGGAGCTGATCTGGCGCACGTTCTCCGCCACCGTGCCGTTGACGTCCTTGACTCCGGCACGCCGGGCGGAGATCACGGCGGGGATGATGCGTTCCACGAGGGAGCGGATGAACCCCGGGGGCATCTCGCCGGACACGTAGGACTCCACGGCGGCCGTCACGGCGCCACAGCTGTCATGGCCGAGGACCACGATCAGCGGGATGTCGAGGATATCCACGGAGTACTCGAGGGAGCCGAGGACGGCGTCGTCGATCACCTGGCCCGCGGTGCGGACCACGAAGACGTCGCCCAGCCCCACGTCGAAGATGATCTCCGCCGCGAGCCGGGAGTCCGAGCAACCGAAGATCACGGCCACCGGATGCTGCTCGTGCGTCAGGGAGGCACGGCGAGCGGCATCCTGGTTGGGGTGATTGGAGGCATCCGTCACGAAGCGTTCGTTGCCGGCTCGCAGCAGGTCCCACGCGGCCGAGGGGGTCAGGGGGGAGGAGGACGGAGAGGTGGCGTTCTTCAAGTCGGCACTGTCGGTCATCGGTTCTGCTTCCTAGTTATTGAGCTGCTGAGTGGACGTCAGTTGTCCTCGGCGGAATCGTGGATGGAGTCCTGGATAGCGGCAGCCAGGGTGTCCATCGCGGCCAGATCACCGGAGCCA
Source organism: Citricoccus muralis (assembly GCF_003386075.1). Taxonomy (GTDB): domain Bacteria; phylum Actinomycetota; class Actinomycetes; order Actinomycetales; family Micrococcaceae; genus Citricoccus; species Citricoccus muralis. The sequence goes on from NZ_QREH01000001.1 coordinate 130,763, forward strand.
GTGATGAGGATGGTGGTCCCGTCCAGTTCTGTCACCATATGCCGGTCACCGTCGGCCGGCTCGTACAAGTCCCACGTGGTCCCATCCACGGAGCGGGTCCCGGTCAGGGGCGCGTTGTCCATCTGCTGGGACAGCCACGTGGGATTGGCCTGGACGGTCTGCTTGAACCCGGCGAAGTCGTCACCGGCGGTGACGTACCCGGCCTCCCAGAACTCCACCTGGTCCACGCCGGCGCCGTTCCACCGGGCGAAGGTGGCGTTCCAGTCCGCAGGGACGCGCGGGGCGACGGCGGAGAAGCCGGCCGTGGCCGAGGCCTGTTCGGCGGTGGCTGTGACGTCCACGGTGCGCTCGTAGGTCTCCTCAGTGCTGCTGGGATTCATGAACACCACCAGCAGGGCGATGGCCAGGGTGGCCAGCACGGAGATCACCATGGCCCGTGCGGACTGTCCGGCCCGCTTGGCCTGCTTCTGCGTCAGTCGTGGCTTGGGGACCGGACCGGGAGCCGGGCTGGGAACCGAACTGTCGGCCGAGCCGGCGGCCGGATCGGTCTCGGGCTGAGGGGAAGTCACCGGTCCATTCTGCCATCAGCCGGGACACTAGGATGGATTTGGAGACGTTCCCCCACAGACGGAGTATTTCGGTGACCACTGACCAGCCCGAGAACAATGACGTTCAGACCGACACGGCACGGTCGCGCACCGCGGAGCCGCATCACACGGATCGCAGCATCCTCAGCCCGAGCCTGGCCGTGTCCGGGACCAAGCCGGATCGCAACCTGGCCATGGAACTGGTTCGAGTGACTGAGGCCGCCGCCATCGCCGCCGGCCACTGGGTGGGCTACGGGGATAAGAACACGGCGGACGCCGCCGCCGTGGACGCGATGCGCGCCTTCATGGACACCGTCGCGATGAACGGTGTGGTGGTCATCGGCGAGGGTGAGAAGGACGAGGCACCCATGCTCTTCAACGGCGAGAACGTCGGTGACGGCACCGGGCCCGAGGTGGATGTTGCCGTGGACCCGATCGACGGCACCCGACTGACCGCCATGGGCTACCCCAACGCGCTGTCCGTGTTCGCCGTGGCCGAGCGCGGTGCCATGTTCGACCCCTCGGCCGTGTTCTACATGGACAAGCTCGTCGTGGGACCGGAGGCCGCTGACTTCGTCGACCTCCGCCTGCCCATCAAGCAGAACATCCACCTGGTCGCCAAGGCCCTGGGCAAGCCCATCAGCCAGCTGAACGTGTGCGTGCTGGACCGGCCGCGCCACGAGAAGCTGGTCGCCGAGATCCGCGCCGCCGGTGCCCGCGTGAAGTTCATCATGGACGGTGATGTGGCCGGGGGCATCGCCGCGGCCCGCCATGACACGGATGTGGACATGCTGCTCGGGATCGGTGGCACGCCGGAGGGCATCATCACCGCCTGCGCCATCAAGGCCATCGGCGGTGTGATCCAGGGCCGGCTGGCCCCGATTGACGACGCCGAGCGCCAGCGGGCCATCGACGCAGGCCATGACCTGGACGCGGTCCTCACCACCGACGACCTGGTCAAGACCGACAACGCCTACTTCGCCGCCACCGGCATCACCGACGGTGACCTGCTGCGCGGCGTGCGCTACTACAACGACCGCGTGACCACGCAGTCCATGGTCATGCGCTCCAAGTCCGGCACCGTGCGCGTGATCGAGGCCGAGCACCAGGCCCGCAAGTGGGAGCCCTGGATCGGCCCGGACGCCCTGCCGGTGCGCTGAGCTGCCACCACTCCTTCACAACTGGCGGTCGAGATCGCACCAATTTACTGGCGGGTAACCGGCCGGAATAGGGCGAAATCGACCGCCAGTTCTCTGTTGTCAGGGGAGGGTGACGGAGAAGAGGGTGGCCGGCTCCTCGCCGGTGCCATGAACGATCGCGGCGGCATCGGCCGCCGTCAGGAACACTGACTCCCCGGGGGTCAGTACAGCCGCCTCGGTGCCGGCCTCGACCCGGACCCGTCCGGCGGTGCACACCGCCAGGACCGGACCGCGGGCGGTCAGGGTGGTGCCGTCGGCGGCGGGTAGATCCAGCCGTTCGACCTGGAACTCCTCGAACGGCGGACGGAACACCAGATGGCCGTCCCCTTCCGCGATAGGGGCGCAGTACGGCACCGGCACGGACTCGAAGGCGACGACCCGGCGCAGCTCGGGGACGTCCACGTGTTTGGGTGTCAGCCCGCCGCGCAGCACGTTGTCCGAGGCGGCCATGACCTCCACGCCCAGTCCATGCAGGTAGGCGTGGACGTTGCCGGCCGGCAGGTGGATCGCCTGGCCCGGCGCCAGATCCACGCGGTTGAGCAGGATCGAGACCAGTACACCCGGGTCCACCGGATAGTGCTCGGCGATCCCCACCGCCGTGGACAGGTTCAGATCCTCGTCCAGGGCCCGCGGAGCCTTCTTCAAGGCGGCGACGACGGCCGTCACCCAGGTGCCTGAGGACCAGTCCCCGGCGGGGTCGAGCAGGTCCGCGAAGACGCGCTCGAGCGCCGGGCTGCCCCCACCGTCGACGCCATCGCGGTCGGGTTCTCCTCCGCCGTGCAAGAGGAGGTCGGCGTAGCCGGCCACCGTCTGGGCCACCGAGACTTCGGAGGTCGACGCGGCGGACGCGTAGGCCGCGCCGGGTACGCCGGGTGCGGCGTCTGCGAGGCCGGGCGGGCCGGCGTCGTGGTCCTCCATGTTCTCGGCCAGCACCTGGGCCAGTCGGGAGAACGAGGTGCCGGCATCCTGGGCCGAGCGGAATCCACACAGGGCGGCGAAGGGGGTCAGGGCCACGAGCATCTCGGGCTTGTGGTTGTCATCCCGGTAGTTGCGGTGGGGCGCCGAGACCGGGACATCCGCGGCCTCCTCGGCGGCGAACCCGGCGCGGGCCTGCTCGAGGGCCGGATGGGCCTGGATCGACAGCGGGCGCCCCGCGGCCAGCAGCTTCACGAGGAAGGGCAGGCTGCCGTAGCGCGCGGCCTCGCCCAGCAGCGTCTCCGGGTCAGAGGCCAGCAGCTCGTCGAGGGGCACTGGCGCGGACTCGGGATCGCTCGCCGGGACCGCTCCAGCGGGAGCACCAGGGTGTGCGCCCATCCACATCTCCGCCTCCGGACGGCCGGTGGGAGTCCGGTCCTGGAGCTCGGCCAGCAGGGTGGCGGAACCCCACGCGTAGTCACGGATGGGGGTGCGCAACAGGAACATGCTCCCAGCCTATCCACCCACCGGAGACCACCCGGTGCATCGTTCTTGCATGTTGCATGCAACCTACTATGCTGACTGTTGTCCCCACCACATTCGTTGTGCGCGCCGTTCGTTTCAGCGGGGCGCACCAGGCACGAACGGAGCCGCTAGTGCACCAGCCAGTCGAGGGCCTCGGCGCTCCGAGTATCCGCGAACTCGGGCCGATCTCGCGTCTCCTGGGTGATCAGCATGGACGCGGTGTGGCTGATGTGCCGCGCCAGGGCCGAGCCCACCTCAGCGTCCCGCCCCTCCCGGAACGCCTCCATGATGTCCCGGTGATCCTCGAAGCACTCCTGTGCGGTGCGCGAGGTGGGTACAGTCCCCACGCCGGTCTGCAGCACGAAGTCACGCTGTTCGCTGAGCAACTGATTGGCCTTGTCATTACCAGCCCCGGCCAACAGGGTGCGGTGGAAGTCCCGGTCTGCCCGGAGCACCCGTTCCGGGTCGCCGTCCTCCGCCGCGCGTCGGAAGGCCTCATAAGCCTGCTCCACGTCGGCAGCCGTGGCCGCGGTCTTCAGCTGGGTGGCGCGGCGGGCCAAGGGGGCCTCCAGCATGAGCCTGATCTGGAACACCTCGATCAGGCTCTGGAGCGAGGTGCTGAGGATGCGCACCCCGCGGTTCCGCTCGATCTCGACGAGTCCGCGGCGGGCGAGCTCCTGCAGAGCCTCTCGGATCGGGGTGCGGGAGACGTTGAGCTGGTTGCCCAGCTCGGTCGCCGTGTACAGCTCCCCGGGAACCAGATCACCACTGACGATCGATGCCCGAATCGATTCCACGGCCTGGTCGGTCAGGCTCGCAGGCCGATGGACAGATTTCATCCCTCCAGTATGCCAACCCACAGAAAGCGACGGTCCAGTCATGACCTCATTCGCCGTCATCGGTGCCGGAATCATCGGTGCCGCGGTCGCCCGGGAGCTGACCCAACGCTTCCCCGACGACCACGTCACCGTGTATGACAAAGCGGACAGCGTGGCCTCCCACCAGACCGGCCACAACTCCGGTGTGGTCCACGCCGGCCTCTACTACCAGCCGGGCAGCCTGAAGGCCCGGTTATGCCGCCGTGGGGTCAACCTGCTGCGGGACTACGCCCTGGACCGCGGTGTGCCCTATGAGGAGTGCGGCAAGCTGGTCGTGGCACTGGAACAGGTCGAGGAGGACCGCTTGCGGACCATCCACGAGAAGGCCATCGCCAACGGCGTGCCGGGCGTCGAATTGGTCGGCCCGGAACGGATCCTCGAGATCGAGCCCAACGCCACCGGGCGCCTCGCACTGCACTCCCCGCAGACGGCGATCATCGACTACGCGGCGGTGACCCGGGCCCTGATCAACGACGTCCGGTCGGCCGGCGGGACCGTTCGCCTCGGCGCCGAGGTCACCGGGATCACCAACACCGCGGACGGATGCAGCATCAGCACCCCGGCGGGCACCGAGTCCTTCGACTTCGTCATCGCCTGCGCCGGACTCCAATCAGACCGCATCGCCCGGATGGCCGGGGGAGACGCCTACCCGAAGATCGTGCCGTTCTTCGGCCAGTACTCGAAGCTGGCACCGGAGTACCGCACCGTGCTCAACGGACTCGTCTACCCGGTGCCGGACCCGGCCTACCCCTTCCTCGGCGTCCACCTGACCAAGCGCGTGGACGGGGAGATGCTCGTGGGCCCCAACGCCTTCCTCTCCTTCGGCCGTGAGAACTACTCGGGGCGGCGCATCGGCATCAAGGACAGCCTGGACGTGGCGGCCAACCCGGGGTTCTGGAAGTTCGCCACCCGGAACATGTCGGCGGCCGTCCAGGAGTTCGGTGCCGTGGTCTCCCGCCAGAAGTTCCTGGCCGGAGCCGCGCGCTACGTGCCCTCCCTGGACGGGGCGGAGTCCACGCCCATCACCCGTGGCATCCGCGCCCAGTCGATGGATGCCAACGGACACCTCATGGACGACTTCGTCATCGAGGACATCGGACGCGCCACGCTCCTGCGCAACGCACCGTCCCCGGGGGCCACCTCCTCCTTGGCCATCGCCGAACACATCGTCTCCGAGATGGCCGCGAAGCATCGGCTCGCCTCTCGGGCTAGCGGGCAGCTGGACTAACCCGCCGCGCAGAGGTGGTTGGTGGAGGCGGCGTCCTCCAGCAGGCCGGTCTGGCCCGTGTCCTCGAGGTGCTGCAGATACTCGTGCGTGATCTCGGATCCGTCCGGCTGGGTCGGCGGCGCCGGCCAGTCAGCGGGGTCGTCGCTGGCGCCGGCCTCCTGTGAGGCGGAGGCAACCAGGGAGGCCGTGGCGTCCACGAACAGCAGCGGGGCCGGGGACGTGCCGGCGGCGTTCGGGGTGCCATCCTCGGCGAGCATGCCGTCCACCCGGGTGTGGATCTCGTCGAAGTCCGGGTAGGTGGTGAACCGGCCGTCCGCACCCTCGAAGTCCGGGGGACCGATGGTCAGCCGCCCCATGCCCTGGGACTGTCCCTTCGTGGCCAAGGAGACGAACGTGCCCAGCTGCTGCCCCGGCAGGTCGGTCTCCACGATCTGCTCGCCGGCGTCCAGGATGCCCTGGAACCGGGTCACCAGGGTCTGGGGATTGAACTGGGCCAGCATGGCGGACTGGATGCACTGCTGGCGGCGGATGCGGGAGTAATCCGTGGAGAAGTGTCGGGAGCGGGCGAAGGCGAGGGCCTCTTCGCCATTGAAGTCATAGGTCCCGGGTCCCCACCACGCGTTGCCCCATTCCCCGTCCGGGCGGGACCCGCGGTAGGTCGTCCAACCGCCGGACGTGACCGTCACTCCGCCCATGGAGTCGATGAGCTGGGAGAACCCGCCCATGTCCACCATCGCGTAGGCCTGGATGTCCAGTCCGAGGATGCCGCCGGCGGCATCCATCATGGCCTCCGCGCCGGGATCCTCCGCACCGGGATAGAGATCCTGGTGGTTCTCCATGACGTCCGTGTACAGGGCGTTGATGATGCACTCGTCGCCGCAGGCGAAGCCCTCCGGGTAGGCGCCCCACAGGGGGGAGTCCTCGGAGAACGGGGCGTTCTGGAAGTTGCGGGGGATGGAGAACAGGATCGTGCTGCCGGTCTCGGCATTCACGGAGGCCACATGGATGGAGTCCGGCCGCAGACCGACCCGGCCCTCACCGGCGTCGCCACCCATGAGCAGGAAGTTGTAGCGGCCGGCCACCGGCTCGATGGCGGGGCCGGGCGGGAAGATCTCATTCAGGGCGTTGCGCCCGGCGTTCACGGCGAAGGAGCCGTAGCCGAGCACGCCGGACGTGGCCACGAGCAGCAGCACCGTGGAGAAGGCCAGCAGAGGCTTCATCCCGGGGGCCACCAGCCTGAGCCGCAGCAGCCGGAAGGTGTCGATCCAGAGCACCACCCATCCGATGGCCAGGGCCGCCAGGACCACGACCGCGGCCAGCTGGACCCAGGTGTTGGCGAAGGCCTGGACCAGCAGGTCCCGATTGACCACCAGCAGCACGAGCGCGACGACGACCAGGAACCAGACCGTCAGGGTCACCCGCAGCGCGGCGCGGCCGAGGGCGCGATTCCCGGCCACCACCTGGGCGCCGCCGGGGACGAACAGGGTGAGCAGCAGCAGGATCCAGGCCCGCTTGGTGCGTTGGGGGGCTGCGGCGCTCTGCGGGTCGCGGACCGGGTCGGGCCCTGCTTCGCCCGTTCCTTGCGGGCCGTGCAGGAGGGACGGGTTTCTCTGGGGAATCTGGCCTGCCATCACGGGCGGTATCCGGGCCGGCCGGCCAACGACTCCTGCAACCATTCACCCTTGGCGCTGGCCGTGTTCCGCAAATCGGCGGCGAACTCCACCAGCTTCTCGCGCAGCTCTGCCGCCTCCGGGTCGGTTCCCGCCGCAAGGATCCGCACGGCCAGCAACCCGGCGTTGCGGGCGCCGCCGATGGACACGGTGGCCACCGGGACACCGGCGGGCATCTGCACGATGGACAGCAGGGAGTCCATGCCGTCGAGCGTCTTGAGGGGCACAGGCACGCCGATCACCGGCAGGGGAGTGGTGGAGGCGATCATGCCCGGCAGGTGGGCGGCGCCACCTGCGCCGGCGATGATCACCCGGATCCCGCGTTCGTGTGCCTCGGTGCCGAAAGCCACCATCTCGTGCGGCATGCGGTGGGCGGATACGACGCCGGCCTCGTAGGCAATCCCGAATTCCTCCAGGGCCGCTGCGGCGGCCTCCATCACGGGCCAGTCGGAGTCGGAGCCCATGATCACGGCCACCCGGGCGGGGGCCACACCCGCCTGCGCGGTGGTCGTGGGTGCTTCGCTGGGGGTCATGACTGCTCCTGCTGATCGGCGGCCCGCGATCCGGCCTGTGCGCCGGTGCCTGGACCGGCCTGCGGTCCCTCGCTGATGATCGCGGCGGCGCCCTCGGCTGCCGCGCGGGCTGAGGCCAGGTCCTCGGGGGTGGCCGCGGTGACATTGACGTGACCGATCTTGCGGCCGGGACGCACGGACTTGCCGTAGGCGTGGATCTTGGCCTCGGGGAAGGCCGTCATGGCGCTGGGGAACGCCGCGTAGAGATCCTCGTTGGCTCCACCGAGGTAGTTCTTCATCACGGTGTAGGCACCGAGGGGGGCCGTGGACCCCAGCGGGAGGTCGAGCACCGCGCGGACGTGCTGTTCGAACTGGCCGGTGACGGCGCCGTCCATGGACCAGTGGCCCGAGTTGTGGGGGCGCATGGCCAGTTCGTTGACCATGAAACCGGGGCCGACGCCGGGGGTCTCGAACAGTTCCACGGCGAGCATGCCGGTCACGCCGAGTCCCTTGGCCAGGGTCACGGCGGCCTCCTCGGCCGCGTGGGCCGTTTGAGGGTCCAGACCCGGTGCCGGGGCGGTGACCACGTCACACACGCCGTCTGTCTGGATCGACTCGACCACCGGGTAGGAGGCGGTTGCCCCCGAGGGGCTGCGGGCCACCTGGGCGGAGAGCTCGCGGGAGAAGTCCACCATTTCCTCGACCAGCAGTGCCTCGAAGCCCAGCTCGAACCAGTCGCCGCAGGACTCGGCGGCCTCGGCCGAGCGCAGGACCCGCACGCCCTTGCCGTCGTAGCCGCCGCGCGGGGTCTTGAGGACCACGGGCCAGCCGGTCCGGTCGCCGAAGTCGAGCAGCTCGGCCACGGAGGACACGGCGGCCCACGCCGGGTTCGCCAGTCCGAGACGGTCACAGGCCTGGCGCATGAGCAGCTTGTCCTGGGCGTACTGCAGGGCCTCCGGCCCGGGCTGCAGGTTCACGCCGGCCGCCTCCAGCGCCCGCAGGTGCGCTGGGGGCACGTGCTCATGGTCGAACGTCACCACGTCCACCTCGGCCACGAAGGCCTTCAGCGCCTCGAGGTCCTGGTAGTCGCCCACCGTGGAGGGGGCTGCCGTGGTGGCCGAGACGTCCGGGCCCTCGGCCAGGACTCTCAGCCGCACGCCCAGGGCTGTTGCTGCCGGGGCCATCATGCGCGCCAACTGGCCGCCGCCCACTACTCCGATCACAGGAAAACTCACGGACCTAGGGTAACCAGCGGATCCGTCCCAGTCCGGCAGAACCGCCCGCCGGCCTCCAGTTGTCAGGAAACGGGGAGAAATCCGGTCTAGGGTATGCAAAGACATTTGCCGGTTCTCGGCCGTATTCTGCACGCAACAAGGAGTCCACCCACCCCCATGATCAGCAACCTGTGGCAACGTTTCGTGGCCCTGGTCGCCATGCTCTGGCGCGAGGTCGCCAAGTTCGGGGCGGTCGGTGCGGCCGCCTTCGTGGTGGACTCGGCGATCTTCCTGTGGCTCATGAACGGCCCGATGGAGGGCAGCAACGTCAAGTCCAAGATCGTGGCCAGCGTGGTCGCCACGATCTTCTCCTATGTGGCCAACCGCCTCTGGACCTTCCGCCACCGCCGGCAGAACAACCTCATGCGCGAGTTCGTGTTGTTCGCCGTGATGAATGTCATCGGCATGGGCATCCAGGCCGGTTGCGTGTTCGTGGCGCAGTACGGTCTGGGCGTCACCTCGACCGCCGGCATCTTCATTGCCGGAAGCGTGGTCGGGCTGGTCCTGGGCACCATCTTCCGCTTCTTCGCCTACCGGTTCTGGGTGTTCACCGAGGAACTGGACGCAGACCCCAAGTTCAAGGACGATCGCGAACGGCTCACGGGAGAGCTGCCGGTCATCCGCACCGCCGACACCCCGCGCCGGCACCGCAGGGGGGCCACCTCGTCGGCGTCCGGCCCCGTGGCGCCGCCGGCCCGCACGGCGCTGCAGGGTCCGTCCGCGCCTTCGGCACGCACGCCCGCCGAACCTCGATAGCCACTCACCGGGCAGTCACCGGTGAAGGTTGCCCAGCCGCTCGGCCTCCACGATGCGGGCCGAGGCCCCGCTGAGGTCCGTGTCCCGTTCCGGCACCAGCACCACCGGGAATCCCCGGTCCCAGGTCCCGACGACGGCGCGCGCGGTCCCGCGGTCCAGCCGCCCGCCCGTGGCCGCCACCACCAGCCCCCGCTCGCGGTGGGACCACCGCGACAGGGGCGCGCCGGCGTCGTCTGTGGGGTGCTCCGTGGACTGCGGGGACGGCAGGTCCTCCCATGCCTCGACGAGCGACGGCAGGCTAGTCCCCGGCAGCGGGAGGTGGCACTGGTCCGCCTGCATCTGCACCTCGTCGGCATAGTCCAGGGCGTGAGAGGGCAGTTCCGCGTCCGGTGAGGGCAGCGCCTCCAGCGCCTCCAGCGCCTCCGAAGCCTCAGAGAGCTCCGACGCCCCTGATGACTTCAGGGTCCCGGGGGACACCGCCCAGAGGTCGGCGGGATGATCCGACCAGGCCCCGGGCGTCCCGGACACCACCAGGTCCACCGCACCGGATTCCGCCGGGGTGGACGAGGAGTCGGAGGCGAATCGCACCTGCACGCCAGCGCGCGCGGCGCCCAGCAGCAGGGCCAGCGACTTCCATCCCAGGGGCAGGTCCACCAGGATCGTGGAGCCGGGGCCGTGGCCCTCGACGTCCAGCAGGTTGGCGGTCTTGGCGGCCCAGTTGGCCAGGACCCGGCCGGAGAGCTCGACGCGGTCGCCGTCGGCGGCGTGGTCCACCACGGCCGGACGGGGAGAGGCCGCGATCGTCTCGAACCAGGTCAGACGCCGGCCGGACGGACCGTTTGCGCCTCCTGCTGTTCCACCGGGTAGATTTATTCCGAGGTTGACCATGGATGTCCTTTCACCGTGGGGCAACACGCCCACATCCGCGCATCGGCGCGGCGGCGTGTCGGTAGGTCCGGGGCCGTTCCCCGCCTCACATTGTGCCGCCTCCGCTTGACGAACAGTGAGTTACACGGGTGTAATTCAGTTTGGAACGGTCATGGTGACCACGGCGCTTCCCACCGCCCACCACTGGTTCCCCGCTGCCGTCGGTACAGACGGAATCGGTCCGGGCGAGCCCGGCGCCGCGGGGGACGTGGTCGGAAGGCGTGTCAGGAGCCCTGCCCGATCCGCAGACACCGGAACCTCCGGTGACGGGATGATCAGCGTGAGAACGGGGAGGAATCACATGGAGAACGCCCAGCGCCTCGACGAGATCCACGAATCCAAAGCCAACCAGACCGGACTGTCCGGCCAACCCTTGACCGACGGCCCCTACCCGGGCCGCAGCGTACCCGCCGACTGGTTCCTCGACCCGGCCGACCCGGATGCGGCCCGCCGCCTCGAGACCGGCACCTCCCTGGGATCCCTCGAGGACCAGGCCACCGCTTTCCTGGCGGATCACGACGTCGACGACGTCGAAACCGATTCCCCGGCCGCTTCCGATATCGATGTCACCGCCACCGTCACCGCCCTGCACCCCGGCACGGTCACCCCACTGGAGGTCCCCGGCGAGACTCCCGGCGCGGACTCCACCAGCACGGCACAGCCCTCCGTCTGGCTGGGACTGCCCGGACTGGCCGATCCCCTCGACGTGGACGGCGAGCTCGCCTGGCAGGTCGACGCCCTGTGCGCCCAGACGGACCCCGAGGCCTTCTTCCCCGAGAAGGGCGGGTCCACCCGCGACGCCAAGAAGGTCTGCTCCGCCTGCACCGTTCGTAGTGAATGCCTCGAGTACGCCCTCGGAAACGACGAGCGCTTCGGCATCTGGGGCGGTCTGTCCGAGCGTGAGCGGCGCCGCCTGCGGAAACGGTCAGTCTGATTTCAGCTCCGGCCACCCTGCCTGCGTCCGCCGTCACCGGCGGCCCCGCGGCCCAGCACGTCACCGCCGTCGTGGTTGTCGACCGGCGGCCCGACCTGACCGCTGACGCCGTCCAGGCACTGCTCGATCAGGACCGGCACCCGGACCGCATCGTTGCCGTCTTCACCGGAGCGGTCGAGAATCGAACCAACACCGAGACCGCCGAGAACCAGGCCGGCACCGGTGCCGGCACAGCCGGCGAACTGCGACAGCACCTGGCCGGCCTCGTGGACGACGCCGGCCTCCCGTTTGCCTCCTTCGCCTCGTTCGACTCATTGCGCTCGTTCGACGGCAGCGCCGATCCAGACGTCACCGGCGGCACGGAGGACGCAGGCTGGCTGTGGTGGATCCACGACGATTCGCGTCCCGCCCCGGACGCGCTCCAGCGGTTGATGACGGTCGTGGAGACCTCCCCCTCCGTGACCATCGCCGGCTGCAAGCAGATCGAGCTGGGCCGTCCCCGGCACCTGCTGGACGTGGGGCTGACCGTCACCGCCGCCGCCGAGCCCATCAGCCTCGTCGAGCCCGGCGAACTGGACCAGGGCCAGTACAACGCTCGCACGGATACCTTCGCGGTTTCCGCCCCCGGCATGCTCATCCGCCAGGACGTCTGGACCGAGTTGGGCGGGTTCGATCCCTCCGGGCCGCCCACGGCGGCCGTCGTGGACCTGTGCTGGCGCAACCGGCTGGCCGGGCACCGCGTGGTCGTGGTCCCCGAGGCGGTCATCGGCCACGATGGCCGCGGTGAGGGCCTGGACGCCGGTACCTCGGCGCTCCGCGAGGCCTCCCTGTGGCTGCGTCTCAAGCACGCTCGGCCGTGGGCGGTGCCGCTGCTGTGGATCTGGGGCCTGATCACGGGGCTGGGCGGATTCGCCGCCTCTCTGCTGGCCAAGGAGCCCGGCCGCGGTGCCTCCCATCTGGCCGGCACCGTGCGGACCCTCGTGCGGATCGTGCCCCTGGCCGCTGCCCGACGCCAAGCCCGCAAGACCCGGCGGGCGCCCCGGTCGATCGTGGCCCTGCTCAAGGCCTCCGGCGCCGAGGTGCGCACCTACCGGCGCAGCGTCCTGGACCTCGAATCGCCGGAGGAGATCATCGGCGACGGCACCGGATCCACGATGATTGCCAGTGAGGCGACCGGCGGTCACGATGACTTCGCGGCCTTGGCCACCCCGGCACGCAACTGGGTGGGCACCGGCCTGGTCCTGGCCCTGCTGCTGCTCGGCGGCCTCTCCCTGGTGGGTCTGCGAGACCTGCTGGCCGCCCCGGCCCTGACCGGTGGTTCGCTGCTGCCGCTGACCGGCTCGGCCGCCGAGCTCTGGCACCACGCCACCGGCAGTTGGGCACCTGCCGGAGTCGGTGCCCCCGTCCAGCCCGGCCCCTTCGGGCTGGCGCTGACGGTCCTCGGCGTCACCGGCCAGGGGTCCCTGGCGATGGTGTGGCTGACCATCCTGGCCATGCCCCTGGCGGCCATCGGCGCCTGGACGGCCGCCGGCGCCGTGGCCCGCGGCCGGGGAGTGCGCCTGTTGGCGGCCCTGCTCTGGGGGCTGTCCCCGGCTCTGCTGACCGCCGCCGGCGAGGGCCGTCCCGGGGCCCTCCTGGTGCACCTCGGCCTGCCCTGGCTGGCCCTGGCCGTCATCCGCGCCACCGGGTCGGCCGCCTTGCGGCGACCCGACCCCGAGGGTGTCACCGAGGACACCCTGGGCGTCCTGCAGCGCCCCGGCCACCGTGGAGTGATCTCCTGGACGGCCTCGGGCTGGACCGCCCTGCTCCTCGCCGCCCTGGGGACCGCCGCACCCCTGCTGCTGCCGTTCCTCGTGGTGGGTGTGCTGGGCCTCGCCGTGCTGATGGGTCAGCGCGGGCGTGCCCTGTGGTGGACGCCCTTGCCGGGCCTGGCCCTGTTCCTCCCCACCGTCCTGACGCATTGGACGGACCTGCGCGCGGTCCTCGGCGATCCCGGTGTGCCGCAGGCCTACGATCCGGCTCCGCTATGGCAGCAGATCCTGGGCTTCCCGGAGGCCTTCGCCGCGGACTCCGGCCTGTTGGCCCTGCCGTGGCTGGACACGGCCGTGCCGGGCGGGGCCGGGTACCCCTGGGCCCTGGTCGCGGCGCTCGTCATCGGCCTTCCCGTCCTGGCAGCCGCCGTTGTGGGCGCCTTCATGACCGGGAGGATCGGCACGCAGGCCCGCATCGGCCTGGGCGCCACGGTGCTGGGACTGGCCGGTGCCGCCGTCGCGCCCCTGATCCCCACCTCGGTGGACGCCAATGGTGACCTGGTCACGGTGTTCACCGGCCCCTTCACCTCCACCGCGCTGTTGGGCGTCCTGATCGCCGCCGTCGCCGGGTTCAATGGCGTCCTGGGCCCGCGCAGGGTCCCCGGAGCGTCGCGTCTGGGGCTGCGCGCCGGAATCGGCCCGGCGCGGCGGACCGCCGTGGTGGTGCTGGCGGTCCTGGCCGGTAGTTCCGTGGCACTGACCGCGACCCTCTGGGTGGTGCCGCGCACCGTCCCCGGCTCGACCCTGGACCCCGCTGCCGGCGAGGCCCTGGCCTCGCGCACCGCGGACGGCGAGGCTGAGGCCATGCTGTCCACACTGGGTACCGGCAGCGTCATCGAGTCCAGCCCGGTCCGGCTGCTTCCGGCCACGGCAGCTGACCAAGGCGCCAGTGCGCTGGCGACCCGGACCGTGGTCCTGGAACGCCGTGCCGACGAACTGCAGGTCAGCCTCGCCAGCGGTGCCGGCCTCGCCCTGGACCGGCTCAGTGCCGGGTGGACCGCCCGCTCCCTGACCGGCACCTTGTCCCGCCCGACGGCGGCCGCCCCGGACCGTGCCGACGAACAGTTGCGCAGCCTGGGCGCCCAGCTGGTCTCCGGGGCCAACGCGGACCCGCGGCCCGCCCTCGAGGACTTCGGAGCAGCCTTCGTGGTGCTGCGGGACCCGGACGGGGGAGAGCTCGGCACCGCCGCCTCCATCGACGCCGTCCCGGGCCTGGCCCCGGTCGGCCTCACCGATTCCGGCTGGCTATGGCGCGTGCTGCCCGAAGAGGCCGGCGGCATCCCCGTGGCCGGAACCCACGACCTCGAGGACCGGATGGGCTTCTCGACGGCCCGCGCCCGGATCCTCGACGGCGCCGGCGAGACCACCCACCTGGTGTCCCGGCCCGGCACCACCGTGGATACCCCCATCCCGGCCGCCGAGGACGCGGAGCAGGGCGGGGAGCGCCAGCTGGTCCTGGCCGAACGGGCCGACTCCGGCTGGCACGCCACCCTCGATGGTGAGCCGCTCGACGCCCACACCGATGAGGGCACCGGTTGGGCCCAAGCTTTCGAATTGCCCGCTGACGGTGGTCAGCTCCGGGTCTGGCACTCCTCCCCGGCTGCGGCCTGGGCCTGGTGGATCCCCGGGCTCCTGCTCGTGCTCGCCGCCCTGTTGGCCATCCCCTCGCCCACCCGGCGCACGGACGTCCGGCCGCGGGCCGGCGGCACCGGCCTCGATGACGGAGTCGACGTCGGCACCGGCGAAGACACCGTTGATGACACCGTTGATGACCACGTGGGGACGGAGCAACGATGAGCGGCCAGGAGCACAATCCGCAGCCGGATGCCTCCGGCACCCCGGACGCGTCGGGGACGCCAAGTCAGGACTCCGCCCCGGACGCGTCCGGGACGCCGAGCCAGGACTCGCTGCAGGACCCGCCCGTCTCGCGGGGGCAGCTCAAGGGCCAACGGGCCGCAGCGGCGCGTGACCTCAAGCGTCAGGCCGCCCTCGAGGCGCACCAACGGGGCGTCGTGCGCAGGGTTCCCATGACCGCGGGCCTGGCCGGGGCCGGCGTCGTGGTCCTGGTGGCCGCCGCGGTCACCGCCGGGACGCTCGTCCCGCCCGCCACGCCGGAGGTGGACGGCCGTGCCGCGCCCGCCGCGCTGAATGCCGTGCCGGTCCGGTCGGTCTGCGCCGGCCCGCCGCGGCTGCCCGCCGGCGCCGAGGAGGGGACGGACACGCAGTTCAGTCCCGTCTCCACCTCCGCCGTCTCCCGGGTCACCTCGGTGCTGCTCTCCGATCTGGCCGGTCGGTTCCCCGGCAGCTCGATCAGCACCCTGGAATCGGCCGAGAACGGTGACTCCGGTGGGGGCGCCGAACCGGTGGACCTGACCGAGTCCCAGCCTGAAGAGGTCCAGCAGGGGGACCCGGCCACGGCAGGAGCGGATGGTGTCCCGGTCCGCGAGTCCGGCGTGGACCACCTTCAGTCCCCGGGTGGTGAAGCGGGCGAGGCCACGGCCGTCACAGTCGAGCCGATCGGCGGGCAGGCGATGCCCTCGGACGTCGTGTCCTTGTACTCCGCAACGGACGGCGACCTCGCCGGCACCGATGCCAGCTCCTGCCTCGCTCCGGCCCACGAACAGTGGGTCACCGGCATGACCACCACGGTGGGCTCGACCTCGATCCTGGTGCTCTCGAACCCCTCGGCGTCAGCGAGCACCGTGGACCTGACCCTCTACGGGGCCGACGGGCCGGTCGAGGCACCGGGCACCGCCGGCCTCGTCCTGGCACCCGGACAGACCCGCTCCATCGTGCTGGGCGGCATGGCCCCGGACGAGGAACACCTGGCCGTCCAGGTCCGTGCCCAGGGCGGCGCTGTCGGTGCCACGGCCCAGCAGCACCGGCTCTTCGGCATCACGCCGGGCGGCGTGGAGATCATCCAGCCGACCTCGAACCCCTCCCAGAGTGCGGTCATGCCCGGGCTCGTGGTGCCGAACAGGGCGGTCACCGAGGAGATCGTTGGCCAGGACGGCTACGAGCAGGCCGGCCCGGCCCTCTCGATCGCGGCGCCGACCAGCGCGGCCACCGCCGAGATCACCGTGAGCGGCCCGGACGGCACCGTGGAACTGCCGGAGGGTGGCCTGGTGGACATCGGCGCCGGGTCCACCGTGCGCTTCCCCCTGGACGGGCTGGACCATGGCGTCTACACCGTCACCGTGAGCGCTGATGCCCCCGTGGCGGCCAGCGCCCGTGGCCTGTCCGGCCAGGCCGGCGAGCCGGTCGACTTCTCCAGCGTGTCCGCCGTGGACTCGCTGGGCCTGGAACGGCTGGTGGCCCGGCCCGAGAACACCACCGCGAACCTGGTGCTGTATTCGGCTGAGGGCGGGGCCGTGGAGATCACCCCCGTCTCAGCGGACGGCAGTCTGGGGGAGTCCCGGGTGCAGGAGCTCGGCCCGGAGTCCACCCGGGCGCTCTCCTTCGCGGACCTGGCGGGCGGTGAGGGTGCCGTCCCCGCGGGGGCCCTGCTGGAGACCGTGGAGGGTCAGTTGCACGCCGCCGTGGACGTGCGCGGCGCGCAGGGGATCTCCGCGTACCCGGTGGTGCCGCAGCAACAGCAGGTCTCCGGCGTCCCGGTGCGCGTGGGGTACTGAGCCGGCCACCGGTCACGGGCCGGGCTGGCCTCGGCCCGCGCTGGGAACCGGCTGTGGAGGCCGTCTACCAGTGGAAGTCCGGGTCCACGGCCTCGGGCGTCAGGCCAGTCAGTTCGGCCCACTGTTCCACGACCGCCCCGTAGACGAGATCGGGCAACAGGGACGGAGCCGGGCACCGGGCCTCGAGTGGGCGCCGGTGGATGGTGATGACGGCCGTGCCCTGGGCATCGCGGCGCGTGGAGCCGGTGGGATCGTCCACCAGTTCCGCACCCCACGCCCGCACCAGCTCCAGGCGGTTCTCCAGGTCCTCGGGGACCATCGTCATGCGGAAGCGTGCCTGTTCCACGGCAGGGCCGCAGACCTCGGCCAGCCGGGACACCGCAGCGGCCAGGTGGTCGGAGAAGGCCTCGTTGCGGCTGCGGGCGCCGGGCAGTCCCGGCGGCATCAGCGGTCCGCGCAGGCCGCGTCCTCGGCGGTCCCGGCGGGGGGAGCGGGACACTGTTCCTGAGGAGGATCCTGACGTGCGGGGTGTGCGGGCTTCACCCGAATCCTGCCCCATGCCCCGTGCCCCGCCGTGTTCCACGGCAACGGGTTCAAAGGAAGTCATGACTCGATGCTAGACCCCGTAGGGGCGCGCCGGTACCGGGCGCCGGTACCGGGTGCGGGGAGGCCGGCGTCGGACATGGAGGTTCTACGGCCGGACGCCATCGAGCGAGGATTGGAATGCCGCCGGACACGCGTCCCGGCGGGGCAGTGCATGGCTTCCGGGACCCAGCGCGGTAGGGTGGTCTGCCGTGGGATCGATGCGACAGTGCTCCAAGACCAGCTGCCAATCTGCGGCTCTGGCAACGCTGACGTACAACTATGCCGATTCCACTGTGGTCCTGGGCCCCATGTCCCGGTTGGCCGAACCCCACACCTATGACCTGTGCGAGAAGCACTCCCGCAGCATGACCGCGCCGAAGGGCTGGGAGCTGCTGCGCATCCAGCTGCCGGAGGGTGCCGAACGCCCGGTTCCGGAGGAGCCGGACGACCTGTTGGCCCTAGCCCACGCAGTGCGTGAGCCGTCGGTCCGCAGTGAGCCGGCCCGTTCAGGCTCCTCCTCGGCGCCCCTGGTGGGGCGCCGAGGCACCTCGCCCGACGCCGGCCCCCGCCCGGAGACGACCGCTTCCGTCAACGGAGACGCCCCCGCACGCCCCGGACGGCCCACCCTGCGCCTGCTGCGCGACTCCTGATCTCCCTTCCGGCGAGTCCGGCGAGCTGGAGAACAGCGCCATCCGGGGAAACCTCCGCGCTGGTGGGGCCGTGGTCTGCCTTAGGCTGGGTCCATGACTGAGAACCCTGCCGACAGCGCTCCAAGCCCTGCCACCGACCCGGGTTACGCCAACCGCGTCACCGTCCCCGGGGCCGCCTTCGATTTCGCCGTCCGGGACCTCTCCCTGGCCGAGGCCGGCCGCCACCAGATCCGCCTGGCCGAGCACGAGATGCCGGGGCTGATGTCCCTGCGCCGCGAGTTCGGCGAGGCCCAGCCCCTCAAGGGTGCCCGGATCGCCGGCTCCCTGCACATGACGGTGCAGACCGGCGTGCTGATCGAAACCCTCACTGCCCTCGGCGCCGAGGTCCGTTGGGCGTCCTGCAACATCTTCTCCACCCAGGACGAGGCGGCCGCTGCGATCGTGGTCGGCGCCGGAACTCCGGACGAGCCCCAGGGCGTCCCGGTCTTCGCCTGGAAGAACGAGACCCTCTCCGATTACTGGTGGACCGCCTCTCAGATCCTCCTCTGGCCCGGGGCTGACCAGGACCCGGAGCTGGGCCCGAACATGATCCTCGACGATGGCGGGGACGCCACGATGCTGCTGCACAAGGGCGTGGAGTTCGAGGCCGCCGGTGCCGTGCCGAGTCCCACGGCGGACGATCCCGAGGAGTACCAGGTCGTCCTGGAGACCCTGCGGGCGTCCCTGGCCACGGACGGCCAGCGCTTCACGCGGATCGCCCAGGGCATCCGCGGGGCCACCGAGGAGACCACCACCGGCGTGCTCCGCCTCTACCAGCTGGCCGAGACGGGTCAGCTGATGTTCCCGGCCATCAACGTGAACGACGCGGTCACCAAGTCGAAGTTCGACAACAAGTACGGCATCCGCCATTCACTGCCGGACGGCATCATGCGCGGCACGGACGTGCTGATCGGCGGCAAGACGGCGGTCGTCTGCGGCTACGGTGACGTCGGCAAGGGCGCCGCCGAGGCCTTCCGCGGCCAGGGGGCCCGCGTGGTCGTCACCGAGGTGGACCCGATCAACGCCCTGCAGGCAGCCATGGACGGGTTCCAGGTGGTGCGCCTGGACGAGGTGATCGATTCCGGTGACATCTTCATCACCACCACGGGCGGCAAGGACATCATCATGGCCGAGGACATGGCCCGGATGAAGGACAAGGCGATCGTCGGCAACGTCGGCCACTTCGACAACGAGCTGGACATGGCCGGCCTGGCCAGGACCCCCGGCATCACCAAGACCGAGATCAAGCCGCAGGTCCACGAGTGGACGTTCGACTCCGGCACCGCGGACGAGCGCTCGATCATCGTGCTGTCCGAGGGGCGCCTGCTGAACCTGGGCAACGCCACCGGCCACCCGTCCTTCGTGATGAGTGCATCCTTCACCAACCAGGTGATGGCCCAGATGGAGCTCTTCGCCCGCCACGGGTCCATCACCGGCCTGGAGTACGAGAAGCAGGTGTACGTGCTGCCGAAGGTCCTGGACGAGAAGGTCGCCCGCCTCCACCTGGACGCCCTCGGCGCCCACCTGACCGAGCTGAGCAAGAGTCAGGCCGAGTACCTCGGTGTGGACGTGGCCGGACCGTACAAGGCGGACCACTACCGCTACTGAACCGCTACTGATCCTTCCTCGTCCCCCCGTTTTCAGTCGACTTGGGGTGGGTGTCTTGGCGCGACACCCACCCCAACTCGACTGAAAGCAGGGGTGGTGGGAAGAGTGGGGACGGTCAGGAGAATGGCAGGGAGTGCAGGCGTTCGGCGGCGGCGTCCGCTCTCTCCTGCTGGCGGCTCAGCAGCCGGAAGTCGCGGTTGCGCCGCTCGGCCACCACGGCCAGTAGGAAGTCCTCTACCGGTGCACCGGCGGGCGGGCCGGGGGAGACGAACGGCGCCACCTTCGCCGCCAGGCGGCCCGCGGTCTGCTGGCGGACTGTGGGCGGGACCGAACGGGCATTGCGCAGGAACTGCGTCACGGAGGCGACCAGGGCGTCCGGGAGGCGGCCGACGTCGGCCACCTCGGCCCACGGCCGCATCGACTCGGGAACGCCGGGCAGGGGCGGAGGGACGGCGCGCTGGCGTTCGACGACCACCTGGCTGCCGGCGACCATGTCCGCCAGGCGCTTGCCGCGTTCGTTCAGCATGGACGCGATGAGGGCCACGGAGCCGAACGTCATCCACAGCTCCATGATCCCGACCAGGACGCGGACCAGGCTGTGCCGCAGGCGGATGGAGCCGCCGTCGTCCCGCACCACGCGGGTGCCGAAGACGAGCTTGCCCAGTGAACGTCCCCGGCTGAGGGTCTCGACGGCCAGCGGGACGCCCACGAGCATGCCGACGACGAGGGCCAGCACCGTGGCCTGGGCCGCAGCCGGGTCCAGTTCCTCCAGGATCGTCTCCGCCAGGACCCAGACCACCGCGAGGAAGACCAGCACGAGAGTGATGGCGTCGATGAGGGCGCCGGCGGCCCGGACCACGAAGGACGCGGGCCGCAATTGCAGCACCACCGCCTCGCCGGTGACCACCGTCGTGCTCATGAACTACCCCCTGATACGGTCCCGCAGTTGTGCCGGACGGGTCATGCGGCCCGTCGTGTGCCCCGCCCAGCGTAGCGGCCGGTAGCCTGAAGTCGTGGATCTGGACGCCTACGCCTCAGTACATCGCCCCACGTGGGAGCGGTTGGACTCGTTGGCGCGCACCCGCCGCCTCGACGCCGGGCAGGCCGACGAGCTGCTCGAGCTCTACGGCCGGTCCTCCACCCACCTGTCCGTGGTGCAGGCCCATGACCCGGACGGGCCCCAGGCCGCCGGGCTGTCCATGGTGCTGGCCCGGGCCCGCAACCGGATCACGGGAGCGCCCTCCAACGCCTCCGCCGGCTTCTCCCGCTTCTTCCTCGAACAGCTGCCCGCCGCGTTCTACCGGATCCGCTGGCTCACGGTGCTCCTCGGGACGGCCTTCTGCCTCGTGGCGGTCTGGTTCGGATTCTGGGTGAACGGCGAACCCGAGGTGCTCGCCTCCCTGGGCACCGAGGAGCAGATGCGCGAGTACGCCGAGGAGCAGTTCACCGGCTACTACTCCGAGAACCCGGCCGCGTCCTTCGCCGGGCAGGTGTGGACCAACAACGCCTGGATCGCCGCGCAGGAGGTGGCCTTCGGGATCACCGGCTACTTCGTGCCCTACGTGCTCTTCGCCAATGCGCAGGGCGTCGGGATCTCCGGCGGGGTCATGGCGGCCCACGGCGAGCTGGACACCTTCTTCCTGTACATCCTCCCGCACGGGTTCATGGAGCTCACGGCGATCTTCATCGCCGGTGCCGCGGGGCTGCGGATCTTCTGGGCCTGGGTGGCCCCGGGACAGCGGACCCGGCTCGACTCCCTGGCCTCGGAGGGCCGCTCGCTGTTCACGGTGGCTGCCGGGCTGGTCCTCGTGCTGGCCGTGTCCGGTGTGGTGGAAGGCTTCGTCACCCCGTCCGGGTTGCCGCATTGGCTGCGACTGGGCATCGGCATGCTCGTGCTGGCCGGCTATTGGGCCTACACGCTGATCCTCGGCCGCCGGGCCGTCGCCGCGGGGGCTACGGGAGACCTTGAGGCGCACGACGCCGGCGCCCGCCAGCTCACTGCCTGAGCCCGCCTGAGCGCGCCGAGGGCGCGCGGGCGTGGCCGAAACCGCCACGGGCCGTAGCGGCACTAGTCTCTGAAGGAAAGGTCTCATCACGCGCGAACAGAAGGCAGGACGATGGCTGGCAAGGACAGGTCACAGGACGGCACGAACGCCTCCTCCGGCATGAACGGGGAGAGGGACGGGCGTACAGCGGAGCACACGGATACGCCCGAGTTCGAGAGCGGTCTGGACTACGCCGCGTTCATGGAGGACGAGGAGGGGAACACCTCTGATCCGACCGCTGAGGCGGACCCCGCCACCGCACCGGTGACCTCGGACGCCCTGGACTCCGGTGACGGCGGCTCACACCGCGCCGATCCGGGCACCCAGCCGACCGAGTCCATCGACCGGGCCGAACACCGTGCGGATCCTGGAACCCAGTCGACACAGTCCATCGACCGAGCTGAGCTGGACGCTTGGGCCGCCGGCGATGCCGCGGCGCAGGACCGCCCGGCCGCCCGCGCGCGGGGCGAGCGCGGTGAACTCCCGCCGGAGACCGTGACCGCCACCGCGACGCCGGAGCCTGATCCCGAGTCTGGCCGCTCCGGAACGGGCACCCTGTGGGACGACGGCGCCGCTGGCTCGACCGCCTTCGGCGCAGGAGTTGCCGGCGCAGGAGTGGCTGCGGGAACCCCCGTCACGGCCCCGCAGACTGCCCAGGACGACTACCGGGGCTTCTCCAGCGGTGCACACGCAGCGGACGCTGAGGACCGGCGTCGGGACCTGCGTGGTGCCGAGGCGCGTGCCGCGGCCCGGGACGAGGCGCTGGAAGGCCCTTCGACCGGGCCCAAGGTACTGCAGGTGCTGTTGGCGATCTTCTTCCCGATCGTCGTGCTGATCGCCGCCGTCCGCGCCGTGGCCTCTCCGCTCTTCCTGTGGATCGAGTACCACCGTCCCGGCTTCCCGGCCGACGAGCTGGGCTTCACCACCGAGGACCGGCTGACCTACGGCTCCGCCGGCATGGACTTCCTCTTCAACGCCGCACCACCCCGGTACCTGTCCGACCTGACACACCAGGGCAACCAGCTCTTCACGGACACCGAGGTCTCCCACATGGCGGACGTCAAGCTCGTCATGCTCATCAGCATGGCCGTCGGGGCCGTCCTGGGCCTGCTGTGCATCATCTTCATGATCGTGCTGGCCCGCACAGCCAAGGGCGGCATCCGCCGCTCGCTGTTCGCCGGATCCCTCTGGATGCTCGTGGTCCTGATCGCCCTGGCTGTACTGGCCGTGCTCGGCTGGGAGCAGTTCTTCGCGACCTTCCACAGCCTGTTCTTCGCGGACGGCACCTGGACCTTCCAGGCCACGGACGCCCTGATCCGGCTCTACCCGAACCAGTTCTGGATGGACGCCGGGATCGGCATCGCCGCCCTGGTGCTGGTGACGCTCATCGTGACCCTGATCTGCACCTGGCCCACCCGCCGCCGCCGGCACGAGTCCCGCCTGGCGCAGATGGACCTGATCCAGCGCCGCAACGACTGGTACGACGCCCAGGAAGCCTGACCCCGAGAACACGAGAGCGGTAACTGTCGACTCCACCGGAGAGTCTCGACAGTTACCGCTCTCGTGATGGAGGGGGTGGAGGCGAGGGACTACGCCCGGTACAACTCCTCGATGGCACCCGCGTAGTCGGTGATGACCACGTTGCGCTGCAGCTTCAGGGACGGGGTGAGGTGACCGGACTCCTCGGTCAGCTCGGTGTCCAGGATGGTGAACTTCCGGATGGACTCGGCCTGGGAGACCGCCTCGTTGGCCAGGTCCACGGCCGTCTGCACCTCGGCCCGCAAGCCCTCGTGGGTGCTGGCCTCGGCCAGGGAGAGGGGCCCGAGGCCCTGGGCCTTGGCCCACTGGGCCAGTCCGTCCGGGTCGAGGGTGACGAGTGCGCCCACGAAGGGACGGCCATCGCCCACCACGACCACCTGGGAGACCACACCGGCGGAACGGATGGTCTCCTCGAGAGGCGTCGGGTAGACGTTCTTGCCGCCCGCGGTCACGATGATCTCCTTCTTGCGGCCGGTGACATAGAGGTACCCGTCCGCGTCCAGGCGGCCGATGTCCCCGGTGCGGAAGAAGCCGTCCTCGTCCAGCGCTGCGGCGGACGCTTCGGGCTGACCGTGATACCCGTCGAACACGATGTTGCCGCGGACCAGGATCTCCTGGTCCGCGGCGATGCGGACGGTGGTCCCCGGCACCGGCAGTCCCACGGAGCCGATGCGCGTGTGGCCCGGGATGTTGAGGGTGGCGGGGGCGGTGGTCTCGGTCAGGCCGTACCCCTCCTGCATCCCCAGTCCGGCGCCGCGGAAGAAGTGGGCCAGCTCCGGGTTCAGGGCGCTGGCCCCGGAGACGGTGTACTTCGCCGTACCGCCGAGGATCCGGCGGATCTTCGGGTAGACCAGTCGGTCGAACAGCGCGTGCCGGGCTCGCAGCAGGGCGCCGGGTCCGTTGCCCTCACCCCGGGCCTGCGCGTCCTGGGCCTCGGAGTACTCGATCGCGGTGGCGCGGGCGGCCGCGAAGATCTTCGCGGTGCCGCCCTCGTGCGCGGCGGCGGCAGCGCCGGCGTCGAGCTTCTCGAACACGCGGGGCACGGCCAGCAGCCACGTGGGGTGGAAGGAGGAGAGATCCGCGGTCAGCGTCTTCAGGTCCGAGGCATGGGCGATCTGGATCCCGCCGACCAGGCAGATGTACTGCACGGCATGCGCCAGCACGTGCGCCAGCGGCAGGAACATCAGGGTGCGCTGCTCGCTGCCGCCCACGATCCCCTGGGCGAAGGGCAGGATGTTGGCGGCACCCACTGCGAAGTTCGCATGCGTGATCCGGGCACCCTTGGGCTTGCCGGTGGTGCCGGAGGTGTAGACGAGGGAGGCGACGTCGGCCAGGCAGTTCGCGGACCGGGCCGCCTCGAGCGCCTCGTCCGTCACGTCTCGGCCCGCACGCTCCAGCTCGGCCAGCCCGGTGGCGTCCAGCGGGACCACGGAGACCTCGAAACCACCCTGCTCGGCGGCACGCTCCACCGCGGTGCGGTGCCTCGCGGCGGCCGTGAAGACCAGCCGGGCGCCGGAGTCCTCGAGGATGTGCTCCACCTGCATCGGCGAGGACGTCTCGTAGACGGGCACGGAAACGGCACCGGCGAACCAGATGGCCTGGTCGATCACGGCCCACTCGTAGGACGTGGGCGCCATGATGCCCACCATGGACTGGGGTTCCACGCCGAGGGCGATCAAGCCCTTGGCGGCGGACCGCACCTGGTCCAGGAAGGAGGCGTAGGAGACGTCCAGCCAGCCCCCGGCCCCATTGCGCACGGCGTAGGCGGGGGCATGGGGTCGTTCGGCCGCCACCGCCAGGAACCGGTCCGTCACGTTGGTCTCGGCGGGGAGGTCGGCGACCTGGTCCGTCTGGGCTTCCTGCATCATGCGCCTCATGCTAGCGCGGCATCAGATCCAGCTGCTCATCCACATCCGCAGCCGCCACTGGTCATAGGGAATCATCTCGCCGGTCCAGACCGGCATGAAGAACGCGCTGGCTGCCACGGCCACCGCCACGAACGCCAGGACCAGCACCGTGTTCCGGCGGCGGTTGGCGGGGCCGCCGAAGTGCATCAGGGCCCCGAGGCACAGGGTGAGCGCGAGGACGAGGAAGGGCGTGTAGGCGATCGTGTAGAAGAAGAACATGGTCCGCTCCGGCCAGAGGAACCAGACGAGCTGACCGGCGGCGTAGACCCCGAGGAAGGCTCCGGCCCGCCAGTCGCGGCGGCCCAGCCACAGGAACACCAGGACCAGCACGGCCAGGGTTCCCGCCCACCAGATGAGGGGGTTCGCCAGATCGGTGATGGCAGCGGAACAGGTGTCCACCGGGCAGCCGTTCGCGCCGTCGTCGTAACCCTCGTAGTAGAAGGAGGTGGGCCGGCCCATGAATGGCCACGTCCACGGGTTCGAGGCGTAGTCGTGGCCGGAGGACAGGTCCCCGTGGAACTGGGTGGACTGCCGGTGGTAGTCGCCCAGCGAGCGCAGCGGGCCGGGAACGAGGTGCTCCCACCAGGACTGCGGGGGATGGGTGGCGTGCCATTGCCGGTTGTAGCCGTTGCCGGTCACCAGCCAGCCGGTCCAGGTGGCCAGGTAGGTCAGGGCGCCCACGCCGACGACGGCGACGAAGGCGTAGAGCCCGTCATGCGTGACGCCGGCGCGGACCCAGTGCCGGATGCCGGCCACACGCCGGGCATTCATGTCCCACAGCACGGTCATCAGCCCGAAGACCGCCATGAAAGCCAGCCCGGAGAGCTTCACCCCGCAGGCCGCACCCAGGAGGGCCCCGGCCACCAGCCGCCACGGGCGCCATCCCAGCCACGGCCCATACCTCAGCAGGGACGACGGCGGCGCCCCACCATGGCGTGCCGCCGCGGCTGCCAGTCGATCGGCCAGACGGCGCCTCCCGTCCGCGCGGTCCAGCAGCAGCGCTCCGAAGGCGGCCAGGACGAAGAACGAGAGGAAGATGTCCAGCAGACCGGTGCGGGACATCACGAGGTGGTGTCCCTCCACGGCCAGCAGCAGGCCGGCGATGCCGCCGAGGAAGACCGACCGGAAGAGCCGTTGGGCGATCAGGGCGGTGAGCAACACGGACAGTGTGCCGGCCACGGCTGCGGAGAAACGCCAACCGGTGCCGTTGTCAGCACCGAACACCGCCATGCCGAGGGCGATCAGCCACTTGCCCAGCGGGGGGTGCACCACGTACTCGGGAGTGTTCTCCGGTTGCGGGTTTCCGGCCGCGAACTGCTCGTTGTGGTCCTCCGGCCAGTTCATCTCCACGCCGGACTGCAGCAGGGTGAAAGCGTCCTTGACGTAGTAGGTCTCGTCAAAGATCAGCTGGTGCGGGTGGTCCAGCCGGATCAAGCGCAGGACGCCGGCCAGGACGGTGACGGCCAGCGGGACGATCCAGCCCCAGTGGCCCGGGTGGAAGCGCTCGCCGAGCAACCGAAGCCGCAGGGCGGCGTCCGTGTAGGCGACTGCGGGGGTGCTCAACCACCGGCGTGTGGATGTGGCGGGCGCTGGATGTGCCGGCTGCATCGGCTGCACCGACTGCGCTGTGGGGGTGGACTGAAGCACCCTGCCATCGTACGTGCAGGCGGGAGCCGGATCAGGTGGGCTGGTGCGGGCGCACCTCACTTCTCTCCTGTTCTCTCCTGTTCGCCGCTCCGCCTGTTTGCGCAGGGACCGCCATGCTGGCATGATTCTGTCAATCCGCGGCCGACGGCCGTGGATTTTTTTCTGATTTCTTGAGAGGAAATCGATGTCTACTCCCGGTGACAGTCCGGGGCACAGTCCGTGCCTCCCGCTGACACGAGCGAATGCGCTCACAACGTGCGGTGGGGGGTGTAGTCATTGGAAATAGTCTCGATCCTGATCGGCCTCGTGCTGATCATCGCCTGCGGCCTCTTCGTGGCTGCGGAGTTCGCCTTGATCACGGTCAACAAGAACGAGGTCCGTGAGGCCGTCGCCCGAGGGGACCAGAAGGCCGCGGGCGTGCTGGAGGGCATGAACACCCTGTCCACTCAGCTCTCCGGCGCTCAGCTGGGCATCACCCTGACCAACCTGGGCATCGGCTTCCTGGCCGAACCGGCCATCGCCTCCCTGGTGGTCGGCCCCTTGACCGACGCCGGCCTGGCCGCACCGCTGGCACGCTCGGTGTCCGTGGCTCTCGCCCTGGTCCTGGCGACCGTCCTGACCATGGTGTTCGGCGAGCTGGTGCCCAAGAACCTGGCCATCGCCCGGCCGCTGGCGACCGCACGGGCCGTCGTCGGATTCCAGCGGGGTTTCAGTACGGTGACCAAGCCCCTGCTGATGTTCTTCAACGGCACGGCCAACCGGATCGTGCGACTGTTCGGCATCGAACCACAAGAGGAACTCGCCTCGGCCCGTTCTCCGGAGGAACTCACGGTGCTGGTGCGGCACTCCGCCCGCCAGGGCGTGCTGCCGGCGGACACCGCCGAGCTCATCCAGCGGTCCTTCGCCTTCGGCAACCGCCGCGCCCACGACTCGATGACCCCGAGTACCCGGATGACCACTCTGGCGCCGGGCAGCAGTGTCCAGGACCTGCTGCAGGTGGCTGCCACGACCGGCCATTCGCGGTTCCCCGTGATGGAGCCGGGCTCGTCGGCCGTCGAGGGCCTGGTCCACATTCGCCGTGGCCTGGCCGTTCCGTTCGAGGACCGCGCCTCCACGCCCGTCTCGGAGGTGATGGAGACGCCCACCCTGATGCCGGACACGATCGAGCTGGACCATCTGATGGACACCCTGCGTGCCGGTGGCCTGCAGATGGCCGTCCTGATGGACGAGACCGGGGACGTGGCCGGCCTGATCACCCTGGAGGACCTCGTGGAGGAACTCGTGGGGGAGGTGGTGGACGAACACGATCCGGACGATCTGACCAGCGAACGGATGCCCCATGGGGTGTGGGCCTTCGACGGTGCTCTGCGCCCGGATGAGGTCAGTGAACTGCTGGGACACCACATCGCCGAGGATCCCGAGTACGACACGATTGCCGGCCTCATCACCCTGCACCTCGGCCACATCGCCACCGTGGGTGACAGCGTCGAACTGGAGACCGAAGCCGCCCACGGCTACCCGGCCGCCCGAGTCACCTTCGCGGTGGAGGCCATGGACGGAGCGCGCATCGCCCGCGTTCATGCCACCGCAACACCCCTCGAGTCCCAGGAGGACGATCGCTAGTGGATACCGTCGGTATTGTCCTGACCGTCGTGCTGCTCGCGGCGAACTTCTTCTTCGTGGGGGCCGAGTTCTCCCTCATCGCCGCCCGCCGCAGCATCGTGGAGCCGAAGGCCGAGGAGGGCGGACGTGGCGCCAAGATGACCCTGTGGGCCATCGAGAACGTCTCGCTGATGATGGCCGGGGCACAGTTGGGGATCACGGTGTGTTCCCTGGCCCTGGGCTACGTGACCAAGCCCATGATCGTCTACGCCCTGCAGGGGCCGTTCGAGGCCTGGGGGATCCCGGCGACGATGATCGACACCATCGCGTACATCATCGCCTACGCCCTGGTGACCTACCTTCACGTGGTGCTCGGCGAGATGGTGCCCAAGAACATCGCGCTGGCCGGGCCCGAGCGCATGGCCTTCATCCTGGGGCCGGCCCTGGTCGTCGTCGTGCGTGCCCTGCAGCCGCTGCTGTGGACCATGAACGCGATGGGCAACGGCATCCTGCGCCTGTTCAAGGTGGAGCCCAAGAACGAGGTGGCCAGCACCTTCACCCGGGACGAGGTGGCCGGGCTGGTGGGTGAGTCCCGCGAGGGCGGGCTGCTGGACCACCACGACGAGCGGCTGCTGCTCGGTGCCCTCACCTTCGAGGAGCGTTCCGTCCAGAGCATCGTGATCCCGTTGCACGAGGTCGTCACTCTGCCGGCCGGCTGCACGCCGGAGCAGATCGAGAAGGTCGCGGCGAACGGCTACTCACGGTTCCCCGCCAGACGGAGGACGGGAGCCTGAACGGTTACATCCACGTCAAGGACCTGCTGGGCCTGGAGCCGGCGGCGCGGGCCGTGCCGGTGCCGGACCGTCTGGTGCGGAAGCTGCCGCGGCTGCACGTGGAGGACCACCTGCAGTCGTCCCTGCGCCACATGCAGCGGGACGGGGCGCACCTCGCCCTGGCCGTGGACGAGGCCGGGCACCCCTACGGCGTCGTAACCCTCGAGGACATGCTGGAGGAACTCGTCGGCCAGATCCGGGATGACAGCCGTGCCGCCCGGTAGATCCCGGGTGGCCGGACCGGACGGAGTGGCACCGTGAACGGTCTCGAAGGGGCCGGCGTGGCGGGGGACCTGATCTCCTGGATCGGGCTGATCCTCGGACTGCCCGTGCTGCTCGTGGGATTGCTGCTGCGCACAGGTGAGAAGGGCCTGATCCCCACCGAGGTCGTCCTCGTGGCGGACGCCGGAACGCTGTGGGCACGCTGGTTCTCCGCTGGCGAGTTCCATGAGCGGCCCCTGAGTGGCGCGGAACGCGCGCGCCTGGCCGGCCAGGACGTGTGCCGAGGCCATGTGAGCCGGCGCGATCCCTCCGTGCTGCGGTTCGAGCGCCGCACACCCGCGACCAGAGTGTGCCTGGCCCTGGGCTCCACCTTCGTGGTGCTGGGTGCGTGCGGGTTCGCGCTGTCCCTCCTCCCGATGGTGTTCGGCTGACGACAGCCTCAGGGCCCTGCCGGGGCGGGGGCGAGGAGGATGGCGGCCCGGTGTAGGTGGGGGACGTCTCGGCGCAGGCGTTCCTGGACGGCGTGGGCCAGATCATGACCGGCCTCGATGCTCAGGTTCGCCTGGACGGCAACGTCGAGTTCGGCCTCCAGGCGGTGTCCGCTCCACCGAGCGCGCGCCTGGTCCACGGAGATGACCCCCGGAGTGGCAGCGGCGGTGCTCTCGATCAGGTCCAGGGTGCCGGCCTCGACACCATCCATGAGCCGGCGCAGGACCGTGCGCATCGAACCGACCAATACCGCAACCACGACCGCTGCGATGACCAACCCGATGACCGGGTCCACCCAGGGAAGCCCCGCCCAGGCGCCGAGGACGCCCAGGGCGACCGCCAGGGAGGTCAAGGCATCAGTTCGGGCGTGTTGGCCCTCGGCGATCAGGGCCGCTGATCCGATGCGGCGCCCGGCCCGGATTCGGTACCTGGCCACGATCTCGTTGCCGGCAGCCCCGATGACCGCGGCGGCCAGCACCCACCCCAGGTGGGTCATGCCGCGCTGGGCGGTCAACGCCCGGACTGACTCCCAGATGATCAGCCCGGCAGAGAGGGCGATGACCGCTCCGATCAGGAGGCCTACGAGGTCCTCGGCCCGCCGGAATCCGTAGCTGTACCGCCGGGTGGGCGCCCGGCGGCCGAGGCGAAAGGCGATAATCAGCGGGATGGTGGTGGCCAGGTGACCCAGGTTGTGCAGGGTGTCGGCCAGCAGGGCCACCGATCCGCTCAGCCAGACGATCGCGATCTGCAGAAGCGCGGTGGCGCCCATGCCGGCCAGGCTGATCCATGCGGCCCGGATGCCGATGCTGCTGGCTTCTTCGGCAGTCTGGATCGCCTCAGAGTGGTCATGGCTGTGTGGAACCAGGATGTGTTTGATCCTCGCCCAGGCGCCGTGGTGACCAGTTCCCTCACCGTGGTGGTGGGGAGCATGGTGGTGAAGAGCATCGTGGTGAGGGGCGGGAGCAGGCGCACCGCCGTGGTCAGAGGAGTGTTGGCCCGGTTTCACTCTGTCATCGTATCTGCGTAACTACGCAATTAGCAATATGAGAGATAGAATGATGCCGTGCATGATGAGCTTGTCCACCCAGCCCCCGACGACGAGCATGCCCAGCTCGCCGCAGACGCCTTCCGCATGCTGTCGGATCCGACTCGGGTGAAGATCCTCTGGGCTCTGTTCCAGGGGGAGTCCAGTGTGAACGCGCTGGCCGAGCTCGTGGGTGCCGCGCCCACCGCGGTGAGCCAGCACCTGGCCAAACTGAAGTTGGGAGGGCTGGTGGAGAGCCGGAGGCAGGGGACCTTCGCTTACTACCGGGCCACCGACCTGCACGTGAACCGCCTACTGGTTGAGGCGCTCTCGCACGCCGAGCATCTCACCGGCGCCGCAACAGGAACGGACCCGCACCGCAACTCACCGCAGTCCCGCTAATTCCCTGGTCCCAGGTGGACGGACAGGTGGACGGAGAGGCGTGGGCCGTCAAGACCTGCGCGAGGAATGGTGCGATGGGGAGTCATGTTGAGAATGATTCTCATGTAGCATGTCGGTCATGCGCCTCACCGTCGTCAGCTCCCTCGATGCCCTGTGCCGTCACCAAGCGTGCGACATGCTGGCTTCCGCCTATCCCGAAGCCGTGCTGATGCTGCATGACCTGCTGGAGGACGGCCTGCTGGTGCGCCGATCCATCCAGCCGGGGACACCCCCACAGTGGGGAGAGACTCGACTGGAACATCCTTGTCCCAGTTGCGCCATCCGGCTGGACATCGTGCCCGCCGTGCAGCAGGCACGGGACGCCGGTGTGGAGCACCTCGTTCTCGGCTTGCCTCCCGCGCTGCCGGCGGCCGCCGTGGTGCGGGCACTGCGCGGCGGCGCGCGCCGGTCAGTGGTGCTCCATGCCGTGGTGCTGGCCTGTTCGCCGAGTGCGGTCGAGGACCAGATCTGGGACCGCCATACGCTCTTCGAGTCCGGCTACCTGGCCCTGCCCGATGATGAAAGGACCCCCGGGGAGTTCCTCATGGAGGAACTGGCCTCGATTGACACCGTGCTGCTGGCGGACCCGAACGTGGTCCCTGCCGACCCGCCTGCCAGTGCTCGCGGCCTGCAGCTGCTCCGGGAACTGGCCCCCCATGCGCGGACCACCGACCGGGCCACCGACATCGAATCCCTCCAGCGGGACGTGGCGGCATCATCATCACAGGGAGAGCCAGACGAGTCGTCCTCCGCCGGCGGCACCCCCGGTGGCGACCCCGCTTCGCCGTTCACCACGGTCATCCACCAGCTCCACCGTCCGCTGCATCCGGAGCGCTTCCATCAAGCCCTCCGTTCCCTCGCCCAGGGCTGCTGCCGCCTGCGTGGCCAGCTGTGGATGGAACCGGCACCGGAATGCCGGATTCTGCTGCGGGGAGCCGGTCCTCGCATATGGCTGGAGAACGCAGGCCCCTGGCCCGCCTATCTCGACTTCCCTTCGCCCGGGGCATCGGCTGCCAGGGACACCAACGCCGCCGTCCGCGCCATCGCGGACGCCGGCCACCCGAGCACCGTGATCTCCGCGACCGGGGAAGGCCCCGACTCCGCCGAGATCACACGACTACTCGCCGACTGTCAGCTGACAGAAGACGAGATGAAGAGCGGTTTCACCGCACTGGCCGACCCGTTCGGACTGCACACCACCCATGACATCGACTCCCGGAGGGCATCATGAAAGTACGGAACTCAGTGCGGGCGCTGAAGAAGGTCCCCGGCGCACAGGTGGTCCGCCGGCGCGGGCGCACGTTCGTCATCAACAAGAAGAATCCACGGATGAAAGCCCGCCAGGGCTGAGGCGGGGCTGCCGGACGGGGACTCAGTCCTCGGGAGGCCCTCTAGCATGAGGGGATGGCGCCTACACAGACTCCCGAGGACCGGCTCGGCGAAACCCCCGGTCAGATCGTGCTGGCGGCCACACCGATCGGGAACCTGGCTGACGCCTCCCAGCGGCTGAAGGACTTGCTGGCGACCGCGGACATCGTGGCCGCCGAGGACACCCGGCGGGCCCACCACCTGGCGCACGGCCTCGGCGTGAAGATCACCGGCAAGGTGGTCAGCCACCACGAGCACAACGAACGGGAATCCACCCCGGAACTGTTGGCGGCCGCCCGGGGAGGCGCCGTCGTCGCCGTCGTCACCGATGCCGGGATGCCGCTGGTGTCAGACCCCGGCTACCGACTGGTGTCCACGGCCGCAGCCGAGGGCGTGGACGTCACCTGTGCCCCGGGGCCCAGCGCCGTCACCACGGCGCTCGCGCTGTCCGGGCTGCCGACGGACCGCTTCGCCTTCGAGGGGTTCCTGCCCCGCAAGGAGGGGGAGCGGGCCCGCCTGCTGACCGAGCTGTCGCGAGACGCCCGCACCCTGGTGTTCTTCGAGTCACCGCACCGGCTGGCTACCTCCCTGGCCTCACTGCGGGACGCCTTCGGTGCCGACCGGCCCGCCTGCGTAGCCCGGGAGCTGAGCAAACTCCACGAAGAGGTGGCCCGGGGCTCGCTGGCCGACCTCGTGGAGTGGGCGAACTCCAAGGAGATCCGCGGCGAGATCGTCATCGTCACCGGGGGGACCGAAGCGGAACCGGACACGGACACGGCCGGCCAGGTAGCCGACGTCGAGGTTCTGGTGGCCTCCGGAACCCGGTTGAAGGAGGCGGTGAACACCGTGGCCGCGGCCCGCGGCATACCGAAGCGTGACCTGTACGAGGCGGTGCTGGCCGCCCGCGCCTGAGCCCTCGGCCTGCTGATTTCGGCGGAGTACGGTGACGCCCATGGCTATCGCACGCTTTCCCAGTTTCGTGATCGACTGTCCGGATCCGGTGGCCCTGGCGCGGTTCTACGGTGCCCTGCTGGGGTGGGACGTCCAGGACCAGGCCGACGGCGACGACCACTGGCTCGACCTCCGTCCCGCCGACGGCAGCAACTGCATCTCCTTCCAGCGGGCGCAGGACTACCGCGCACCGGATTGGCCGGGGCAGGACAACCCGCAGCAGATGCACCTCGACGTGATGGTGGAGGACCTCGACGCGGGGGAGAAGGCCGTCCTCGAGCTGGGGGCCACCAAGACGGAGTACCAACCGGGCGAGAGCTTCAGGGTCTTCCTCGACCCGGCCGGGCACCCCTTCTGCCTCTGCCGGTCGTAGCACCCGTGACTGTGCCGGGCGGCTGAGCGTCGGCGGCTTCGTCGCAAAGTGACCCGCGCACGTCACCGAGCGTGGCCGGCCAGTAGGCTGAGGCCGACGGTGCCCAGCCGTCCGGTGTCCTCCAGGACGCCGCAGGCTGGCCCGACCGAGCCGACTGACCGGAAAAGAGGTTCCCCATGACTGTCACCACTGTCACTGCCGAACGCGAGCAGGAACTGCTGCAGTCCGTCCCCACCGGCCTGCTGATCGACGGGGCGTGGCGTGATGCCAGCTCCGGCAAGACCCTGGACGTCCACGACCCGGCCACCGGCAAGGTCCTGCTGTCCATCCAGGACGGCAACTCCGATGACGCCATGGCCGCCCTGGACGCCGCCGCGGCCGCCCAGCACGACTGGGCCCTGACCGCCCCGCGTGAACGCGCCGAGATCCTGCGCCGCGGTTTCGATCTGGTCACCGAACGGGCCGAGGACTTCGCCTTGCTGATGACCCTGGAGATGGGCAAGCCGCTGGCCGAGGCCCGCGGTGAGGTGGCCTACGGCGCCGAGTTCCTGCGTTGGTTCTCCGAGGAGGCGGTGCGCCACTACGGGCGCTACTTCACCTCGCCCGAGGGCAAGAACAAGATGATCGTGACCCACAAGCCGGTGGGCCCGTCCCTGCTGATCACCCCGTGGAACTTCCCGCTGGCGATGGCCACCCGCAAGGTCGCCCCCGCCGTGGCCGCCGGCTGCACCATGGTGCTCAAGCCCGCCAAGCTCACCCCGCTGACCTCCATGCTGTTCGCGCAGGTCATGCAGGAGGCCGGGCTGCCGGCCGGCGTGCTGAACGTGGTGGCCGGCTCCTCGGCCTCGGCGATCTCCGGCCCGCTGATGAAGGACTCGCGCCTGCGCAAGGTCTCCTTCACCGGCTCCACCCCGGTGGGCGTGAAGCTGATGCAGGACGCCGCCAACAACGTGCTGCGCACCTCCATGGAGCTCGGCGGCAACGCCCCGTTCCTGGTGTTCGCGGACGCGGACCTGGATGCCGCCGTCGAGGGTGCGATGGCCGCCAAGATGCGCAACATGGGCGAGGCCTGCACCGCGGCCAACCGTTTCCTGGTCCACGAGGACGTGGCCGTGGAGTTCAAGGCGAAGTTCGCCGCTGCCCTCAAGGCGCTGAACCCGGCCCGCGGTACCGAGCCGGAGTCCACTGTGGGCCCGATCATCGATTCTGGCGCCCGGGATGACATCCACCAGCTGGTGCAGGACTCCGTGGCGGCCGGCGGCGAGGTCGTCACCGGCGGCCAGCCCAAGGACGGCGATGGTTACTTCTACATCCCGACCCTGCTCTCCGTGGGAAATGACAACCCGATCCTCTCCGAGGAGATCTTCGGCCCGGTGGCCCCCGTGACCACCTTCGCCACCGAGGAGGAGGCCATCGAGCTGGCCAACGCCTCCCAGTACGGGCTGGCCTCGTACATCTACACGAAGGACGTCAACACGATGTTCCGGGTCTCGGAGCAGATCGAGTTCGGCCTGGTCGGCTTCAACGCCGGTGTCATCTCCAACGCCTCCGCTCCGTTCGGCGGCGTGAAGCAGTCCGGCCTGGGCCGCGAGGGCGGCGCCGAGGGCATCGAGGAGTACACCACGGTGCAGTACATCGGCATGGCCGACCCGTACGCCGCCAAGAGGTAGTCCCTGACGTCAGGGCCTCGCGCTGGATCAGCGGCGGAGGGCCTCTGGCACCAGGGACCGCGGGAACCACCGGGCACGACGCCGGCCGGCCGGATCCGCGGCCTCCTCCAGTCCCGCGATGATCACCCGGGCAGCCTCAGCCACCTCCTCGGTACCCCGCGGAGTTGGCGCGTCCTCCGGGGCGTAGCGGGCCCAGGTGATCGCCGCGACCAGGGTGTGTCCGGCGGCCTCGAGGTCCGGTGACCGTCCCGCCACCCCGGGGGTCTCGAGGTCCGGTGGCCGTCCCGCCACCCCAGCCACCCCAGCCATCACGGGCGCGTCCGCGCCACTCAGCTCAGCCGCGGCTGTCAGCCTCGAGACGAACGCCTGCTCGGACTCATGCGGCTTCCGGCCCAGGCCCAGGTCCACGGCGGTGTCCTCCACCTCCGCCCAGGCCCGGGGCGCCGATCCGGAGGACAGGCGTGACTGCCGCCGCCGGTGCCGCGACCCACGGGGGAGGACCAGCAGCAGCATCACCACGAGGATCGCCCCCGCCAGGGCGAGCAGCACGCCGACCGGGACTCCGGGGGCACCCGGGGTGCCGGGCCCGGCGGTGGCGCCCGGGCCGGCGTCGTCACCGCGGGTTTCCGGTTCCTCGGAGGCGGACGGGGAGGGAGAGGCTCCCTGGCCCTCCACCGAGGGATCGGGCGAGGCGGCGGGGTCCGCGGTGTCCTCGGACTGGGCGTAGGCCGGCACACGGCCGACGCTCTGGGTGGGTTCGAAGGGCACCCAGCCGACCTGGTCGATGTAGAGCTCCGGCCAGGCGTGGGCGCGGTCCGCCGTCACCCGGTGGCGCCCGTCCACCGCACCGACCGGGGCGTACCCCACCACCACGCGGGCCGGGATGTCCACGGACTGCGCCATCATCACCATGGCCGAGGCGAAGTGGATGCAGTACCCGGCCCCGGCCTCCAGGAACTGCTCCGTCAGCTCGAGGCCGGAACCGTCATAGCCCTGCTCCACCGGAGCCGTCTCCGAATAGGTGAAGTCGTCGGAGAGCAGGTGGTCCTGGAGCGCCACTGCCTGCTCCACCGGGTTGTTCGTACCCGCGGTGAGGTCCTCGGCGAGCTCCTGGACGGCGGAGCCCTCCAGTGCCGGGTCCGCACCCCACCGGTTGTACACGCCCTGCGGGGCGACCGCGCCGGCGCGGTCGGCCAGCTCCTCGAACGTCAGGTCCAGGGGCAGCACGGCCGTCTGGTACGAGATCTCCACCGGGCTGGCCTCCTGGCGGTAGGCGCTGAAGGTGGTGGGGTCGACCTGCCATCCCCACTCGCCGACGATCGGCTCGATCGCCACCGTCTGGTCCGGCAGCGGAGCCCAGTTCCCGGTCCACCCGTCGAGGGACAGGGACACCAGGTCCCCTCTCGGTGGGGCATCGGTGTCCCCGGTATCACCGGCGCTGCTTGCATCGCCTGCCGCGCCGGCATTGTTTGCGTCGCTTGCCGCGCCGGTCTCGTCGCCCTCGATCTCGGCGAGGTGGGCCGCGGCCGGGTAGAAGGGGGTGGTGGTCGGATCGCCGGCGTGCTGCGGCGGGTTCGCGTCCCAGGGGGAGGCCATCACGTCGTCCACCACGGCCGTGCGCAGATAGACGCCCAGGC
This sequence comes from Citricoccus muralis, assembly GCF_003386075.1. Classification (GTDB taxonomy): domain Bacteria; phylum Actinomycetota; class Actinomycetes; order Actinomycetales; family Micrococcaceae; genus Citricoccus; species Citricoccus muralis. Next base: position 168,241 of record NZ_QREH01000001.1, read on the forward strand.
CATCGTCCGTCTCATAGGTGATGCCCGAGTACCCCTGACCGCTGCGCAGCTCCTGGCTCAGGTCCGCCGCCGGGTTCACCGGCCCGGTGCCCTGACCGAGGATGAAGCGTTGACCCTCGGGTGCCAGCCCGGCGGACAGGAACGGCAGTGTCAGCTGCGCCACGATCAAGGCCCCCACCGCGACGCCGGCCGCGGCCACCGTGCCCCATCCCGCCGCCCAGCGCCCTCCCGCGTCCGCCGGCCCTCCTGCGTCCGCCGGCCCTCCTGCGTCCGCCGGCCCTCCAAGCCTCACTGTCTCGACCCCGACCGCGCCGACCGATGGACTGCTCACACCTGAACCGGTATCCGCCGCCAGCAGCCCCAGCCAGGCCGCGGCGGCGAGCGCCAGGGCCGGCCAGGGGGTGGCCCCGGCCGTGATCGCGGCCGACCCGGCGATCAGCGCCAACGGCGGGAGGCCGGCGATGGCGGGGCAGCGCAGGCCCACGCCGATGGCATCGGTCACCAGGGCGGTCAGGGCCAGGATGGCGCCGACGCCGGCCAGCAGCGGCGCGCTGGTCTCCACCGGGATGGTGCCCGTCCAGATCGTCTCCCGTAGGTCGGAGGTGGAGGTGGCGATCGCGGCGAAGGTCTCCGGTTGTGGCGCCAGCCCGATCATCAGGGTCTCGGGCCACCACTGCCGGCACCAGAACCACCCGGCGGCCAGCAGCCCGGCCAGCAGCGGACGCAGCATCCGGGGACCCAGACTGCGCACCACGGCCGCGGCGCCCAGCCCCACCACGGCCGGTCCAGCGGCCGGCACCAGCCACGCCGCCACCGGTGCCCGGAAAGCGGCATCCACGGCCACGGCGGCGGACAACACCAGCACCGCGACCAGCGCCGCAGGCAGCCACACGGTCCTGAACATCCGACGGCCCGCGGTCATGACCCGCCTTCCGCCACGAGCCAGCCTCCGGCCTCCAACCGCTCGGCGGCATCTCGACGGCCCTGCGTCCCGAACAGCACCGCCACCCGCTGCAGGTGGTGCGGCACCGTGGCCAGCACGGGGAGGTCCTGCCCCACGGCGGTCCCGAGCAGGGCGACGACGGCGGCGGCCTCGCCCGGCAGCGCGGCCGGCCACGTGGCTTCCCGGAAGGCCGGTTCGAGAACGGCTGGCGCCAGGGATGCGTCCAGGGCGTGGCCGTCCTGGTCCATCAGCAGCACCTGGTGGCCGGCGTCCTGCAGCCGCAGGATCAGGGCGGCCGCAGCCTGCAGGGCCCGTTCGAAACCGGGGGAACTCTGCCAGTGGCGGCCGGCACCGCCGTCCACCTCGTACCGTTCGGCCGCGAAGGAGACGGCGCGGCAGTCCAGGACCACCACCGCCCAGGGATCGTGAGCCCACTCCTCCTGGCGCATCATGAGCCGGCCGGTCCTGGCCGTGGCTCCCCAGTGGACGCGGGTCAGCGCGTCCCCGTCCCGGTGTTCGCGGACCAGCAGGTCGTCCGGGGCGGCTTGGCTGCCCAGCAGGTCGGCGGCGTCGTGTTCACCGACGCCGGCCCGCAGGACCTGGTCGAGCTCGTCGTCCTCCAGGGGGAGGGGCTCCACCTCGACCCGGCTCGTCCCGGAGACCTGGGCTTGGGCCGACCACAGGCCGAAGGGCCCGGACAGGCGGGCCAGGGCCGGGCCGACGTCGTACACCCCGCGTTCGCGGGCCCGCCACCGGTAGCCGCCCTGCGGGACGAGAGCCGGCCGGCCGCCGGGGAGCGCATCCGCCAGGTGGGGCACCGTTCCATCGAAGGTGACGTGCGCGCTGCCGCCCACCCGCAGTGCGCCGGGCACCACGGACCGTGTCAGCCGGATGCGCCGGGCCAGCACCGTCCGCACGGCCAGCACGGCGCAGGAGATACCCACGACGACGGCCAGGAAGAGTCCCAGCGCGACGGCCTCACGCCGGCCCAGGGCCAGCCCGGCCACCACGAGGAGGGCCGCCGCCACGGCCAGGGCCAGTCCGCGCGGCGTCGGCCGGGGCGCAGTCGGGACGGAGATGCCAGTGATGGCGCGGCGGAAGGTGCGGGGGGATATGCGCGGGGTGGGGAGGGCGGAGGTCATGGCGGCGGGGGATCGTCTCAGAGCGGCTCAGGATGTCACGGGCCGGCCGGCACCGGAACCGAGTGCAGGATCCGCTGCGTGGTCGCGTCGGCCTGGGCGGCCTCCTGTGTGGAGCGGCGCCGGAGCATCAGCCGGTGCGGGAACACCACGGGGACGGCGCCGGCCACGTCCTGCGGTGTGGTGAAGGATCGGCCGCTGATCGCGGCCTCGGCCTTGGCGGCCCGCAGCAGTTGCAGCAGGGACCGAGGGCTCGCGCCGACGAGGACGTCCGGGTGCTCACGGCTGGCACGGCCCAGGTCGATCACGTACCGGGCGACGGCCTCGGAGACATGCACCCGGGACACGGCCTCGATCATCTGCAGGACCTCCTCCGTGGTGGTCACGGGGGCCAAGCGGTTCACGGGAGCGGAGGAGGGCAGCGGACCCTGGTGGGTGCGGAGCATCTGCAGCTCGGCCTCCGGGTCCGGATAGCCCATGGTGATGCGGGCCATGAACCGGTCCCGCTGGGCCTCCGGCAGGGGATAGGTCCCCTCGGACTCCACCGGATTCTGGGTGGCCACCACCATGAACGGTTCCTCGAGCCGGTGGGTGGTCCCGTCGACGGTGACCTGGTGCTCCTCCATGCACTCGAGCAGGGCGGACTGGGTCTTGGCCGAAGCGCGGTTGATCTCATCCCCGATGACGATGTTGGCGAACACCGCTCCCGGGCGGAACTCGAAGGTGTGACGGTCCTGGTTGAACACCGAGACGCCGGTGACGTCCCCAGGCAGCAGGTCCGGGGTGAACTGGATGCGGTTGACGACTCCGCCCACGGTCCGGGCCAGGGCCCGGGCCAGCAGGGTCTTGCCCACGCCCGGGACGTCCTCCACGAGCAGATGCCCGCCGGCCAGCAGGACCAGCAGGGCGGTGCGGACCGCCTGGTGCTTGCCGTCCACCACGGAGTCCATGGCGTCCAGCATCGCCCGGGTGGTGGCGGTGAGTCGCTCACCGCCCGCGGCCCAGGAGGCGTCCTGCCGCGGATCGCTCCCGGGCCCGTCCTCGGGCTGTTGGCCTGCTCCGTCCTCGTGCTCCTGCATGGCGGTTGACACGTCCACGGATCCTCCTGGAATGGTGCGGGCCCCTCGGGCCCCAGCCTACTGGTATGATGGTCCGCGTTGCCCAGGCGAGGGAGCTTTCAGCTCCGTGATCGACGAGGCTGCCGTACTGCACGGCTGTTTTCCTGCCTGGAAGGCCCGCCGCCACCACCGTGGCCGCGGATGAAGAAGTACAGGAGGAACACCATGAGCGACAACACCAAGATCCAGGTCACCCTGCGCGAGGACTTCGGCAAGGGCGCATCCCGCCAGGCGCGCCGCGACGGATTGATCCCCGCGGTGGTCTACGGCCACGGCGGCGACCCCGTGCACCTGCTGATGCCGGCCCAGCAGACCTCCCTGGCCGTCCGTAACCCCAACGCCCTGCTGACCGTGGTCCGCGACGGCCAGGAGCATCTGGTGCTGCCGAAGGCCATCCAGCGCAACTTCATCAAGCAGACCATCGACCACCTGGACCTCATCGTCGTCCAGCGGGGCGAGAAGGTCGTCGTGGACGTGTGGGTGCACGTCGAGGGTGAAGCCGCCCCGGGCACCACCTTCAACCTCGAGGAGGCCTCCGTGCCGGTGCTGGCCGATGCCACGCAGCTGCCGGAGAGCGTCACCATCAACATCGAGGGCCGCACCGCGGGCGAGCACGTCTTCGGTGCCGACGTCCAGCTGCCCGCCGGCTCCACCCTGGAGCTGGCCGACGACTACGTCATCGCCACCATCTCCGAGCTCACCGTCCAGGACCTGGGCGACACCGAGGGTGAAGGCGAAGAGACCGCGACTGCCGAGTCCACCGAGGGCTGATTCCTCTCGTGACAACGCAGGATACGGCGCGGGGGGCCGGTGCTCCGGCCTCCCCGCCAGCCTCAGGTGCCTCCACCTGGCTGGTGGTCGGGCTCGGCAACCCCGGGCCCGACTACGCCCGTACCCGGCATAACGTCGGCCAGATGGTCATCGACGAACTGGCCGACCGCTTCGGGGCCCGCCTGACCGCGCACAAGGCGGGCGCCGCCGTCGGGACTGCCCACACGGCACCCGGCGGGCCCAAGCTGCTGCTGGCCAAGCCGGCCAGCTACATGAACGTGTCAGGTCGCCCCGTGGGCGCCCTGGCGCGGTTCTACTCCGTGGCCCCGGCGAACATCATCGTGGTGCACGACGAGATCGACATCCCCTTCGACGCGCTGAAGCTGAAGATCGGCGGCAGCGAGGGCGGCCACAACGGGCTGAAGTCCATCTCCCAGGTGCTCGGCACCAAGGACTACCTCCGCGTCCGCGTCGGCGTCGGCCGGCCGCCGGGACGCCAGCCCGCCGCGGACTTCGTCCTGCGGCCCTTCAGCGCCGCCGAGCGCGAGTTGCTGCCCCTCCACCTGGACCGGGCGGCCGACGCCGTGGTCGAACTGGCCACCGCGTCCCTGGAGCAGGCCCAGCAGAAGTTCCACCCCGCGCCGACGCGCTGAACTGTGGCGCTGTACGGGTGCCGGTACCGGCTTCCTCAGTTCCGGCGGGCCACGTCCGCCAGGAGCCGCACCATGTGGTCCACGGCCGGTTCCAGGGCCTCGGCCATGGCCGGGTACGCCTCGTCCTCGCGGCCATAGGGGTCCGGCAGGTCGATCGAGTCCAGCGAGCCCCGGATGACGGGGCGGTGCCGGGACAGGTGGCGGGCCAGCTCGCGGACCCGTTCCGGCAGGGTCGCGTCCGCCGAGGCGGGGCCGGTCCAGGCGGGCAGCGTCCCCGCCGCCAGCGCTGCGGCTGCCGCTCCGAACTCCAGCATGGTGAAGGACCGGTTGAGCGCCCCGGGCGTCTCCCGCAGGACAGCAGCCAGGTGCTCGGACGTCGCGCCCACGATCAGGTCCGCCTTCTGTACCGTCCGCCTGTTGACCTGGGACGGTGAGTGCTCCCGCAACGACCGCAGGCCGGCGGCACGCTCGAGCGCATGGATCTGGGGCGGGACCGTGAGCCGTGGATTGACCTGGGTGCCGGCTGAGACGACCGCATAGCTGCCGGGGGCGGTCTGGTCCAACTCCCGGGCCAGCAGGTGGTGGCCGTAGGCGGAGCGGCAGATGTTGCCCGTGCAGACGAAGAGCACGGTGGCTTGCTGGTCGGTCATTCTCTACGGGAGCCTTTCGATCGGTCCGGCTGCGGCAGGGGATAGGGAAGTGGTGCCGGCGGCCGGGGTACCCCCACATGGTAGTCACCTTCGGGTGCCGGCCCCGGCCTGGCGGCGCCTCTAGCATGGGAGGCATGGCCATTGACCCACCAGACCTCGACGCCGTCCCCGTTGCCTACCGACCGGTGCCGCAGCCCGTTTCCGGTGGGCCGGGCGAGCGGCGGCGGGAGCCGCACGAGGAGAAATCCAAGCGCCAGCGCCGGCTGGAGTACCCGCCGGCCCCCGAGCCGCTGGGGGTGGCCGTGGTGGACAACCACACGCACCTGGACTTCCGCGATGGCCTGGTCTCCGTGGACGTGCACCAGGCGATGGACGCTGCGGCAGCCGTCGGGGTTGCCGGGGCCATCCAGGTGGGCTGTGACGTGGAGTCGGCGCGCTTCACCATCGAGGCCATCGAGGCTGAGCCCCGGCTGCTGGGGGCCGTGGCCATCCACCCCAACGACGCCGCCCGGCTGGCCTCCCGCGGCCACCTGGACGCCGCGCTGGCGGAGATCGAGTCGCTTGCGGCCCACCCGCGGGTGCGGGCCGTGGGGGAGACCGGCCTGGACTACTACCGGACGGGCCCCGAGGGGGTGGAGGACCAGCAGGAGGCGTTCCGCTGGCACCTGGACCTGGCGCACCGCCTCGGCAAGGCCGTCCAGATCCACGATCGGGATGCCCATGACGACGTGGTCCGGATTCTCCTGGACACCCCGCGGCGCCCGGACCGGGTGGTGTTCCACTGCTTCTCCGGTGATGCGGACCTCGCCCGGATCTGCAATGAGCACGGCTGGTACATGTCCTTCGCCGGTCCCGTGACCTTCAAGGCCAACGACGGCCTGCGCGCGGCGCTGGCCGAGGCCCGCGAAGACCTGCTCCTGGTGGAGACCGATGCCCCCTTCCTGACCCCGCACCCTTGGCGGGGCCGTCCCAACGCGCCCTACCTGGTGCCGTGGACCCTGCGGGGCATGGCCGAGACCCGCGGGGTGCAGGCGGACGTACTGGCGGCGGTTGTGGCGAACAACACGAGGCGCGTCTACGGGGACTTCTGACCAGCGCTTTCGACTCCCCGTGGTCGCGCCGGAATGGTCCCGGACACGCCGCCCACCGTGATCCATTTGAGATCTTTGTTATCTTGCCGTTATCGTTGTCCCTCAATTGGCCGGATCGGGCCGTTCAGTGTGCCTGTGCCATTGGCCCTGAAGCCCCGTGACCGGAGATGACAACGTCTGGACGTACATGGCACGAGTGATGAAGGGCCGCCTGGCCAAGGTGATCGCCCAAGTAGCAGCCTTGGCCCTAGTGGTCGGCGGGCTGGTGGCCTTCGTGGCCACCCAGCGCGGCGCCGAGGTCACCGCCTCGGAGCAGACCGCCAGCCGGGTCTCCGCCGGGGACGCCGGTCAGGACGGGACGGCGCCGGGCGAAGGCCTCGGCGAATCCGTCCTCCAGCTGGAGCGCGCATCCCAGGTGACCGTGGACCTGCCGAAGGTGGTCACCGTGACCGCTGGCGGGGAGACCACGACCTTCGCCACCAACGCCGGCACCATCGAACAGGCGCTGCGGGAGAACGAGGTGTCCTTCGACGAGGACGACCAGGTCTCGCCGGCCCTGGACACCGAGATCACCCAGGACGTGGACGTGACCGTCCAGCGGGTGGACACCAGCACCGAGACCACCTCCGAGGAGGTGCCGTTCGAGACCGTCGAGGTCGAGGACGAGGACCTGGCCGAGGGCAAGACCTCCGTCCTGGCCGCCGGCGCCCCCGGCGAGAAGACCACCACCTGGAGCATCACCACCGTGGACGGCGAGGAGACCGACCGCGAGGTCGCGACCACCGAGACCGTGCGCGAACCGGTTGAGCGCCGCATCGCCGTCGGGACCAAGGAGCCGGAGCCGACCCGCTCGGCCGCCAGCTCTGCCTCGGACTCCGCCGATTCATCGGAGTCGTCTGAGGCGTCCGGCGCCTCGTCCGCCTCGCAGGCCAGCGCTCCGACGTCCGGCGTGTGGCAGTCCCTCGCCGAATGCGAGTCCGGCGGCAACTGGTCCATCAACACCGGCAACGGCTACTACGGCGGCCTGCAGTTCTCGGCCTCCTCGTGGGCCGGTGCCGGCGGCACCCAGTATGCGCCGCTGCCGCACCAGGCCACGCCGGCCGAGCAGATCGCCACCGCCGAGAAGCTGCGGGCCAACGGCGGCTGGGGCCACTGGCCGCACTGCTCCTCCCAGCTCGGCCTGCGCTGAGCGACTGACGCGCACCGCTGCACCGACGTCAGCAGGACGCCGTTATCCCCAAGGGCCCGCCTCGGCGGGCCCTTGGGGTCTCTTCCCCACGTAGGATGGACCGCGTGACCGCACCCGACGCCCCCCTGCTTTCCGCCGCCGACATCAGGCGCCTGGCCTCGGAACTGGACCTGCGGCCCACCAAGACCCTGGGGCAGAACTTCGTGATCGACCCCAACACCATCCGGCGGATCACCGCCGTCTCCGGCACGGGCTCCGGCGAGCACGCCCTGGAGGTCGGCCCCGGCCTGGGGTCGCTGACCCTCGGGCTGCTGGACGCCGCCGAGGCCGTCACCGCCGTGGAGATCGACCCGGTTCCCGCCGGCCGGCTGGCCCGCACCGCCGAGGAATTCCGGCCCGGGGCCGGCCATCGCCTGGCAGTGGTGCTGGCCGACGCCATGCACGTCTCCGCCGCGGAACTCGAGGCCGCCCGTCCCGCAGCAGCCTCCGGCCCGCCCACCGCCCTGGTCGCCAACCTGCCCTACAACGTGGCCGTACCTGTGCTGTTGCACCTGCTGGCCGAATTGCCCTCACTGGAGCACGGCCTCGTCATGGTCCAGGAGGAGGTCGCGGACCGGCTCGCCGCCGGGCCGGGGTCCAAGACGTACGGGGTGCCCTCCGCCAAGGCCGCCTGGTACGCCTCTGTCCGCAAGGCTGGCACCATCGGCAAGAACGTGTTCTGGCCGGCCCCCAAGATCCAATCCGGGCTCGTGGCCTTCACCCGGCGCCAGCCGCCCGAGACCACGGCCAGCCGCCAGGAGGTCTTCGCCGTGGTGGACGCCGCCTTCGCCCAGCGCCGCAAGACGCTGCGGGCGGCCCTGTCCGGCTGGGCCGGTACGCCCACCGCGGCCGAGGCCACCCTGCGGGCCGCCGGAGTCGACCCCCGTGCCCGCGGTGAGGTGCTCGGCATCGAGGACTTCGCCCGCATTGCCGCCCACCGGGTGGACGCCGCCGAGACCCCCACTGAAGGAGCCGGCCTGTGAGCCATCCTGCCCCCTCGACCACCCGGCTCTTCAGCCACGCGACGGCGCAGGCCCCCGGCAAGGTCAACCTCTCCCTGCGCGTGGGCACCCCGCGCGTGGACGGCTACCACCCCGTGGCGAGCGTCTACCTCGCGGTCTCGATGCTGGAGGAGGTGACGGCCACCCCGCGCCAGGACGGTGAGATCACGGTGACCCTCTCCGAGCAGTCCAGTGCGTTCGTGGACCCGGACGCCATCCCCGTGGACTCCTCGAACCTGGCCGCCCGGGCCGCCCTGCGCCTGCGGGAGTACCTGGGACGTGATCCGCAGACCCACGGCGTGCACCTGGAGATCACCAAGCAGGTTCCGGTGGCCGGGGGCATGGGCGGCGGATCCGCGGACGCCGCCGCCGCATTGCTGGCCTGCGCCGCACTGTGGGACGCCGGCCTGTCCCGGCAGACCTTGGCCGAGATCGCCGCACCGTTGGGCGCGGACGTGCCCTTCGCCGTGATGGGCGGGGCCGCCGTCGGGCTCGGCGTGGGCGATGAACTGACGCCGCTGCTGGCCCGCCACCCCGTGCACCTGGTCCTGGTGCCCGCCACCACGGGACTCTCCACCCCGCAGGTCTACGGGCTGCTCGACCAACTGCGCGAGGAGGGCGGGCTGCCGATGCCCGAGGCAGACCCCGAGGTGGACCCCCAGCTCGTCCAGGCGCTCACGTCCGGTGACGCCGAGGAACTGGCCCTGCTGCTCGCCAATGACCTGCAGGTCCCCGCAGCCACCCTGGTGCCGGAGCTCTCCGAGATGCTGGACGTCGGTCTCGAGGAGGGCGCCCTGGCCGGCCAGGTCTCCGGCTCGGGGCCGACCGTGATGTTCCTCGCCCGTAGCGCCGAGGAGAGCTTCCAGTTGGCCGCCCGCATCGAGGACCGCACCGGGGTGGCCGCCGTGGCCGTCCACGGGCCGGTCCACGGGGCTAGAGTGCTGTAAATGGCTCATCTGCTCGGCGCCGAGAACATCGGCATCTCCTTTGGCACGCGTACCGTCCTCGACTCCGTCTCGATCGGAGTGGACGAGGGGGACCGGATCGGCCTCGTCGGCCGCAACGGTGACGGCAAGTCCACTCTGATGCGCATCCTCGCCGGCCAGCAGGACCCCGACGACGGCCGGGTCACCCGCCGCGGCGGAACCACCCTGGGCGTCCTGGACCAGCGGGACGACCTGGACCCCGAGGACACGGTGCAGCACGCCGTGGTCGGCGACGTCCCGGACCACGTCTGGGCCTCCGATGCGAAGGTCCGCGACGTCATGGGTGGCCTGCTCGGCGGACTGGACTGGGGCCGCACCGTGGGTACCCTCTCCGGCGGTCAGCGCCGGCGCACCGCCCTGGCCCGGCTGCTCGCCGGCAGCGACGACCTGATCTTCCTGGACGAACCCACCAACCACCTCGACGTGGAGGGCGTGGCCTGGCTGGCCGAACACCTCAAGACCCGCTGGCGCGCCACGGACGGCGGACTGCTCGTGGTCACCCACGATCGCTGGTTCCTCGACGAGGTCTGCACCCGCACGTGGGAAGTCCATGACGCCACGGTGGAACCCTTCGACGGCGGCTACGCGGCCTGGATGCTCGCCCGCGTGGAGCGCGACCGCGCCGCGTCCGTGATCGAAGGCAAGCGTCAGCAACTGGTGAAGAAGGAACTGGCCTGGCTGCGCCGCGGCGCCCCGGCCCGCACCGCCAAGCCCAAGTTCCGCATCGAGGCAGCCAACGCCGTCATCGCGGACGTCCCCGAGCCCCGGGACTCCGTCTCCCTCTCCAAGATGGCCACCGCCCGGTTGGGCAAGGACGTCCTGGACCTGGAGGACGTCACCTACTCGGTCCCAGTGCCCGACGGCGGCGGGAGCCGCACGCTGTTCGACGACGTCACGCTGCGGTTGGCCCCCGGCGAGCGGGTGGGGATCGTGGGCGTCAACGGCGCCGGCAAGTCCACCCTGATGCGCCTGCTCGACGGCCAGCTCACCCCGGACTCCGGCCGGATCCGGCGCGGCAAGACCGTGCAGACAGCCATCCTCACCCAGGACGTCACGGAACTCGACGAGGTGCGGCACCTGCGCGTGGCCGAGGTCATGTCCCAGGAGGGCAACTCCTTCCAGGTGGGCGGCAAGGACCTGTCCCCGGGGCAGCTGCTGGAGCAGCTCGGCTTCGGCACCTCCCGCCAGTGGACGCCGGTGGCGGACCTCTCCGGCGGTGAGCGCCGCCGGCTGCAGCTGCTGCGCCTGATGGTCGGCTCCCCGAACGTGCTCATGCTGGACGAGCCGACCAACGACCTGGACACGGACACCCTGGCGGCAGTGGAAGACATGCTGGACGGCTGGCCCGGCACCCTGGTCGTGGTGTCTCACGACCGCTACCTGCTCGAACGCGTCACCGACCACCAGCTGGCCCTGCTCGGCGACGGTCAGATCCGTGACCTGCCCGGGGGTGTGGAGCAGTACCTGCAGCTGCGCGCGGCCCAGGAGTCCGGCGGGACCGGTTTCGGCGGGACCGGCACCGGCGCTGCCGGTTCGGGGGCCGGCGTCGGGAAGGCCGGTGGGGGAGATGCCGAGCAGAGCGGCGTCAGCGAGGCTGAGAAACGGGCCGCCCGCAAGGAGGCCGCCAAGCTGGAGAAGCAGCTGGCCAGGATGACGCAGGAGGAGGCCGCGCTGCACGAGCGGATGGCCACCCTGTCCGCGGCCGGCGACCTCGGCGCCCTGGCCGAGGCCAACGCCCAACTGCAGGAACTGCACGAGCGCAAGGACGAGGCCGAGATGGCCTGGCTCGAGGCCGGCGAGGTCGCCGAGGGCTAGGCGCCTATCCCTCCATCGTCATGGTGGTCCACGGCATCCGGTTGGTCATCGACGTGGGCTCGTCCTGACCCTGCCAGCGCGTGGTGTTGATGGTGGGGAAGGCGCCGTTGAACCACGCCAGCGGCGCGTAGTACATCATCTCGGCGGCGCGGTCCTGCAGGGCCGTCAACGCCACACCGCGCTCGGCCTGGACGGAGGTCGCCAGGGCCTCGGCAGCGGCGGCGTCGATCTCGGGGTCACACAGGCCGGAGGGATTGGCCGCGGCCGCCTTCTGGTCGTTGCACTCGTACCAGCGCACGATCCCGATGCTGGGGTCCGCCCCGACGGTCGAGCGGAGGAACGCCAGGTCGAACTCGCTCTCCGTGTAGACCTTCTCGGTGAAGACCGCGCCTGAGGTGCCCTGCATCTCGATGCCGATGCCGACCTCCTCCAGCATGGACTCGGCCATCTCCACGGTGGCGGCCACGTCCGAGAGCTCGTTGATGTACCGGACGTTCAGGGTGAACCGCATCCCGTCCGCCCCGCGCTCGAACCCGGCCTCGTCCAGGGTCTCGTTGATGGCGTCCACGTCCCGCGGGAAGTCTTGCGAGAAGTCCACGTTGGGGCTCACGGCCCACTCCAAGGCTTCGGGGAAGAACCCGTTGGCCGGCGTGCCGATGCCGCTCAGGGCGGTGTCCACGATCGCCTCGCGGTCCAGGGCGGCGAAGACGGCGGCCCGCACCGCCGGATCCTCCAGGTACTCGCTCTGCGCGTTGAACATGACGGTCACGAGCTGCGGGAAGTTGCTCTCCTCCAGCAGCAGCGTGGTGGGGTCATCCGAGACGCGGCCCTGCTGCGAGACGTCCACGGAGGCCTGGTCCACCTCACCGGCGAACAGGGCCTCGGCCCGGGCATTCGGGTCCGTCATGATCGGGTAGACGGCCCGGTCCACCTGGACCTCGCCGCCCCAGTAGTCCGGGTTGGCGGTCAGGGTCACCTGTTCCCCGGAGCTGTAGGAGTCGAACACCATGGGCCCGGTGCCGATCGGCTCCATGTTCGCCTGGTTCGTCACGTAGTCGGTGCCTTCGTAGATGTGCTTCGGGACCATGAACTGGGAGGCCACCGTCTCCAGCAGGGGGCCGAACGGTTCGCTCAGGTGCAGAACCACGGTGTGCTCGTCCACCACCTCCGCCGATTCCAGCCGCTCGCCGATCTGCGCCCCGAAGGACTGCAGGGGCACGATCTCCTCGAAGTTGAAGGCCACGTCCTCCGCGGTGAAGGGCTCGCCGTCATGCCACGTGACGCCCTCGCGCAGGACCAGGGTCAGGTCCAGGCCGTCGTCGCTGAGTTCCCAGGACTCCGCCAGCCCGGGAGTCATCTCGTAGTCCTGGGAGAGGAAGATCAAGGGGTCCAGGATCTGGGCGCTGAACATGGACGGGGTGGCGCCGCTGATCAGTTGGGCGTTCAGACCCATCGGATCGTCGGCGATGGCCTGGACGTAGACGCGTTCCCCGCCCTCGGCCGCGTTGCCGCCTCCGCCGCCGGCGGTGCCTCCGGTGCACGCGGTCAGAGCCAGGGCCCCGGCGGCGAGCACGGCCAGCAGGCCGGTGGTTCGTTTCTGTGGTGTGCGCATGGGTGGTGCCTTTCAACGGTGAGGTGCAGGGTTGCGTGCAGGTGCAGGTGCAGGTGCAGGTGCAGGTGCAGGGTGGATGCTGGCCGTGCCTCAGGGCAGGGCCGGAGACGCCGCGAGCAGTTCGCGGGTGTAGGGGTGGGAGGGATTGGCGAAGATCTCGTCCTTCGGGCCGTGCTCCAGGATCCGTCCGTGGCGCATGACGTACACGTGGTCGGCGACCTTCTGCACCACCGGCAGGTCGTGGGTGATGAAGACGTAGCCGACGCCGAGCCGGTCCTTCAGGTCCGCCATCACGGCCAGCACGCCGGCCTTCACGGAGGCGTCGAGGGCGGAGACGGCCTCGTCGGCCACGATGATGCGGGGGTCCAGGGCGATGGCGCGCGCGATCAGCACCCGCTGCCGCTGTCCGCCGGAGAGCTCGTGGGGGAACCGGTCCATGAAGGCCGCCGCGGGCTCCATGCCCACCAGCTCGAGGACCTCGGTGACCCGGTGGCGGGTCTCGGCGGACCCCCGGGCCATCCCGTGGAGCCGGATGACCTCGCCAATCGCCTGCGCCACCCGCTTGCGGGGGTTCAGGGACCCTGCGGGGTCCTGCAGCACCGCCTGGACGCTGCGCCGGTACGCCCGGCGCTCGGTGCGGTCCATGGAGCCGACCTCGCGTCCGTCCAGCTGGATGGACCCCTCGGAGGGATCGAGCAGGTCCAGCAGGAGGCGGGCCAAGGTGGACTTGCCGGAGCCGGATTCACCCACGATCGCCACGAACTCGCCGGGTCTGGCCTGCAGGGTGGCGTTCTGCACTGCGTGGACGGGCGCCGATGAGCGGCGGGAGCGGAACGTCTTGGAGACGTCGATGGCCTCAAGCAACATGGGACGGCTCCTCGGCGAACCGCTGGCGCAGGGCCAGGGGAATGGAATACAGGTCGGTGTCCTGGTCGGTGAGGCTGCGGACACTGCGCAGCAGGGCCTGGGTGTACTCGTGCCGGGGCTCGGCGAGGACTTGGGCGGTGGGGCCCTCCTCCACGATCCGGCCCGCGTACATGACGTAGACCCGGTCGGTCATCCCCGCCACCACCGCGAGGTCGTGGGAGATGAGCATGAGGGAGGTCCCCAGCTCGGCCACGGTCTCATCCAGGGTGCGCAGCACGTGCTGTTGCACGGTGGCGTCCAGGGCCGTGGTCGGCTCATCGGCCAGGACCAGGGACGGCTCCTTGGCGATGGCGATGGCGATCAGCACTCGCTGACGCATGCCGCCGGAGAGCTCGTGCGGGAAGGACGCGGCGACCTGTTCGGCGTCCGGTAGCCCGGCCTGCCGCAGGAACCGGAACACGGCCCGATCCCGCGCCGTGCGGTCGCCTCCCGCCCCGGAGCGCACCAGCCGCCGGTCGGGAATCGACTCGGCCACCTGCCGCCCCACCCGCATCGTGGGATTCAGGAACGTCAGCGGGTCCTGGAAGATCATGCCCACGGTCTTGCGGCGCACCTCGTTCCAGGTCCGGGCCGGGGCCCCGACCATCTCCTGGCCGCGGATACGGATGGATCCGCTCACCCGCACCCGGGGGGAGGTGGGCAGCAGGCCGGCGATGGACCGGCCGGTGACGGACTTGCCGGAGCCGGACTCGCCGACCAGGCCGACGCGCTCGCCATCGTGGACCACCAGGTCCACCGACTTCACCGCCTCCACCTCGCTGCGTTCTCCGGTCGGCAGCACCACATTCAGGCCGGTGAGCTCGATCAGCGGGGTCCCCGCGACTGGTTGGTTCACTGCGGTGGTCATTTCACCCTCCCGACGGTGGGGTTGTAGGCGTCATTGAGGGCGTCGCCGAGCATGTTGACGGCGAGCACCACCAGGAAGATGCACAGGCCCGGGGCCACGGCCAGCCACCAGCCGTCCCGCATATACGCCTGGGCGGAGTTCAGCAGGGCACCCCACGAGGGGTGGGACGGGTCACCGATGCCCAGGTAGGCCAGGCCCGATTCGATGAGGATGGCCCGGCCCACCGTCATGGACGTGGCCACCAGCACGGGCGGCAGGGCGTTGGGCAGCACATCGGACCAGATGATGCGCACGGACCGGAACCCGGCGGCGCGGGCGGACTCCACGTAGCCCAGCTGGGAGATGCGCATGGCCTCGGCCCGCACGATCCTGGCCACCGCCGGCCACATGGTGATGGAGAGGATGGCCACGATGATGAAGACGTTGGCCCCCAGCAGCGCCGCCGCCACCAGGGCCAGCACGATCCCGGGCAGCACCTGGAAGAACTCGGCCAGCTTGACCATCAGGGTGTCCATCCAGCCGCCGTGGTAACCGGCGAGTCCGCCGACGACCAGACCGATGGTCATGCAGAGCACCGCCACGGTGAAGCCCACCAGGAGGGAGATCTGGCCGCCGTTGACCACCCGGGCCAGGTAGTCCCGTCCCAGGTGATCGGTGCCCAGTGGGTGGGCGGCGCTGGGAGCGAGCAGTTCGGCGTTCCCGGTCGCGGAGGGATCGCCCACCAGGAGCGGACCGAGGGCCGCGATGAGGACGAACAGCCCCAACAGGGGCAGGAACACCAGCGTGCTGGGCTTGCGCAGGAACACGCGCCAGGGGGACCGTTCGGTGCCTGGGGGACGACGCCGGCCGGCGGCTCCGGCGGGGGCGTCCGGCCGTGCCGGTGGCGGGGATCCGGCGCCGTCGGGTGGCGCTGGGGTGTCAGTCTCCGGTGGGGGGACCATGTGGGTTTCCTGCTGGGTCATGCCGCTACCTCGTCACTCTGCCGGTCCTGCCGGCCCTCGGGCGGCAGGGTGCGTTGGGGGGAGAACTGGGCTCGCAACCGTGGATCGACCAGCCCGTACACCACATCCGTGAGGATGTTGACGAGGATGATCACCACGGTCAGGACGATCACCACGCCCAGGATGACCATGTTGTTCTGGCGGTTGATGGCGTCGATGAACAGCAGGCCCATCCCGGGCCAGCCGAACACGCGCTCCACCAGCACGGATCCGGCCAGGATGTAGCCGAGGCTGTAGCCGGAGACCGTGACCATGGGCAACAGGGCGTTGGGCAGGGCGTGGCGCCAGAGCAGGTGGGACGAGGAGAGACCCTTGGAGCGGGCCGTGTCCACGAAGTCCTGGCCGAGGGACTCGATCATGGACGAGCGCATGATGCGGGTCTTGTACGCCAGCTCGCTGGTGGCCATGGTGATCACGGGCAGGACCAGGTACTCGAACCCGATGCCCGGCTGCCCGTAGGGGCTCTTGCCCTGGGTGGGGAACCAGCCCAGCCAGATCGAGAAGACCATGATCAGCAGCATGCCGAACCAGAAGTTGGGGACGGAGAACAGCGCGACGGCGCCGCCGGAGATGCCGCCGTCCAGCCACCGCTTCCGGGTCCGGGCGGCGATCGAGCCGAGGATGATGCCGCCGATGGTGGAGATCAGGAAGGCGGGGACCGCCAGGGCCAGGGTGTTCCCGGCCCGGCTGAGGATCAAATCCAGCACCGGTTCGTTGTTCGTGCCGAAGGAGAACCCGAGGTTTCCGGTGAAGACGTTGCCGAGGTAGAGCACATACCGCTCCCAGACCGGCTTGTCCAGGCCGTAGGCGGCGGTGATCTGTGCCCGGAAAGCCTCGGAGAGGGGGACGTCCCCGACCAGCGTCTGGATGGGATCCCCCGGGGCCATCTCCAGCAGGAAGAACAGCACCGTGATCACGGCGATGAACAGGATGAGGGAAGACAACAACAATCTGCCGTAGTGAAACAATCGGGCCTTCACCGGCACCTCCTCGGCGGTGGGGGGGGGATCCGGCCAGGAGGCGGGTGCGAGTGCACCGGGGTCCGTGACCTCGGCGGTGAGGCCGGGGAGGTGGACCGGGACCGTCCGGACCGGGTTTCCCCACAGTCTGCTGGGGCTGTGATGTGGACCACAGGGTGCCTTCCACGCGTTGGAAGGGGCGATGCAAGGTACCTGACAGCGGGGCCGGCGTCGTCAGCCGAGGCCGGCCTGGCTCCGGTTGAAGGCGATGGTGCGGGGATCCAGGACGGGGCGCTCGGAGCGAGCCCGGGCGATGCGGCGGGCGGTCGCGAGGACCAGGTCCGGCAGCCCATGGGGTTCCGGGTTCCGGTGTGCGTAGATGGCGCCCACGGCCACGTCGACCCGGCCCAGGGCATCGGGAACCGGGGCCGCGATGGAGCCGGCCCCGGCGGCCACTGCGCCGTCCAATCGGAGGATGCCATCGCGCTGGGCCGCGTCCATGATCTCGTGCAGCTCCTCAGACCGGGTCTTCGTGAACCGGGTGTACCGCTTGAGGGGCGTGGCCAGGTACTCGTCCTGCTCCTGCCGGCTGGAGAAGGCCAGCAGAACCAGCCCGGTGGCCGTGACATGGAGGGGGAGCCGGCCGCCCATGCGGTTCTGCCCCGTGTAGTTGGGATGGGCCCTCAGGGCCTCGAGATACATGACGTCCTGGCCCTCCCGCACCGAGAGGTTGACGGTGAGTCCGGTCCGGCGCTGCAGGTCCACCAGGTGCGGCAGGGCCAGCTCACGGATGCGCAGGTCCTCCGTGGAGGCGCTCGCCAATTCCAGGATCTTGCGGCTGAGGCAGTACCGTCCCTCCTCGTCCAGGTCCAGGCCGCCCCATTCCCGCACCTCGTGGGCGAGGCGGTGGGTGGTGGTCAGGCTCAGGTCGGCACGGCGGGCGATCTCGGAGAGCGTCAGCGGTTCACCCCGGTGAGCGAACGCGTCCAGCAGGGACAGGACGCGGGCGGCAGCCGTGCGCTTCGGGTGTCCGGGCGCGGTGTCGCGGAGCCTCTCGCGCACACTCTGGATGTCGACGGGTGGGTTCTGGGTCATCTCGGTCAGTCCTCCGGTGCCACCCGGTTGTGGTGCGCCGTCAACGGGACCGGATCGGCGGATGCCGGAGGCCGGGAGAACAGTGGCGAGCGCGAGGCAGGGCTCGGGGGCGCGGGACGCACCGGTGGTGGGTGTGGCCAAGGTTAGGAGCCGACGTCGTGCCTACCGGCCGGTTTCCGCCGGATGAAAGCCAGAAGCCAGAAGCCGGAGGGCAGGGAGCTGACCGGTGCGGACCGGTGTGGACCGTCAGGACGTGCTGGAGCCGGCCTGGCCCGCGCTCGGGGCCACCGTGCCGCCACCGTCCACGGGGAGGACCTGGCCGGTGATCCACCGGGCGGCGGGGGTGCACAGGAAATGCGCGGCGGAGGCGATGTCCCAGACGTTGCCCTCGGTGTGCAAGGCCACGCTGCCGGCCCTCAGCTCGCGGCGTTCCTGGGTCATGCCGCGGGCAGCGAAGGCGCCCCAGATCATTCCGACCCTGATGCAGTTCACGCGGATGCCCCGCGGGGCCAGTGTGGCGGCCGCTCCGACGCAGAGCTTCTCGAGGGCCGTCTTGGCCAGGGTGTAGGGCAGTCCAGGGCCGCGGCCCTCCACCGCTCCGGAGGACACGTGGATGATGGCCCCGCCGGAAGCCATGTGCGGCTGCACGGCGCGCATCAGCAGCAACGCGGTGCCCAGGTTGACGTCGAAGGCCCGCTGGTAGTCCTCCAGGGAGGTCTCGAAGATGCCGGTGATGCCGCCGCCGCCCACGGAGTTGCCCACTACGTCGATGGACCCGTACTCGGCCAGCACCCGGTCCACGGTGGCCAGGACATCGGACTCATCGGTGAGGTCAACGGCGAAGCGGCTGGCCTGGCCCCCGGCTTCCCGGACGGCGTCCACGGTCCGCTGCGCCGCCTCCTGGTCCCGGTCCAGCACCGCGATGCGGGCACCGGCCCGGGAGAAGAGCCACGCCATGGCGAAACCGACGCCGCCCTCGGGCCCGCTCAGGCCGCCGCCGGCGACGACGGCGGTCTTGCCGGCGAGCCAGGGGGTGTGCTCGGCCTGGGCGATCTCATCCTGGACGGCTGCGGACCAGGCATGGGTTTGAGTGCTGGAGCTGGTGCCCGGGCTGGTGTTGGCGCTGGAAGCGGTGGTGGTCACGGCGGAATGCTCCTGGGTTCGGGATGGGTGGGTGTGTTCGGGGTGCGAGCGAGGTGAACGGGGGTGTGGGCTCGGTGGCAGCGTGGTTCAGTGCACCGGGAAGGACTGTCCCGACCAGGTGCTGAACACCCGGACCACCATGGAGATGGCCGCGTTGGGTGAGCCGGCCACCACGATCGGCAGGGAGGCCGGCGTGGCGTCGGTGACGGCCGGGTGGAAGTGGTCCGGGGCGAAGGGTCCGAAGGGGCGGTCACTCAGGCCCTTGCCCGCGGCGGCCAGATCGCCCTCGGTGTGCCCGGCCTGCTCGACCAGCCACTGGCGGACGTCCTGCTTCGACAGGCCCTCATCGTGGAGGGCCCGGGCGTGCGCCGGATTCAGGACGAGGACGGCCGAACTGCTACGGAAGATCCAGGGGCCCATCCGTTGCAGGGTGTCCGCGATGTCCCGCAGGAGCTCCCCGGCACTGCGGAAGGACCGGTTGTCGATGAACTCGCTGGTCCGGGTCAGGACCACGCTGACGGCATCCTCCCCGGCCGGCACCCCCGTCTCGGCGCTGTGTGGGACCCAGGGGCTGGACTCCTCGTCCTCACCCACGCAGTGGAACCAGCGGCCCGGGACCCCCTGGGTCGCCTGTTCCAGTTGCTGCGGAATCACGCCGAAACCGTTGCGCACGGTCAGGCCCAGGGCGCGCGGGATGGTCATGTTCGCCCGGAACCCCGGACCGAACACCCCGCCGGTGGAGTTGACGCCCAGGCGGTGGCGGATCGGACCGTTGACGATCACCAGGGGGGCCGGCCCGCTGGTGGACTGCCAGCCGCCACCCCGGGCGGCCCGTTCATGGGACAGGGCCTCCCAGGAGGTCAGCACGACGGGCAGGTACTCCGGACGGCACCCGGCCATGGCGGCGTGCAGGGCGATGTCCCGCACGGTGGCGTGGCGGTCCAGCTGGGGCAGGCCAGCCAGGATCTCGTCCGGGTCTCGGTCGGTGTGGAGCAGGAACTCCTCGACCACCTCCTGCGTGGCCGGCAGCACGGGCAGGCCGTCCGACCACCCGCGGTCGAACAGGTACTCGGCCATGGCGCGGGCGGCGGTGGGATCCAGCCGAGGCTCCGGGACTGTGGTGCCCGCCTGGTCCGTGTGCCCCTCCAGGTCCGGGCTCATGCGGCCGGGCCGAGGAAGTGGCCGCGCACCCGGGACGCCAGCGCCTGGCCGCGTTCGGCGAGGTCTCCGTCCGTCAGATTGGCGATCGGATGCGGCATGAGGAGCACGGGGAAGTCCGGCCGCCCCTTGAGCCCGGCCATGGCACGTGACGTGACCTCGAAAGCCTCCGTGCACAGGACCGCCACGGGCACTCCCCGCTCTTCCAACGCGATGCCGTCAGCCACCGCGGCGGCGCTGCAGGAGCCGCAGTCACCGACCCCGATCACCACCACATCGCAGTCACGGATGAGGCCGTCCACCACGTCCTCGGCCAGGGGCATGGCGAACTCCTGCTTCGTCATCCGGACCAGGTCGACGTGGTCTGTCTCCGTCAGGACGGTGCCCAGGGCATCCAGGAGTGCAGCGGCGTTACGCTTCGTGTTCTCCAGCAGGCCCATCCGTTTTCCCCGGAGGGAGCCCACTCGAGGCGCCGCGGCCGCCTGCGTGGTGGCAACCGGCCCGCCGGGCCGGCTTCTACTGTTGATACTGCTGATGGTGGGGTCAAGGATCCCGGCCGTCATGGCTTCCTCCATCCTTGCGGCAGCTGCCGCAGTCTCGTCTGGCCACTATGACCGGAGCGGAGGCTCTCGGTGAGGTGGATTCCAAGCGATGGAAGAGCTGCGTGTGCCACCGTCGTCTGCGCAGGTCCGGACACTGTGGAAGAATATGTTGCTGGTCCCCGCGATGGGTCATCGCCGGCCGGTCCGCCCTGGTGTAATGGCAGCACGCCAGCCTTTGGAGCTGTGCAGTATAGGTTCGAATCCTATGGGCGGAACCACTCGTCGCCGTGCCGCCCACGGCGCGGACGCTCGCCTCTCCGTCAGGAAGATGAGGCAGGGACATGAGTCCGGGAAAACTGGCCGACGCATCGCCCCGGCCCAATGTCAAGGGTTAAGTCTGAGGGTTGAATTCACTCCGGAAGCCCGCATTCCTGTAGACGAACCTTCCGATCCACACCAGCGCTCCATAGTATGTGGTGGCTAGAGGCATCCCCGCCCCTTGACCGCCGTTCACCCGGCGGTCCGTCCGGATCCCCCTCCGGATGGACAGTACTGAACCGGAAGCTGACAGCATGCAACCGTCTCCATCCTCGCCCCCGTCCATCGCGCCCGAACGACGTGTCACCGAACGGCTTTCAGACCAGCACGACGCGCAAGACCAGCACGACCAGCCCCGACGTCTCGGCCCCACACCGGGGATCCACGCCACCGGGCTGTCTGCGCCCGAAGCCGTGGCCCTCCCCGACCTGGCACCGCTCGACCTCTCCTGGCTGGACCCGGGGGCAGACGGCCGCTGGATGGAGTCCCCGGATGAGGCAACCCGGGCCCTCGGCAGGATCCTGGACGGCCACGGTACCGGCGGGGCGATTGTGACCGGCGAACTCGGAGACCGCCGCGAGACCATCGAATCAGCCCTCTCAGGGGTCAGCCCGGACCGGGCGGTCTTCCGGCTCCACGGCAGCCCCTTCGCGGCAGCCACCCCGTACGGAGCCCTGGCCATCCTGCTCTCGGGATTGAACGAGGCGCCCCCGGCGCAGATCCACGGCATGGTCCGGGCCCTGGCCGACTATCTGGGATCGCCCGGAGAACAGCCGGCCATCGTGATCGTGTCCCAGGCGGACCAGATCGACCCGGACACCATCACCGTCCTGGCCCAGCTGTCCCAGATCAACCGCATCACCCTGGTGGTGCACTGCGACCGGCCGACGGAGGTCCCCGTCGACCTGGCAGCCCTGCGCCGCTTGGGGACCCTGACCGGGATCACGGTCTGGCCTCTGACCCCCACGGCGAGTCACGGTCTGCTCGAAGAGGTGCTCGGGGGAACCGTGTCCCGATTCGCCTCGACCGTGCTGTGGCAGCACAGCTCGGGATCCGTCCATCGGTTGCGGCAGCTGGCCCGGGACTGCGTGGTCTCCGGGAAGCTGCGGCGCATCGATTCCAGTTGGGTCCTCGCTCCCGGGCCGCTGCCCCGCTCCACCTCGGGAGGAGCCTCGACCGCAGTATTGCGTGACCTTCCGGTGCGCCAGCGAGCGCTGCTGGAGATGCTGGCGATCTGCGGGCCCATGCGCGTCGGTGACCTCATCCACACGGGCTTCGCCGCCGAACTCGATGAGCTCGATGACGACCGGGTGCTCGAGATCAGGAACGGCCACAGCGGCCGGCTGGCCCTGGTCACCTCCGTGCAGGCGGCAGAGATCCTGGCGGCCATCGAACCGGACCGTCACCGTGAGCTGGCCAGCACCCTCGAGGCCCTCGACCCCGGGTACCTCAGTGTGCTCCGGGCGGCCCAGGATCTGGTGGCCATCGGCGATGCCGAGGGAGCCATCTCCCTGTTCTCCGAAGTCGGCCGGGCCTCGGGTGGCCGGCCGCGGGCATCCCTGACAACGGGCCGGGTCCACCTGGCCTGGGCCGAGTCACGGGCCCGGGCCGTGGTGGGGGACCTGGACGGTGCCGACGCGGCGATCCGCAGTTGCCCGGAACAGTCCGCCGTGCTCAGCGTGCAGGCCGCAGCCCTGGCCGTCGCCCGCGGAGACCTCCGTGAGGCGTTGGCCTGCTTGGACGTGGTTCCGGCCGAACACCGCCCTGAATTGCTCGACGCCGGCGGCGTGTTCTTCACGAGTGAGGCCATCCACTTCCGCGCCAGGTCCATCCGTGCCGAGGCGCTGGCCATGGCGGACGATCAGACCGGCGCCCTGGACATCCTGACCTCGCTGGACCGGGAACTCACCGGCTTCCGGACCCTGGGAATCATCAACGACGTCCTCAGCCCCTACGAGCGGGCCGTGATAGCGGAGTCCATGCTGACCGTCCTGCTGTCCTGCGGGCAGTCGCAGCGATGCCGGGAGCTGGCCGAGGCGGTCCTGGCCGGGCGACATGGAAATCCCCATGCGGTGTTGTTTGCCGATCTCGTCATCGCCGCCCTGGACGCTATGACGGGGTACCGGGACCGTGCCGAGCAACGGGCTTCACGAGCGGCGGCCCAACTGGAGGTGGCGGGCCAACCTCACGACTTCCAGCTGGCGCTCGCCATCCAGGCCTTCTGTGCCACCGACAGGAACGACCCGTCCGGCGCGGACCCCTCCCGACTGCTGGATGCCCGAGTGGAGGGGCATCCGCGAGCGGCGGCGGCCCCGTCCCTGGGACGGCTGGGCTGGCTGGCCGAACTGTTCCTGTGCTGGTCCACGGGCGAGATCCACTCCACCCGGGCGCGGACGGCGAGGGTCCTGGCGCTCGCGGACCGGGCTGCCGGCGAGGGGCTCTACGCCGTGGAGTTCTTCGCGGTGGCCAGCGCGTTCCAATGGGGCGAGACGTGGCTGGCGCCGCGGCTGGCCGAGACGGCCGCTGGCACCCAGACGCTCACCTCCCTGCCGAATCTGCTGATGTCCCGCTCGGTGCTCGAGAACGATCCGGACCTGCTGTACCGGTCCTTGGAGCAGTTGGCGGCGGCGGGGTACGCGGGGCATCTCGGGCGCATCAGCTCACCCCTGCTCAAGGATGTGCCGCACGCCCAGTTGCGGCGCCTGGCCGAGACCGCGGCTGCCTCAGGGCGCAGGGGCGGCGCGGAGACCGAGGACCTGGAGGGGGAACCGGAATGGATGGCTGAGCTGACCCGCCGGGAGAAGGAGATCTCGCGGCTGGTGGTGGCCGGCAAGAGCAACGCCATGATCGCCCGGATCAGTGGGATCTCCATCCGGACGGTGGAGGGACACCTCTACCAGATCTACGCCAAGCTGCAGCTCAAGGGCCGTGCCGAGTTGACCCGCCTGGCGGCGGCACACTCTCCGCAGCGGACCGCATCATGACGGCACCCGCCACGGGCCGGCAGATTCCCCCGCGGACTCTGCCGCGCAGGACGCAGGAGGTGGAGATCCTGGTGGACGTCCTGCAGGGTGACCGCTTCGCCGGAGCCGTGATCCTCGGTGGTCCCGGCATGGGCAAGTCCTCCCTCGTCCAGACCGCACTGGAGGTCACCGGTCGGACGGCGGACGTGCAGACCATCCAGTGCAGCCCCAACCTGCGCGAGGTGCCGTACGGAGCCCTGACGCCCCTGCTGGCGAATCTCCCCGAGCTCACCACTCCCGTGGAGGTGCTGCGTGCCCTGCAGCAGTTCGGGACGGACCCCGTGATCGTGGTGGTGGACGTCCAACACCTCGACGCAGCCAGCGCCTTCGTGCTGGCGCAGCTCGTGCAGAACCGGGCCGCCACGCTGCTGACGATCGGTACCGGCTCGCTGGGCCGCGATTCCGGCATCGCGGCCCTGGCAGACACCGGTCTGCTGAGTACCATCCGCCTGGAGCCCGCTGACCTGAAGCAGGTCCGGCGGCAGTGCACGGGAGTCCTCGACGGGCCGCTGACCGAGGCCGCCGTGCGGACCATCCACGGGATGACCGGTGGCAACCCGCGGTTGATCAACGCCTACCTGGCCTCCGCGCATGACCAGGGGATCCTCGTGAGGGCCCCGAAGGGCGCGGCACTGCCGGGACGGCCGGCGCCGTGGATGCTGTTGCGGGCCGCACCGGATCCGGACGGGCGGCTCATCGACACGGTGGAGGCCATGCATGATTCCCTGTTGCCGGGCGAACGCGAGACACTCGACCTCGTGGCCCTGGCCGGGTGGGTACCGCGGTCCCTCCTGAGGACCGTGGCGGGGGAGCACGTCCATGATCTGCTGGACTCCGGCTTCCTGCGGGAGGGGGAGTCCACGGACACGGTGGGTCCGGCGGCCGCCATCCACGCCGAGGTGCTGCGGGCCCGCATCCCGCCCGGGCGGAGCTTCGAGCTGTACAAGAAGTGGCACGCCGCAGGTGGCGATGCAGCGGAACACCGGACCGCCCGCAGCGTTCTCTGGGCGCTGGAATGCGGACAGCCCGTGCCGCTCAGCGAGATCATGGACGCCGGCTACCGCGCGCTGCAGGCCAAGGACTGGCCCACCGCCCGGGCCATGGCACCCCGCCTGTCCGAGTCACAGGATCCACGGGCCGCCCTACTCGTGTCCGAACTTATGCTCGTGGGCGGACGGACCTGGGCGGCCAGCACGGAGCTTGAGGAACTGACGGTCCGGACCACGGATCCGAACCTCAGGTTGGAGGCCCTCAGTCTGATGGCCCTGAACCGGGTGCGGACCGGGGACGCGGCCAACCCCTGGGCCGCCCTGCCCGCTTTGATGGCCCAGGTCCGGGAGCGGTTGCCGCACCACACCATCACCCCGGCGACCCTGGCCACGGTGGTGGACATGCTGGTCAACGACGCCGTCCACCTGCACCGGCCAGAACTGCTGGAGCAGGCCCGGCTCCTGGTGGAGGATCCGCAGACCCCGGACTTCACCCGGGCCATCATGCTTCTCATGCGGGCCGATGCCCTGGCCATGGCCGGGCAACCGGACGCGGCCATCCCGGCCGCGGAGAGGGCCTACGAGCTCTCGGCCACCGTCCCGGTCTTCTCCGCCCGGTTCGGTCTGGATGCCCTGGTGTACCTGGTGCTCGCCTGCATCACGGCGGGGTACACGGACCGGGCCAGAGCGGTCCTGGCGGACCAGTTGAGCCTGGAGCCACGCCAGTGGCATCAGCAGTCCGGCACCATCCTGGTCCTGCAACACCTGGCCGAGACCGCCGACGGGGTGCCGGTGCAGGCGTCCGCGTGGCTGGAGGACGCCGTCGTGGAGTTGCGGCACCACGACCCCGTTCAGATGCTCCCGTTCGCCGAGGCCCTGCTGGCACCGCAGCGGGCCGCTGTCACCGTGGGCCTGCCCAGTCCCACCGCGGAGGAGCGTGCGGTGAGGACGCCCTGCGGCCTGGAGAGCCGGTGGCTGTGGTCCCTGGCCCTGTTCAGCATCGCCGAGGACCGTCATCCGGACGCCGCGGACGAGGGCCGACCGCTGTGGCGCCGGATCCTCGAAGACCCACGGTTGGAACAGGACCCCGTCATCCGGCGGGAGATCCTGCTCAGCCTGATCCTGATGCGGGATCCCCTGGACCTGGACGAGGCCGTCATCGAAGAGCTGCACGGCATCACCACGGTCACGCAGGGACCGCGCTCAGCGGGGATCGCTCGGGCACTGGACCCGTCCCTGGCCCGGGACCCGAGGGGACTGGCCGAGGCGGCCGAGGAGGCAACCGCCTCCGGAGCGGTCCTGCCGGCGGCACTGTGCTGGGCCCGGCTGATCCTGCTGCACCACCGCGCCGGCGACCTGCGCCGACGCGGTGAGGCGCTCCGGCGGCTCAAGCATCTGCAGGGCCGGGCCGGAGTCGACTTCCCGCCGTACATCGCCGGAGCGCTGGCCCTGGGGGAGCTGACCGCGCGGGAACAGGAGATCGTGGACCTGGCGGCCCAGGGGCTGAGCAACGCCGCCGTGGCGGAGAAGCTCTTCGTCTCCCAGCGGACCGTGGAGGGACACCTGTACCGGGTCTTCACGAAGCTGGGCATCGCCGACCGATCCGAGCTGCGCGACCTCCAGTTCTGAAGCTCTGCATGAGCGCGTCTGGATTCCGGACCCGTTGAGGCACCCGTCCCCCCATCTGGGGGACGGGTGCCTCTCTCGTTGACTGCCGCACCAGTGTGGCCGGCCTCAATCCACGTGGCTGCCGGGTATCCGTAGCGAGCGGGCAAGTACCCCGCACGCGGTCCACGGAGGCAAGTCGAGTAGGCGGATACGGGTGTGTGACGGGGGTCTACAAACCTACGCTCAAGGTGTTCGTACGGAAGGCCATCCCCGGCCTTCCTGATCGGTCAACCGTCCTTCGCCACGCTCATGGGTGGCTCCCGCACCAACCCCTGGTGGGAGATCCAATGCAGTACACCGTTGTCGCCGCGCGCCGGCATGGGCTCGGGACGTGATCATGTCCCAGGCCACTGAACGCGTGATCACACCGCACCACCTCGCCGACGCGGCGCCCCGGTCCTCTCGTCGTCCGTCGCTGCGCAACCCCTTCCGCGCCTTCCGCACCTCTGTGAGGATGGTGCCCGCTGGCGGACTCCGCATCGCCACCCCCGGCTCCACCGTGGACGGGCCGGCCACGCTCCAGCGGACCGGTACCGTCCCGGCCACCTACTGGAGGGACCGATACCGGCGCAGCGTGCTCGTGACCGACGTGACCCTGGTCGTCCTGGCCACGGCCCTGGGCGGCCATGTCTCCGCACTGGCCTTCACGGATCCGGACCGGCCCGCCGTGGTGGTGGCCGGCGTCGTGGCCCTGCTGTGGGTGGGCATGCTGCAACTGTTCCGGACGCGCTCGGCGCGGAGCATGGCCGTGGGAGCGACCGAATACAAGCGGGTCCTCGATGCCACCGCAGCCACCGCCGGGCTCTTCGCGATCCTGGCCCTGCTGGTGGACGGAACCGGGGGCCGGTACTTCCTGCTCATCGCCTTCCCGGCCGGGCTGGCCGGACTGCTGACGGGCCGCTGGCTCTGGCGTGTGTGGCTGCAGCGGCGGCGCATCCACGGCTGCGCGCTGTCCGACGTCGTGGTGGTCGGTCAACCGGTCGACGTGCAGTACGTGCTGCGCCAGATCGAGCGGAAGTCCGGTGCCGCCTACCGGGTGGTCGGGGTGGTCCTGGACGGGGAGCCCACGTCCGAGGACGAGGCGGAGACCTCCCTCGCCTCCCGTCACGCCCCCAGTTTCCTCGGCACCCACCACGTCACCAACGCCGTGACACGGCTGCAGGCCGACGCCGTGATCGTGGCCGGGACGCTGACCGGCGGGAACCAGACCATCCGTGATCTCGGCTGGTCCCTCGAGGAATCCCGGGCCGAGCTGATCCTGGTGTCCTCGCTGACCAACGTGGCCGGCCCCCGGATCAGCGTCCGCCCCGTGGAGGGGCTGCCGCTGATGCACGTGGCGCAGCCCACCTTCGGCGGTGGACGCCATCTGGTCAAGCGCACCATGGACATCGCCGTCTCCGCCGTGGCGTTGCTGCTGATGCTGCCCCTCTTCGGGGTCCTGGCGTTGATGATCCATCGGGACTCACCCGGCGAAGTGTTCTTCGCCCAGACCCGCACCGGGCGCCGCGGGACGCCGTTCCGGATGTACAAGTTCCGCACCATGCGGGCGGACGCCGAGCAGCAGAAGGCCGCGCTCGTCCTCGCCAATGAGGGCGCAGGACCGCTGTTCAAGCTGAAGGCCGACCCGAGGGTCACTCGGATCGGCGCCCGGCTCCGGCACCATTCGCTGGACGAGCTGCCGCAGTTCTGGAATGTGCTCAAGGGGGACATGTCCCTCGTCGGGCCCCGGCCCCCGCTGCCGGACGAGGTGGCGGCGTATGCCGGCTACGAGGGCCGCCGGCTGTTCATCAAGCCCGGACTCACCGGTCTGTGGCAGATCAACGGCCGCTCCAACCTGGGGTGGGACGAAAGCGTCCGCCTCGATCTCTACTACGTCGAGAACTGGTCCGTCACGGGCGATCTTCAGATCATGTGGCGCACCTTCAAAGTCATGATCCAACCCGAAGGAGCGTACTGATGAGTATCGCCGCCGATTCCACCGTCAATTCCGCCCTCCGCGTCGCCGTCATCGGCGCCGGCTATTGGGGCCCCAACCTGGCCCGGAACTTCGCGATGAGCTCCGACTGGGAGCTGGTCGCCATCTGTGACATGGACCGCGAGCGGGCCGTGGAGTTGGCCCGGAAGACCGGCGAGCCGGCTGTGGTCACCTCCGTGGACGAGCTGCTCGCCGAGCACGAGGTGGACGCCGTGGCCATCGCGACGCCGGCCCGTACCCACCATGCGATCGCCATGCAGGCGATCGCCGCGGGCAAGCACGTGGTGGTGGAGAAGCCCCTGGCGGACACCACCGAGCGTGGCCGCGAAATGGTGGAGGCGGCCCGCGCCGCGGGAACCGTCCTGATGGCCGACCACACCTACTGCTACACCCCGGCCGTGCTCAAGATCCGTGAACTCATCGCCTCCGGCGAGCTGGGCGAGATCCTCTACGTGGACTCGGTCCGCATCAACCTGGGCTTGGTCCAGCCGGACGTGGACGTCTTCTGGGACCTGGCCCCGCATGACCTCTCCATCCTGGACTTCATCCTCCCGGGCGGCCTGGAACCGGTGGCCGTCTCGGCCCAGGGGGCTGACCCGCTGCACTCCGGGAAGGCCTGCGTGGGCTACCTGGCCCTGCCGCTGGCCAACGGCGCCCTGGCCCACGTCCACGTCAACTGGTTGTCCCCGACCAAGATCCGCCAGATGGTGATCGGCGGCAGCAAGAAGACCCTGGTCTGGGACGATCTGAACCCGCAACAGCGGCTGAGCGTCTTCGACCGGGGCGTGGACCTGGGCCGCCAGGAACAGGTCTTCGAGGACGCGGCCTCCCGCAAGGGCGCGGCCATCTCCTACCGCCTGGGGGACACCTGGTCCCCGGCGCTGTCCGAGTTCGAGCCCCTGGGCCTGATGGTCACCTCCTTCGCCGAGGCCATCCGCAAGGACCAACCGGCGCCCACCGACGGCAGTTCCGCGCTGCGGGTGCTGGCCGTGCTGGAGGCCGCCAGCGCTTCCCTGGCCGCCGGCGGAGCGAAGAAGCAGGTCGGACTCTCGGCACTCACGCCGTCCACCTACACCGACTCGACGCTGGAGGCAGCGCTGTGAACTCAGAACAGACCCCCAACCTGAACTCCCTGAACGGCGGACGGTTCCTCGTGACCGGGGGCGCCGGGACCATCGGCTCCGAGATCGTCGACCAGCTGGTGGCGGCCGGCGCCGAGAAGGTGACCATCCTGGACAACCTGGTCCGCGGGCGCCATTCCAACATCGCCGCGGCGCTGGAGAGCGGACGCGTGGAGCTCGTAGAGGGTGACATCCTCGACCGGGCCCTCGTCCGGGACCTCGTGGAGGACCGGAACGGCGTGGACGTCGTGTTCCACCAGGCCGCCATCCGCATCACCCAGTGCGCCGAGGATCCCCGGCTGGCCGTGGATGTCATGGTCAACGGCACGTTCAACGTCCTCGAGGCGGTCGCCGCCGTCGGGAATTCCGCCTCCGCCGCGGCCCGGGGGGCCCGGGCACCGAAGGTCGTCGCGGCCTCCAGCGCCTCGGTCTACGGCATGGCGGAGCAATTCCCGACGACGGAGCGTCACCATCCGTACAACAACGACACCATCTACGGCGCGGCCAAGACCTTCAACGAGGGCATGCTGGCCAGCTTCCGGGCCATGTACGGCCTGGACTACGTGATGCTGCGCTACTTCAATGTGTACGGCCCGCGCATGGACGTGCACGGCAAGTACACCGAGGTGCTCGTGCGGTGGATGGAGCGGATCGACGACGGCCTGCCGCCGTTGATCTTCGGCGACGGCAGCCAGACCATGGACTTCGTCATCGCCGGGGACATCGCCCGCGCCAACCTCCTGGCGGCGGCCAGCCCGATCACCGAGGGCGTCTACAACATCGCCTCCGGCACTGAGACCTCGCTTCAGGACCTCGCCGAGGCCCTACTGCGCGTCATGGGCTCGGATCTGCCGATTGAGTACGGGCCCGAACGGGCCGTGAACTCCGTGGTCCGCCGCCTCGCGGACACCTCTGCCGCCGAACGGGACCTCGGGTTCCGCGCCACCACCGGACTCGACGAGGGCCTGCGACGGCTCGTCGACTGGTGGCGGCCCCTTCGCGAGGAAGTTGCCGCCGGCCGCTCCCTCATCACTAGCGCCTCGGCCACCACCTGAACCGCCCGAACAAGAACCGGAAAGACGACGATGAGCAGAATCAGCGTGATGAAGCCCTGGCTGGGCCCGGAGGAGACCGAAGCGGTCTCCCGGGTCATCGCCTCGGGCTGGGTCGCCCAGGGGCCCCGGACCGTCGAGTTCGAACGGGCCTTCAGTACGGCCCATGGTGTGTCCCACGGCGTGGCCACCTCCTCCTGCACCACCGCCCTGCACCTGGCACTGCTCGTGGCCGGGGTGCAGCCCGGCGACGATGTCATCGTCCCCTCCTTCTCCTTCATCGCCACGGCCAACGTGGTGACCTATGTGGGAGCCCGGCCGGTGTTCGCGGACGTGGACCTGGTGACCGGCAACGTGACCGCCGAGACTCTGGACTCCGTGCTGACCCCCCGCACCACGGCCGTGATCGCCGTGGACCAGGGCGGCGTCCCCGTGGACCTGGATCCGATCCGGACCCTGTGCGACCGGCATTCCCTGGCCCTGATCGAGGACGCCGCCTGCGGGGCGGGGTCCACGTACCGCGGATTCCCCGTCGGCGTAGGGGCGGATGTGACCGCCTGGTCCTTCCACCCGCGCAAGCTGCTCACCACCGGTGAGGGCGGCATGCTCACCACGGACAACCCCGAGTGGGCCGCCCGCGCCCGGCGGCTGCGGGAGCACTCCATGGACGTGTCCGCAGCTGAGCGGCACACCTCCGTGCTGCCCGTCCAGGAGAGCTACCCCGAAGTGGGGTTCAACTATCGGATGACGGACCTGCAGGCGGCCATGGGCCTGGTCCAGCTGGGCAAGCTCCCGGAGATGGTCCGCCGCCGCCGCGCCCTGGCGGACGACTACCGGGCCGTGCTGTCCACCCTGGCCGGTCTGCGCTACGTCACGGACCCGGAGTACGGCACCTCCAACTTCCAGTCCTTCTGGATCGAGGTCCTGCCGGACTTCCCGCTGAACCGGGAGGAACTGCTCGCGTGGCTGGCGGCGGACGGAATCTCCGCCCGACGGGGGATCATGGCGGCCCACCGCCAGGGCGCCTACGCCGGACACTCCGGCCTGGTCAGGCCTTTGCCCATGACCGAGAGGCTCACCGACAACACGCTGATCCTGCCGGTGTTCCACTCCATGACCGAGGACGAGCACCGCCGGGTGACCGCGAGCCTCCGGGCCGCCGCGGAATCCCCGCGCAACACCCGCAACCACTCGACCATCATGGGGAGCCGATAGCCATGACACGGATCCTCCTGGTGGCCGCCAGCGGCCTGGCCCGCGAGGCGCTGGCCTCCATCCGGTCCTCGGGCCGGGACACGGTGGTGGGCTTCCTCGATGACGACGAGGCACTGCACGGCACCGTACTGGATGGTGTCCCCGTGCTCGGGGGCCTCCACGAGGCGGCCCGGCACCGGGAGAAGCTACTGCTGTGCGCCGGCCAGGGCCGCAGCCGCGCCGCCATCGAGGCCCGGTTTTCCGGGCTGGGCGTGGAGGAGGGTCGCTATGCCACCCATGTGCACCCCTCGGTGGTGATCGGCGGGGGCAGCCGGATCGGGGCGGGGTCCATTCTCCTGGCCGGTTGCGTGCTGACCAGTGATGTCACCCTGGGCCGCCACACGGTGCTGATGCCGCGCACCGTGCTCACGCATGATGACGTCCTCGGAGACCACGTCACCTGTGCGGCCGGCACCACGCTGGCCGGCCGGGTGCACGTGGGTTCCCGGGCCTACCTCGGCATGCAGGCGTCCGTCCGGCAGGACATCCGGGTGGGGGAGGACGCCGTCATCGGGATGGGGGCCGTGGTGCTGCAGGACGTGCCAGACGCCCAGACCTGGGCCGGAAACCCAGCCGGACCGCTCCGCAGAACGGTACCGGCCGGCGTCGTGGGCCAGAGTCCCGGCGCCCACGCCAGGCTTCGCACCCCGAAAGGAACCGCATCATGAGGATTCTGATCTGCCCCCACCAGCTCGGCATGGTCGGGAGCCAGCTGAACGCGATCGAGATGGCCTCGGCCATGCGGCACTACGGCCACGAGCCGATGATCTACTCGGCCCCCGGCGTCCTCACGGAGCTCCTGCGGGATAGCGGCCTCGAGTGGGCCGAGGCCCCCGCCCCGGACGCCCCCGGACTGGGATGGTCCCGGCGGCTGGAGGAGATCGTCCGGCAGCACCGCATCGACCTGATCCACGCCTACGAGTGGCGGCCCTGCCTGCAGGCGGCCTTCGGCGCCGGGCGGCAGATCCCCCTGCTGATGTCCGTCATGTCCATGGACGTGCCCCGGTTCCTGCCCACCCACGTGCCCCTTGTCGTCGGGACCCCGGAACTCCACCAGCGGATGCTGGATCAGGGCCGCCGGGCCCACCTGCTGGAACCGCCCGTGGACATGGACCGGTACCGGACCACGGACATCGCCGCGGCCCGCGCCCGGTTCGGCATCCCGGACGGCGCCCTGGTGATCTCGATCGTCTCGATGCTCTCCACGGCCCTCGAGAAGCTCCAGGGCGTGCTGGAGGCCATCCGCGTGGTGGACCGGATGGCGGCGACCCGGCCCGTCCGGCTCTTGATCGCGGGAGACGGAGAGGGCCTGCAAGCCGTTCAGCGGCGGGCGGACGCCGTCAACGCCCACCACGGCTGGACCGTGGTGCAACCGGT
The DNA here is from genome assembly GCF_003386075.1 of Citricoccus muralis. Lineage (GTDB taxonomy): Bacteria > Actinomycetota > Actinomycetes > Actinomycetales > Micrococcaceae > Citricoccus > Citricoccus muralis. The sequence continues at coordinate 201,697 of NZ_QREH01000001.1, forward strand.
GGGCTTCCAGCTGGACGCTGCCCCGGCCTACGAGGCAGCGGACATCGTGCTGGGCATGGGGTCCTCCGCCATCAAGGGACTGGCCCACGCCAAGCCGCTTGTGGTCCACGGCGAGGCCGGATTCTGGCGGACCCTGGACGAGACCACCGCTGCGGGTTTCCTGCACCGCGGCTGGTACGGCCGGGGCGGAGCCGGCATCCGCGACCTGGCCGGGGCGTTGGAATCCCTGGCGGAGTCGTCCGCGCGGCGCCGGCAGCTGGGCGCCTTCGGCCGCGACCTCGTGGCCACCCGCTATGACCTGGACCGGGCCGCCGAGCACCTGGCCGCCCTGTACGTGGACACGGCCCTGGGCCGGTCTCCTCGGGCTGCCGTGGCCCGGTCCCTCGCACGCTCCGCCGCCACCAGCGCGCGGTACTTCACCTCCATGCGCTTCGGGTCCGTGGTGGACCGCGAACAGTGGGCCCGGGAAGGAGCCATCGCATGACCACCCTCACACCACCGACGTCGGCCACCCAGCCGACTTCCCAGGCCGCCCAGACCTCCCAGACCTCCCAGACCTCCCCAGTCACCCGGATGGATACCGACGCCCCCGACCCGGTCCCCTTCGTGGACCTCGGCGCCCAGCAGCGCGAGATCGACGCCGAAGTCCAGGCCGGTCTGCGCCGCGTCTTCGACACGACGGCCTTCATCGGCGGACCGGACGTCCAGGCGTTCGAGCGGGAATACGCCGCCTTCATCGAGGTCTCCGACTGCGTGGGCGTCGGCAACGGCACGGACGCGCTCGAGTTGGCGCTGCGGGCCGCCGGGGTGGAGCCCGGGGGAGAGGTCATCCTCCCGGCGAACACCTTCATCGCCACTGCGGAGGCCGTCAGCCGGATCGGCGCCGTGCCCGTGCTGGTGGATGTGGATCCCCAGTACCTGCTGATCGACCCCGAGGCGGCGCTCGCCGCCATGACGGCGCGCACCCAGGCCGTCATGCCGGTCCACCTCTACGGCCAGACGGCGTTCGTCGAGCGGATCCGTCCGCAGGCCGAGCGGGCCGGCGTCGCGGTCATCGAGGACGCGGCCCAATCCCAGGGGGCGTTCCGGCACGGTCGGATGGCCGGCAGCCTGGGGCTGGCGGCCGGCACCAGCTTCTATCCGGGGAAGAACCTCGGTGCCGCCGGGGACGCCGGTGCCGTGATGACCAATGACCCCGAGCTCGCGGCCCGCGTGCGGGTGCTGGGCGAGCACGGGAGCCCGTCCAAGTACCGGCACAGCACGGTCGGCATGAACTCGCGGCTGGACACGGTCCAGGCCGTGGTCCTGCGGGCCAAGCTGGCCCGGCTGGACCGGTGGAATGAGGGCCGCCGGGCTGCTGCGGCCCGGTACGCGGAGCTGCTGCGGCCGCTGGCCGATTCCGGCGACGTGTGGCTGCCCACCGCGGCCCAGGGCAATCACCACGTGTGGCACCTCTACACCGTCCAGCTCGAGAACCGAGACGCCGTGCTGGAGGCCCTGCGCGTGGCGGGGATCGGGGCCGGGGTGCACTACCCGGTTCCCGTGCACCTCACCGGTGCCTACGAGCACCTCAGCCTGACCCGGGGAGCCTTTCCCGTCACGGAGGCCGCGGCGGACCGGCTGCTCTCCCTGCCGATCTTCCCCCACATCACGGCGGAGCAGCAGGAACGCGTCGTGGCGGCCCTGGGCCGGGCCGTCGGCCGCAGCCGATCGACGTCCGTGGCGACGCCATGAGGATCATCGTCTGCCCGCATGACATGGGCATGGGGGGCAGTCAGCTCAATGCCCTTGACCTGGCGGCAGCGGTCCGGGATCGCGGCCACCACGTCATGCTGTACGCCGCACCCGGGCCACTGATGGACCGGGCACACGTCCTGGGTCTGGACCTGACCCTGTCCAACACCGGTTTGCGTCTTTCGACGGGCTGGGCGGCCGGGTTGGTGCGGCTGGCGCGCTCGTGGCGGGCAGACGTGGTGCACACCTATGAGTGGGCTCCGTCCATCGGGGCATCCTTCGGGGCCCACGGCCTCTTCGGCGTCCCGCAGGTCATGACGGTGCTGTCCATGGAGGTTCCGCGGTTCCTGCCGCGGCACCTGGACCTGGTCGTCGGGACGCGGCAACTGTGGGCTGCCGCCGATGAGCACCCCCACCGGCACCTGATGGAACCGCCCATCGACACGGTCGTCAATACGCCCTCGGACCCGTGGCCCGCCCGGCAGGTCTTCGGGATCTCTCCGGAGGACCTGGTGATCTCCCTGGTCGGGCGGATGACCACCGACCTGGACAAGTCCGGTGGCGTCATCGCGGCCATCGCCGCCGTGGATCGCCTGGCGTCACGGGAGCCCGCTGTCCTACTGCTCGCCGGAGACGGGCCGGAGCTGCCACGCATCCGGGCCGTGGCCAACCGGATCAACACCCGGCACGGCCGCCGAGTGATCCTGACCCCGGGCAGCCTTGCGGACCCGGTCCCGGCCTATGCCGCGGCGGACGTCGTGCTCGGCATGGGCAGCTCCGTCCTGCGCGGCATGGCCTTCGCGAAGCCTGCCATCGTGCTCGGGGCCGATGGCTTCTGCGAGCCGGTCACAGCCCAGACACTGGGCGCCTTCGACTGGCAGGGCTTCTACGGCATCGGCGACGGAGGGGAGTACCCGCTGTTGGCTCCCCTGACCGAGCTCGCCCGTGATGCGGCCGAGCGACGCCGCCGCGGCGAGTGGTCCCGCGCTGTGGTGGAGGACCATCACAGCCTGCGCCGGGCCGCACTGCTCCTCGACAACATCTACGGCAACGCCCGGGAACGCCGCAGTGGTGTGGCCCGCCGGACGGCCTCGCTGGCCCGCTCGGCAGCCGGGCTCGGATCCTTCCTGGCCGGTCGGATCCTCGACGGGAGCGCCGCGGCATGAGCATCCGGACCGTGCGGGCCACCGGCAGGCGGGGGCACCACGCCACGACGGAGGTCCACACCACCGTCAGCGCCGGCATCCGGCACGGCCTGGCCTGGAGCACCGTCAGCAGCATGGTGCTCCGTCTGGGGACCTTCTCAGTGGGCATCTTCCTGGCCCGGATGTTCACGCCGGAGCAGTTCGGGCTGTATGCCGTGGTGCTGACGGTGCAGACGGTGATGATGACCCTGGCCGACTTCGGGCTGAGCTCGGACCTGATCCGCTCCGCCAACCACCGGGCCAAGGCACCCACCGTGGCCACCATGGCAGTGCTCATCTCGGCGGTCCTCACCGGGGCCATGGCCGCCGGGTCAGGCTGGCTGGCGGAGGTGCTGGGCGCACCTGGAACGGGGCCGGTCCTCGCGGTGATGTCGCTGACCCTGTTGATCGCCGGTATCGGTGTGGTCCCCTATGCCACGCTGCAGAGGACCTTCCGGCAGAAACAGGTCTTCGTCATCGCGGTGGCTGACTTCGTGGTCGGTACCGTCCTGTTGGTGGCCCTGGTGCTCGGCGGCTGGGGAGTCATGGCTCTCGCCGTGTCCCGCGTGGTCGCCCAACTCGTGGCCGTCATCCTGCAATTCGTCTTGTCCGGGGAACGTCCCCGCTACGGCTTCAACCGGTCCCTCGCCAAGGGCGTCTGGCTCTTCGGACTGCCGGTGGCCGGGGCCAACCTGTTGTCCTGGGTGCTGCTCGGGGCGGACAAGGTCCTCGTCTCCTCCCTGGCCGGTGCCACCGTGCTCGGGTTCTATTTCCTGGCGTTCAACATCTCCAACTGGCCGATGAGCGTGCTCGGCCAAGTCGTCCGCTCCGTCTCCCTGCCTGCCTTCTCACGCGTTGCCTCTGGCCCGAAGGACCGCTCGCTGGCCACAGCGCTGGCCCCCGTGTGGGCCGTCTCGGTACTGGTGGGGAGCATGCTGGTGTTCTTGGCGGGGCCGGTCATCGAGTTGGTCTACGGAGGCCGCTGGTTGGCCGCAGCCCCCCTGTTGATGGTGCTGGCCGCCTTCGGGGCGCTGCGCACCGTCCTGGACCTGTCCACCTCCTACCTGCTGGCTCGCGGCGAGTCCGGCCGCGTGCTGAGATTGCAGGTCGCCTGGATGGTGGTGCTGCTGCCATTGCTGGTGGCCGGCACCCTCACCGGCAGCGGCATCGGTGCCGCCGTGGGTCATGTGGTGTCCAGCATCGTCCTGCTCGCACTGTACGCGCGCTCCCTAGCCGTGGTCGGGGTGGACATCGCCGCCGTCTGGGCCGTGTTCTGGCCGCCGCTACTGGCGGTCATCCCGGCCGCCCTCGCCACCTGGCTCGTCACGCTCGCCGGCCCGAATCCTCTCGTGGACCTCATAGGCGGAGGCGCCGCCGGCACCGTCGTCTACGGGATGGTCCTGTACCGGTGGATGCGCCAACGACTCTCCGAAGCCCGCCTTCTGGGAGAGGACGAGGTCCTCGAGGAGGAGCCTGGCACCGCCGTCCCCACCGTCCGGCCGGTCAACGTGAAGACCGCTGATCCTGCCGTCCAGCACCCTGCAACCACATCGGAGACCACCTCTTGAGCACTGCGACCGCCGTGATCTACCACCGCACGCTGACCCTGCCCACTCACCGGAACGCCGCCGCCCCCTCCGGCACCGGACGCCCCCTCGCGCCTGCCGAGACCACCGTCATCGGAACGGCGATGGACAGAACGGGAACCGCGGTGGGGAATGGCGCCGACGCGTCCGTGCCGCTGGCCACCGTCACCGTGGTGATCCCCTGCTTCAACTACGGCCGATTCCTGCACGGCGCCGTCACCAGCGTGTTGTCTCAGGACGAGGTCGAGGTGGACGTGGTGATCGTGGATGACTGCTCCACGGATGACAGCGTCCTGGTCGCCGAGGCCCTCGCCGCTGCCGACGATCGTGTCCGGGTGGTGCGTCATGCGAAGAACCGGGGCGCCGTGCAGACCTTCAATGACGGCTTGGCTGAGGCACGGGGGGAATTCCTCGTGCGGTTGGACGCTGACGACCTGCTGACCCCAGGTTCGCTGGCCCGGGCCGTCCGCCTGGCCCGCCGGTTCCCCTCAGTGGGCCTGGTGTACGGCCATCCGGTGCACTTCATGGACGGGCAGCGGCTGCCGCCGGCCCGGGACCGGGCCACCTCGTGGACTGTGTGGCCCGGAGCCAGCTGGGTGCAGGAGCGTTGTGCGGACGGTCGCAATGTCATCACCTCGGCGGAGGTGTTGATGCGCCGCTCCGTGGTGGAACGCGTGGGAGGTCAGCGGGACCTGGCCCACACCCATGACATGGAGATGTGGCTCCGGCTGGCCTCGTTCAGCGACGTCGGGTACGTCCACGGGGCGGACCAGGCCTGGCATCGGGATCACCCGGCCAGCCTTTCTGCCCGTGAGGTGGACGTCGCCGTGGACCTGGCAGAACGGAGGCTGGCCTTCAGCACGTTGTTCTCGGGTGCAGCCGGCAGCCTTCCTTGGGCCGTGGAGGCGTGCCGGACGGTGAGGGACCGGTTGGACCGGGAAACCCTGGAGTTGCTCTCACACGAGGTGGACGCCAACGGCGGGAACTCTCCGATGTTCGCCCGTCTGCTCGAACTGGAGCTGACACCTACCCGCCGGAACCTGACCTCGCGTGATCGCATCCTGCGCCGGGCCGCACGCTCCCGCGGCCCAGCTGACCGCGCGATGTCCCTGAGCCGCCGGGCCACCGCACGGTTACGACGGGAACGGGAGTTCCGCAACTGGCACCAGAACGGGGTGTACTCCAGATGAAGACGAGCACGGTCATCAGAACCGTCGGCGAACGGATCCAGCGTGACGGCTGGGCCAGCGCGGCGCGGTCTGCCTCCCGGAAGGCCGGCGAACTCGCCGGCCGTCGTCTGGCCTGGGACGAGCCCTCGCTGTCCTTGGCAGCGAAGGACATCCACGACGCCGGCCCCGTCCCCGCCCAGCCGGGGCGCACGGTGGACCGGTTGCGCGTGGGCATCGTCTGCTTCCCTCCCAGCGCCGGTTCCGGTGGGCATACGACTCTGTTCCGGATGGTCCGCGCCCTCGAGGAACGAGGACATCACTGCACCCTGGTGTTCTACGATCCCCTCGCGGGGGACGTGGACCGCCACGTGCCGGTGATCCGCCGTGCCTGGCCGGACCTGGACGCGGACATCGCCAGCGTGGACGACGGCTTCGGCAGCTACGACGCCGTGGTGGCCAGCTCCTGGGAGACCGCTCACGTGGTCGCCAGCAGAAATCGGACCGCGATGGGGTTCTACTTCATCCAGGACTACGAGCCCTTCTTCTTCCCCCATGGATATCTGTACGACCTGGCGGAGTCCAGCTACGCCCTCGGCCTGCAGAACATCGCGTTGGGCGGCATGGTGGCCACCGAGATGCGCCGCCAGCGGGACCTGGAACCGGACCTGCTGGTGCCGTTCGGCTGCGACACCGCCACCTACCGGTTGCTGGAATCCCCGGAACCCCGGCACGGCATCGTCTACTACGCCAAGAGGACCGTGGACCGGCGGGGCTATCTGCTGGCCAAGGAGACCTTGGAGCGCTTCCATCAGCTGTGCCCGGACCAGCCGATCCACATCGTGGGGGACAGGGTGCGGGGCTGGGACATCCCCGTGGAGCAGCACGGATCCGTTCCGCCCGCCGCACTGAACCAGTTGTACAACCGCACGATCGCCTCCCTGGCAATGTCCTTCACCAACGTTTCGCTGGTTCCCGGCGAACTGCTGGCAGCTGGCAACGTCCCGGTCCTCAACGACCTGCCCGGGCCCCGCCTTGACCTGGACTCTCCGGACGCCGTGTGGGTTCCGGGTCGCCCAGACGCCCTGGCCTCAGCCCTCGCCGAGGTGGTGCGAGCGGACGCTGCGAGCATCGTCAGTCGCGCTCGACGCCTTGCCCTTCGTCCGCGACCGTCCTGGGCGGTGGCCCAGTCGATGACTGCGGATTTCATCGAGGACACGGTGCGACGCGGCACCGTCCCGAAGCCCGGCGAGTACCGCCCGCCGCCAGTGTCAGCGCCTCCCCGGAGCCCGAGTGATCGGGCAGGACTCCGTACCCCTGGAAGGGAGGTCTCATGACCACCATGGCCGTCATCACCCCCTCATACCGCCCGGACCTGGCCGGATTCCGCAGACTGCACGCCTCGGTCCGCCGCTATACGGACGCTAGTGTGAACCACCACGTGATCGTCCCCGGGCGGGACGCACCCCTATACCGGGACATCGGCAGCGATCGTCTCGTGGTCTGGACCTATCAGGACGTGTTGCCCGCCGGTGTGACCCCCACCGACCGGCTCGCCCTGGCGACGAAGAGGGTCCCCGGCCTGCCGGCGTCGTTCAACTGTGCCGCGATCAACTGGAGACGGCCGTGGAAGCCGGTGCGTGGTTGGGTGCTGCAGCAGATCGTCAAGATGTGCATGGTCGATCGCGTGACGGCAGACGTCCTGGTCAACATCGACTCGGATGTCGTCCTGGTCCGGCGGCTGGGGCCGGATCACGTTGTCCAGGACGGGACCGTCCGCCTCTATACCCTGGAGGACTCCATCGGCCCGGAGATGCGGCACTACCGGTGGGCTGAGACCGCCCACGAACTGCTGGGGCTTCCCTGGACCGGCGAGGACAGCTACCCGGACCACATCGCCGGCCTGGTGTCCTGGGATCCTCGTCTGCTGCGCGCCTGCCTGGACCGGGTCGAAGAGGTGTCCGGAACTTCCTGGGTCCAGGCGATCGCGGAACAACTGCAGTTCAGTGAGGACTTCCTCTACGGCACCTACGTACGCACGTTCGGCTCGGAGCAGGACTTGCGCTTCCAGCCGGATACCACGCTGTGTCACAGCTACTGGGAAACAGAGGCCATGGCTGCTGACCAGGTGGAGCGCTTCGTCGCAGGCTTCGGGGACGAGGACTGCGCCGTCCATATCCAGTCCAATACGGAGACAGACGACCAGGTCTTCCGTGCCGTCGTCGAGCGACTGAGCGGGGCATCACCACGATGACCGCGCCCAGCACGGCCCTGGCGCCGTCCGGCCACCTGGCAGCTCGCCCCACGGGTGGGCCCCTGGTGCTGCGATGGACGATGTTCCTGGTGGTGGGATTTCCCGCCTACCTGGTCCTGGAACCGATGGGGGCCTCTGGCGGGGTGGCCCAGTTGCTGGCGCTCGTCCTGTTGGGCTTCTGGCTGGCATCGGCGGTGTTCGGACGGTTCTCCCTCTGGGAGTTCCGGCATCCGGCTCGCGTGGGCATGATGGTCTGGTTCCTGGTGTCGCTGTTGAGCTACGCCTCGCTGATGGCGGGAATGAGCGGCACCTCGACGGTGGTGGAACGGGCATCTGCCGACCGATGGCTGCTGTTGTTGGTGGCCGGGATCGGCCTGACCCTGTCCGTCACCCAGTGCCTGCTGACCCGCGAGGACGTTCGGAGGGCCGTCGGTTGGATGCTGGCCGGGGCCAGCGCGTCCGGCTTGGTGGCTGCGTTGCAGTTCACGACCCTGACGAATCCTGTCGACTGGATTGCCACGTTCCTGCCGGGCTTCCAAGACAACGGGTCCGGCACGCCATTCCAGCCCCGCGGGTCTTTCACCCGGGTGGCCGGCATGACCATGCATCCCATCGAACTGGGCGTGGTGAGCAGCATGCTGCTACCCCTGTCGATTTGGTGGGGGCTGTTCTCCACCTGGTCCAAGGCCTGGCGGCGGTGGGTCCCGGCCGCCATGTTGGCGATCTGTTGCGTCGCCACCGTTTCCCGATCGGCCATGCTGGGCCTCGTCGTCAGCGCTGCGGTGATGATCCCGTACCTTCCCCGGACCGCGCGACGGTGGGCCCTGGTGGCCGCCCCAACGTTCCTGATCGTGTTGTTCGTGGCCATCCCGGGGATGGTGTCCACCCTCTTCGGCACCGCTACCGCGGGCAGCTCGGACCCGTCCATCACGGCCAGGACCGATGACTATCCACTGGCGTGGACGCTCTTGGTCCAGCAGCCGGTCTTCGGCTACGGGCCCGGAACCTGGATGCCCGTCAATGCCATGGACATCTTTGACAACGAATACCTCTTCACAGCCGTCACCATGGGCGTCGTGGGACTGGCCGGACTGGTGATCTACCTGCTGGTGCCCGCGCTGGCGTCGATGCTGGCGGGCCGATACGCCCCGGACCCCGAACTGCGGCTACTGGCAGGGAGCGTTGCCGCTGCCATGTTCGTGGCCCTTGTCTCCTCGGCTGCGTTCGATTCGATGTCCTTCAACACCTTTGCCCTACTGGTGCCGATCTTCGTCGGCCTGGCGGGCACAGTCTGGCTTCTCGTCCTGCAACACCACAATCAGACCCCGGGGATCGAACGATCCACTGGAGACCACAGCAATCCGCAAGAAATACGGAGGTAGACCATGGATCCGCTGACAGTTCTCAAGACCATGTGGACGCACAAATGGGTCACCATCCCCCTGGTGCTGATCACGGTTTTGGCCTGCGCCTACGGACTGCTGTGGGCTCCACGGAGTTATGAATCCAGGGCCACCTTCGCGCTGGCCATGCCGTCAGTGCCCAGCGAGGAACAACTGCAGGACGATCCGGAGCTCGCGGCCAAGAACGCGGACAATCCGTACCTGCGGTGGCGGGACACCTCCCTGCTGGCCCAGGTGGTGATCGCCCGGGTGAACTCCACCGAGGTGGGTGAGAAGCTCGAGGAACGGGGTCTGGCCTCCGAATTCGAGTTGATGCCTCCGGACGGTACCTCCTCCGGCATGATGAACCTGACCGTGGAGGGGGCAACGCCCGAAGTGGCCACGGAGACCGTGGCCTTCCTGAGCGAGGAGTTCACTCGGATCATGCGCGAGGTGCAGAAGATCAACGAGGCCGATGACCTGTACCTGATCGAGGCGCTGCCCATCAGCGGCCCCACACCGGCGCAGGAGGTGTTCTCCAGTCGACTCCGGTTCACCGCGATCCTGGGCGTTGCCGGGATGGTGCTCCTGTTCGGGGCGGTCTCGCTGGCGGAGTCGATTGCGGCGAGCCGCCGCCGGACTCGGCCTGCCCCGGCCGACGCCGCTGCGGACCGTCATGAATTCCTGGCTGACGATCCGATCATCGATGCCGTCCCGGGCTACCGCTCTCCCCTGGAGGACCGAGTCTTTGCGGACGCCACCACGGGTCCGCACACCGTCGGCCGCTAAGCGAGCCGAGAGCAACGGAGCGTGGTCGTGACCGTGAGGCACGCTGAGAGACGGATGAGGGCCACAGCCACGGCGATGGCTCTCATCCTCGTGGTCACGGCGTGCCTTCCCGCCGGGTCTGAACCGGGTACCGGGTCCAGTGCTGCCCGCGGTCCGCATCTTCCGGAGGGTGTCTCGCTGGAGGAGCCCGATGGCGGCACCGACTTCTTCACGGGGTTTGAGAACGGGCTGCCGTCCGGGCCGGAGTATGTCCCGATCGGCTTGTGGCTTGGATCCGTGACCTCCTCTGAGGAGGCGCTCCAGGAACGGCGGCTTGGACTGAACCTGTACGTGGACCTGTCCGTGGATTCCGGACTGGGATTTCTGGGTGAGGGCCAGTACGCGCTGACCTCGTGGCCCGATCCAGCGGCCAGGGGGGCCGTTCTGGGGGATGAAGTGGACATGTGGGCGGGCCCCGGCCACGGCGCGTGGTCTGGAAACTTCCCCGGCCAGGGCGAGGTATGCGCCGTTCCGGGAACCGACTGCGGATACTCGGTGCAGGACGATCTGGCGGCGAACGTTCCCCCACACACCATGACCTACTCCAACCTCGGCAAGGGCGTGACGTTCTGGCAGACGGATGCGGAGGCTGCCGGGTTCGTCAACGGCGCCCATGATGTGGTGTCCGCGGACAACTACTGGTTCACGGACCCGAACATCTGTGGTGCCCAGGAAGGTGGGACCATGCTGGCGGAGCCCCGGGACCTGACTGATGCGCAGTGCCGCCTGCCCGCCAATTACGGTTGGACGGTGGACCGGGTCCGGTCCCTCGTGGATCCGCACGGTTCAAAGCCGGTCTGGGCGTTCGTGGAGGTGGGGCAGCCCTGGGATCTCGGCACACTGGACCCGCCTGAGGTGGCGCAGATCCGTGCAGCGGTCTGGTCCAGTCTGGTCCATGGAGCCCGGGGCATAGTGTACTTCGGCCACAGCTTCGGTGGGCCGTGTCCGAGCTTCCACGTGTTGCGCGACTGTGGTGACGATCTCGCCAAGGGGATCGCGGAGATCAACGCCGATGTGACGGACCTGGCCCCGGTGCTCAACTCGCCCTCCCTGACGGGCGCGCTCACCGTGGAGGGTGCTGTTGACGCCGTGGTGAAGGCGCACGAGGGTGACCTCTACGTCCTGGCCACCGCAGCCTCACCGGCTCCGGGGGAGGTGTCCTTCCGCCTGGACTGTGTTCGAGCCCCCAGTGGGGAGGATGGTGGCGCCCAACCCGTGACTGAAGCTGCACCTGTGCCTGAAGGGGCCGCCGTCGTGGGGGAGGGCCGTACCGTTCCCGTGGATACCGGCCGTTTCATCGATACCTTCGCCGATGGCAACGCCGTCCACCTCTACCGGTTCACTGGCAACGACTGTGGACTGTGACGGCCCCTCTCAGCGTGGCAGCCCTTCAGGGCGCCGGCTGCTGTCATCGCGTTCCCAGGCGATGGGCGCGGATGAGACACCGGCGCGCGGCTGACGGAGCCGGACCAACCGTGGTGTGGCAGCCAAGCCGGAGTAGGAGAGGGCATCGACCGCGCTGCGGGGGCCTCTGATGGACCGGAACAGTTCCCAGGCCGTTGACGAGGCGGAGGAGGCGGCCGAATCAGCCGGCATATCAGGGGTGCGCCCGCCTGTCGTCTCCTGTGGAGCGGGTCCGGCGGCATCCGAGGGGAACGGCATTCCCCGGGGCGCTGCGTCCACCGGTGCCGGAGCAGAACGCTGTTCGGCCGGGCCCCTGATGTTGCGCGTCAGGACGTTGAGCAGTGACCTGGTCTCACGCGGAGTCTGGACGGGGACCGGCGGCGTGGGGACGATGACCTTCTCCTCGTCAGAGAAGAGACGGTCCACGAAATAGTCGTCGGCGGTGACGTCCGGGAAGGAGCCAAGGCGCTCGTGCCCTTCGCGGGAGAGGGCGAAGACCCCGGCACCCCACAGGGCCTGCTGCGTGCTTGGCAGGCGGCGCCGGGCGCGGTAGTAGGCTCGCACCGGCCAGGTGGCTCCCGAGTCGTCGTAGCGGAACGCCGGGCGTGCGGCCAGCACTGGTGACTCGGACAGAACCTCCAGCACGCGGCGCAGGGCGGTGGGGCTGAGGACGGTGTCGGCGTCCAGGTAGACCCGAGGCCACTGGGTGGCCACCCTGTCCGCGGCATTCAGGGCGGCCGTCTTCGAGGCCACCGGCGCCTCGATGACCTGGACCCCGGGCACGGTGGCCGCCAGCGAAGCCGTCTCGTCCGTGCATCCATTGCACACCACGATCACCTCCACCCGACCGGTCCGTAGTACCGGTTCAAGGGAGTCGAGGGTCCGTCCAATGACAGCGGCCTCATTGTGGGCCGGGATGATGACGGATCCGGTGGGGAACCCACCGAGGACCTTGGCCGGATACCGGGTGGCTGACGGCCCCGGCAGGGCGTCCCACAAGGCCTCGTCCGCCACGATGGCCAGGGTCCTGCGGTGGTCTCGGTTGAAGGAGCGCATCATCTCGTGGAGGACCACGCCGCAGCGGAATACCTCGGCCGTGACGTCGGTGTGGTGTTTCCGGATGTAGCGCACCCGGTTAACGGCCATCAGGGCCTGCAGCTGCGCGGAGGAGCCGGAGCCATTCTCGGCATGGGCCACGGTGGCCGCTGGCTCGTACCAGATCCGGGCACCGGATTCTCGTGCCCGGCGGAAGTAGTCGGTTTCCTCGGAGTAGAGGAAGAATCGTTCATCCCATGCACCGATCCGACGGTCGACGTCCGCACTCGTCATGACGGCGGCCCCGGTGGCCCAATCGATCTCATGGCCGAACTGATAGCTCTCGGGCGCGGCGTCCTGTTCGGCCAGCACCGCGGGACGCTGCGGCCAGCGGCCACCGAAGAGGGCATCGCCGAAGACTGTGCCCAGGCTCGGCTCACGGCGGAGGGACGGCGTCAGGTTCCCCTCCCCGTCCACAATGCGGGGGACCACGACGTCGGCCTCACCCGAGCGCAGCACCTCCAGCATCTCGGAGATAGCACCAGGGAGGACCTCGAGGTCCGGATTCAGCACCAGGATCGCTTCGGCATCTCCAGCCTTTCGCCGAGCGGCGTTGACTCCGGCCGCATAGCCGAGATTGCCGCCTGTCTGGACCTGCACGACATCGGGATGCCGGTTGAGTTCAGCGAGGGTGCCGTCCGTGGAGTCGTTATCCGCCATGACCACCCGGATCCGGAGTGCCTGGGCTTCTTGGCGGAGGCTGGAGATGAGGGCACCCAAGTGGTCCTCGTTGTTGTAGGTCACCACGAGGACGGCTACGTCCACCGGACGGCCCAAGGCCGAGAATTGTCCCGATCTCCCGCCGTTGGGCACGGCAGCCAGTGCTGGATCGGAGCCGGTCCCGCTGGAGGGATGCGTCCGGAGGGGGGAACGGATCGGACCGGCCACGGCAGGCGGTGCCGAGACAGTGGCGGCCGCCGGCAACAGGCTGCTGTGGCGCCGCAGCTGGACCAGTCCAGGTGGATCGTCCAGGAGGTAGCGCTTGGCCAGCCGGCGTGGTTCCCGGGCCAGGCGCCAGGCCCATTCCAGGCCGTGGTCGCTCGCCACAGCGGGAGCCCGCTGGATCGCGTCGGCCAGGAAATCGACCACAGCACCGAAGGCCAACAGGACTGTGGCCCCGGTGGCGGGTCCGTACTTGGAGATCCAGAGTTCCTGGCGGGGCTTGCCCAGCCCGACGATCAGCAGTTCGGGAGCGGCCGAGGCGATGTCCTCTGCCAGCTTCAGGGAAGACTGCTCGTCCGCCAGTTCACTGCGGTCCGGTGACCACATCCCGGCGATCACGAGCCCTGGCCGGGTCGCGATGAGCCGACGGGACAGGAGACGCTGGATCAGATAGGACCCACCCAGGAAGCCCACTGACAGGCCCGCCTTCTCAGCGGCGTCCAGCAACGGACCCACGAGGTCGCTGCCGGCCAAGCGGGGCCAGGAAGCACCCGTGAGCCGGTCAGCCTGCGCTACCAGGGGTGCACCGTCCAGCAGGGTCAGCCACTCCAGAGGGCGGGACTGACCATCGGCATCGGTGTGGGTCGGGTGCAGTGAATCACCCAGGGTGCGGCGCCAGCGGCCACCCTGCCCGAATTGGACGATGTGGTCCAGATTGGCCGAGATGACGGCCAGCGGGTTGCCATCGGCCGGCCGGTGGACGAGGGCATCGATGGCTGCCCGCTCGTCCATCAGGTCGACGACGATGCCGGCCAGGTCTACGCGGGGATGCGGGGGGATCATGGTGTGTTCCTTCGGGAGGCCCGGCTACGGGTCATCTGGACGATTCGGAAGGTCAGGACTCCGGCGAGGGCACCGGTGGCATTGCAGAGGAGGTCACGGAATGTACCCGAGCGTTCTGCGAGGAGGAACATCTGGGCCAGCTCGATCCCCGCCGACAGGAGGACGGCCAGGATCCACACCACGAAATCCGGCAGACCCGATCGACGGATCCTCAGAGTGCGACTGCGACTGCGACTGCGACTGCGGGTACGCGTGCGGCGTCCCCAGAGTCCGGAGAACAGGAAGCCGATGGGAACGAAGAGCAGGACGTTGGCGGCCGCCTCGAGATGACCGAACCGTATCTCGGCGAACCAGCGGGTCTCACTGAACCACTGCAGGAGGGAATCGGCGGCCTGGGGAATGCCCTGGTCGCCGAGGCGTGCCGAGAGGACGAGAGCGGCCAACGGAACCAGATAGGCGAGCAGACCCCAACCGGCCCACCGTCGGTGCTCTGAGCGTGGAGACGCGGATGCCTGCTCGTTCTCCGGGGTGACGTCACGGCGTGAGACAGGGCTGTCCTGGAGGGCCGTCATGAGCGCGTCTTTGGTTTCTCCAGGCGACTCTTCGTTAAGTCAGGCGACTCTTCATTCAGCACTGTCATCACTTGCTCCCGGACGGTACGCACGCCCCAACCGCGATTCGGGTGGGATCCGTCTACGGTCTCCAGCCGGAGGGTAGGCCGGATGCCGGACGTTGGCGTTCAGCGTAGGAAGCAGTCCGGCGGGGGACAACGCCACCACGGGGGCCCGGAGACGAATCGAGAAGGAAACGAGTAGCCGGTGACAGCTCCCACGTGGAGGGCCGGAACCATGCGTGCGTAGACCACCCGATCGTCGCCGACCTCGCCCCCGAATACAGGCATGCATCTCGCTGTGAGGCCAGGGCGGACGGCCATAGTCTGGCTCTGAGATTCCACACCGGCCTCTGCGACCGGTCGCCTGGACCGCGGATTCGGCCAGGACCGACTCAGCATCACGGCGTCAGACCAGCACTCCGAAGGATCCCATGTACATCTCCCTGGCCGGCTTCCGCGGGCCTGACCACGCCGGCCTTGACCATGCCGGGCCCGACCACGCGGACTCTTCTCCCGGTCCCGCCCATGCCGGACCCG
Organism: Citricoccus muralis; assembly: GCF_003386075.1. Lineage (GTDB taxonomy): Bacteria > Actinomycetota > Actinomycetes > Actinomycetales > Micrococcaceae > Citricoccus > Citricoccus muralis. The sequence continues at coordinate 217,205 of NZ_QREH01000001.1, forward strand.
ACCACGCTGACTCCGGTCCCCGCTCCGGCCGGACCGTCGCCTTCCGGGTGGCACCCACGGTGATCGCCCTGGGCATGGTCAGCCTGCTGACGGACGTCTCCTCCGAATCCGTCGCGGCGGTCCTGCCGCTCTACGTCACCGGCGCGCTCGGACTGTCCATGGTGGCCTACGGATTCCTCGAGGGACTCCACCAGGGCGTGAGCGCCGTGGTGAGGATCGCCGCCGGCTACGCCGCAGACCGGACCGACCAGCCCAAGGCGATCGCGGTGGCCGGCTACGGCCTGTCCATGCTCACGCGGGCAGGGTTGCTCATCGTGCAAGGATTCGTGGGCATCGCCGTGCTGGTGGGGATCGACCGGGTCGGCAAGGGCATCCGCACCGCCCCTCGGGACGCCATGATCCAAGAGGTCTCCCAACCCGATCACCTCGCGCGCTCCTTCGGGGTCCACCGCATGCTGGACACCATCGGCGCCACCATCGGCCCGCTGCTGGCCTTCGTGGTGCTGCTGCTGGTCCCGGAGGGGTACCGCGTGGTCTTCGCCGTCTCCCTCGCCGCCGCCCTGATCGGCGTGGCGGCACTGATTCTCTTCGTCCCCAACGTCCGGTTCAGCAGAACCACCACTTCCACCACGACGCCGGCCGCGGAGACCTCGCCGGTGGCCCGGCCCCGCACGCTCCGGTCCCGCGCACCTCGGTCGCATTCACCCCGGCGCCCGCGGTGGCGCACCCTGGACGGTTCCCTCAAACGGCTCCTGGTGGCCGCGGGCGTCCTCGGCCTGCTCACCGTGGGGGACGGGTTCATCTACCTGGCCATCATGTCCCATGGGCATCTCGATCCACTGTGGTTCCCCCTGCTCTTCGTCGGCACCAACGGCGTCTTCCTGCTGCTCGCCATCCCCGTGGGCCGGATCGCCGACCGCACCTCTCGCGCCGCGGTCCTGATCGGCGGGCACCTGTTCCTGGCCGGGGCGTACCTCGCGGCGGCGATGGGCGGGAGCTGGATCGCGCTCGGGCTGGCCCTGCTGATGCTGGGCATCTTCTATGCCGCCACGGACGGCGTCCTCGCCGCGCTCGCCGGCCAGCTGTCCCCCCAGGGCCGGACGGCCACGGGCATCGGGGCGGCCCAGACCGTCGTCGCGATCACCCGGCTCGTGGCCTCCACCGGTTTCGGGGCGCTGTGGGTGCTGTTCGGTGCCGTGCCCACCATGGTGGGCGCCGCCGTCGTGCTGGTGTTGGTGTTGCCGCTGGCGTGGTGGCTGGTGGTCCGCCGGTGAAGCCGGTGCAGGAGCGGGCAGGCGTGCGGGGAGGGCTGTCCCGGCGCGCGCGGTGGTGGGCGCTGGGGGGCGTGGCCGCCATGTCCCTCGGCGCCGTGGGCGTCTACGGTGTCCAGGCCCTGCAGGACCACCAGGAGCGGACCACGGGTGCCTCGGCCGCAGAACTCGCTGTCTCCCTCCCGGACGGCCCGCATATCACCTTCCGGAACACCGCCTCCGGCGAGGGGTACGGCATGGTGTCCTCGGTGGCCCTGGCCGATCCGGACGGGGCCCGGCAAATCAGTGGTCAGGCCTGCGACCGGGTGGACGTGGCGGGGGAGTACCTGTCCTGCCTGCGGACCCTGCGCGGGATCCCCACCACGTTCGAGACACAGGTCTACGACTATGGCCAGGACCTCGGCGGCAGCCCGGTCACCACGTGGCCGCTGGCCGGGATCCCCAGCCGGACCCGGGTGTCCGACGACGGACTGGTCGCCACCACCGCGTTCGTCACCGGGCACTCCTATGCCGCGGACTCCTTCTCCACCGAGACGACCGTGAAGGGGGCCGGAGATCCGGACGGACGGGACTACGGGAACCTGCAGGACTTCGAGATCACCGTGGACGGTGAACCGCTGACCGCGATCGATCGCAACGTGTGGGGCGTGACCTTCGCCGGCGGTGACCGCTTCTTCGCCACGGTGGCCTCGGGCGGGACGACCTGGCTCATGGAGGGAGACCTTGCGGCGCGGACCATGACCTCCGTGGCGACCGAGGCCGAATGCCCCTCGGTGTCCCCGGACGGCAGCCGGGTGGCGTTCAAGGTCCGCCGGGACACCGGCGGGGACATGGTCGGCGGATCGGGCGTGCACTGGGACGTTGCCGTACTGGACCTGGCCTCGGGGGAGCGCACCGTGATCGAGCTGGAGCGCGGCATCGACGATCAGCTGGAATGGCTGGACGAGGACACCCTGCTCTACGGGCTGCCCCGCGAGGAGGCCGGCTGGGATGCCGACGTGTTCGCACTAGAGGCCGAGGCGGATGCCGAACCCGAGCTGTTCATCGAGCACGCCTGGTCACCCTCGGTGGTCCGGTAGTCCCTGGGCTGGCCGCAGGTGATCGGGACGAGCCGGTACGGGTGCGAATCGCAAGGGTGATAGCGGTAGACCTGGCGAATCGTGTCCCGTGGAGGGCACCGCCACCGGAAAGGTCACCGGACGGCCCCTGCGGGACACTGTCGAGGCGTGCTCTCATTCGGGCAGGTCAGCGATGGGTGGTCCGGTGGGGGTTCCTCTAACGGTGCCTAGGAGACTTCCTGTGGTCGTTCCTCGTCCTCGTCGTCTTGGTCCAGGTGGCCGAGGGTCTCGAAAGGGGATTCGACCTCCCCGCCCCAGGCCTCCATGCCCTCGCGGACCGCGAGGAAGGCGACGACCAGGGCGGCGACCGGGTCAGCCCAGTCCCAGCCGAACAACCAGTTCAGCAACAGACCCAGCAGGACCGTGCCGGAGAGGTAGATACACAGCAGCAGCTGCTTAGCATCGGCCATCACGCTCTTGGAGTCCAGCTCCCGGCCGGTGCGGAACTCAAACCAGGCCAGCGCCGGCATCACGATCAAGCTCAGCGCGGCAATCCCGATGCCCAGCGGGCTCTCGTCCACCTGCTGGGCCCCAGCCAACGCGGAGATTGAGTCGACTGTGACATAGGCGGCCAGGGCGAAGAACGCGATCGCGATCACCTTGACCGTCACCCGCTCCCAGCGTTCGGGGTCCTTGCGGGTGAACTGCCAAGCCACCGCCGTGGCCGAGAGGACCTCCACCACCGAGTCGAGCCCAAAGCCGATCAGTGCGCCGGACGAAGCCATGGTCCCGGCGGTGACGGCCACGATGGCCTCGATGACGTTGTAGGTGATGGTGAACCCGACAATGAACTTCACCCGGCGGTGCAGTGTGGCCCGCCGCTCGGCGGTCACGACCGGGACGCTCATCGGGCACCCCCGCCGCAGCAACCAGTCACCGTGCAGCCCGAATCAATGCACGGGGCTCCGGCGTCCACCGCCAGGGTCGTTTCCACCAACGCCGCCAGCGCTCTGCCCAGGTGCGGGTCGGCGATCTCATACCGGGTCCGGCGGCCCTGCGGCTCGGCCACCACGATCCCGCAATCGCGCAGGCACGCCAGGTGGTTCGAGACATTGGACGGCGAGAGTTCCAGCTCCCGGCCCATCTCCGCGGGGTAGGCGGGTCCGTCCAACAACATCAGCAGGATCCTCGACCGGTTCGGGTCGGCCATCGCCCGGCCCAATCGGTTCATCACGTCAAGACGAGAAGCAATAGTCAGCATGGACTGAACTATACAGCCACGACTGAACAATGGTCTGCACCTGCAGCACGGTCAACTCACATCGCACCTTGTACCCATTCACCTTCAATAGAAAGCCGCCAATTTTCTCTGCGATTCACACGGCAAGGGTTGGAGCGTGAATTGCAGCGGTGCCGGGACTCCCATTTAACGATCCACCACCGTACACACCCGCAGCCGACGTGGGTGAACGGCGGTACGCCGAGGACGCGGACGTCAGGAGTGGGTGCACGGATGGTTATTCTTGCTGCCGATCGTCGTTCGGCGGGCACGGGGCTTGTGTCCTTTGCGGTCCGGGAACCAACCGGGTCGCCAGCCCGGACCCGTCTCGTGCCCCGTCCGGTCCGACGCCCACTAGCCGAGTTCACTGTGAGATGTTCAGTCTTGGGCCAGGAGGGCTTCCAGGCCTGTCGCATCCAGCAGGGTAATGACGTCGGCGTCGACGGTGATCAGCCCGCTGGCGGTGAGCCGTGCCAGGGCCCGGCTCATCGATTCGGGGGTGGTGCCGAGTATCGAGGCGATGTCTTTCTTGCTCAGCCGTAACCGCAGCCGTGGGCTAACGGCTGAAGAGGCTGTAGCAGGCGCGGAGTCTGAGGTCTCGCGCAGCAGGGGTTGGTCCAGTAGGTAGTCGGCGACCCGGACGTCGACCTCGAGGGTGCTCTGTGCCAGACGGCGTTCGGTCTCGGCCAGCCGCTGGCCGAGGTTGCGCAGCATCTGCAGCGCGATGCTGGGGTGCTCGGCCACGAGAGCGGCGAGGTCGTCGTGGGAGAACACGCAGAGGCGTGTCTCGGTCAGCGCTTCGGCCTCCTCGAGCGTGGGGCCACCGGTGAGGAAGCCGTGCTCGCCCAGGGTCTGCCCGGGCCCGGCCACTCGCATCAGGCGCCGGTGTCCGCTGGGCAGGGTGCGGCTGAGCTTGACCTGACCGGTGTGTACCACGGACAGCCGGCGTGATCGTTCCCCGGCTCCGTGCACCAGTTCCCCGGCCGAGAGCACCAGAGGCCGGGCCAGTGCCCCGACCAGGTCCTGCTGGTCCTCAGTGAGTCCGGAGAACAGCGGCACCCGGCGCACGCAGCTGATCTCGTCCCGGTGGATCTCCCGCAGCGGCAAGGTACGCATACTCCTTGATTCTGCCCGGTGGCCGGTGCTCGTCAAGCAGGGACAGGACTCGGCAACAGGTGCAGGGTGCACCGCCGTGCGGGGACTTGACGTCCGTCAAGGCCCCGGATCTGCCTGCTGACTACGGTGAAAGCGTCCATCAGAAACACCGACACCGGAAGGGAGCGGACATCATGACCACCGCCACCACCACCCACACCGTCTTCCGCGCCGAGGGCTTCTCCTGCCCGTCCTGCGTGGCCAAGATCGAAAAGCAGGTCGGCCGGCTCCAGGGCGTCTCGACCGTGAAGGTCCACTTCGCGACCGCCCGCATCGAGGTCGACCACGACGAGTCCAAGACCTCCGTGGACGAGATCGTCGCCGCCATCGCCAAGGCCGGCTACAAGGCCACACCCTCGGCCTTCTGACCCTCCTGTCCGCCCGTGATCACCATCGGTCACGGGCGTGCGGGGGCCCGGACCGCCACCGCGCGGATCAGCCCTCATCCACACACGCATTCTCCAGAAAGGTCGCACTCGCAGTGAACAGGCTCCAGAAGTGGGTCCGCAGCAGTTGGTCCGTCCCCGTGGTCTCGGGCCTGCTCATCCTCCTGTCCTTCGGCATCGAGCGCCTCGGCGGCGGTGCCTGGAACGCGGTGATCGGCCCGCAGTGGTGGATCGACGCCGGCGCGCACGCGCACGGTTCCGGCCACGTCTTCACCCTCGCCAACGCCTTCATGCTGGCCGCGGCGGTCGTGGCCGGCTACGGGATCGTGGTCAAGGCGGTCCGCGCGCTGATGGTCAAGGTGATCGGCATCGACCTGCTGGTGTCCATCGCGGCCATCGGCGCCACCCTCATCGGCAACTTCTGGGAGGCCGCCGCCGTCACCTTCCTGTTCGCCATCGGCCACGCCCTCGAGGCGGCCACCCTGACCAAGACGCGCTCGGCTCTCACCGAGCTGGTCGCCGTCGCCCCGGACACCGCGATCGTGATGCGGGACGGCGAGCAGGCCGAGATCCCGGCCCACCAGGTGCGGATGGGTGAGATCGTGCTGGTGAAGAACGGGGCGAAGGTCCCCGTGGACGGCCAGGTCGTCTCCGGCACCGGCGCCATCGACGAGGCCTCCATCACCGGTGAGTCCATCCCGGCGGAGAAGGCGAAGTCGGACCAGGTGTTCGCCGGCACCGTCTCCCGCGGCGGTTTCCTGCAGGTGCTGGCCACCGGCATCGGCGCGGACACCACCCTGGCCCGGATCATCCACCGCGTGGAACAGGCCCAGGACGCCAAGGCCAAGACCCAGGCCTTCATCGACCGCTTCGCCACCTGGTACACCCCGGCCGTGATCGTGCTGGCGGTGGCCACCTGGCTGCTCACCGGCGACGTGGTGCTGGCCCTGACCCTGCTGGTCATCGGCTGCCCCGGCGCCCTGGTGATCTCCATCCCGGTCGCCATCGTCGCCGGCATCGGCCGCGCCGCCCGCAACGGCATCCTCATCAAGGGCGGCGAGTACCTGGAGACCTCCGCGAAGATCTCGGCCGTGGCCGTGGACAAGACCGGCACCCTCACCGAGGGCACGCCGAAGCTCACGGACATCGTCGTCCTGGCCGAGGACATGGACCGCACCGAGGTGCTGCGCTGGACCGCGGCCGCCGAGGCCGGCTCCGAGCACCCCCTGGCCCGGCCCATTCTGGACACCGCCCGCGAGGCCGGCGTGGGCCCGGAGGGCATCCCCGGGCAGGTCACCCCGGTGCCCGGCAAGGGCATCGTGGCCGACGTCGGCGGTCGGCGCGTGCTGGTCGGCAACCCGCCGCTGCTGGCCCAGTACGGCATCACCGACGACGCCGGCGCCGGGCCGGCCGCTCGGGAGCTCGCCGCCGCGGGAAAGACCCCCATGATCGTCGCCGTCGATGAGACGGTGATCGGCGTGATCGCCGTGGCCGACCAGATCCGCGAGGACGCCCCGGCGATGGTCGACCGGCTGCACGAAGCCGGCGTGCAGAAGGTCGTCATGCTCACCGGTGACACCCGCCTGGTGGCCGAGTCCATCGGTCAGAAGACCGGGATCGATGAGATCCACGCCGCCCTGTTGCCGGAGGACAAGCTGGAGGCGGTGGCGCAGTTGCAGCGTCAGGGCCACACCGTGGCCATGGTCGGCGACGGCGTCAACGACGCCCCGGCCCTGGCCACGGCCGACATCGGCGTGGCCATGGGCGCGGCCGGCTCGGCCGTGGCCGTGGAGACCGCGGACATCGCCCTGATGGGCGACCACCTCCTGAAGCTGCCCGAGTCCATCAGCCTGGCCAAGCGGACCGTGAACGTGATGAAGCAGAACATCGCGATCGCGCTGGCCACCGTCGTGGTCCTGCTGGCCGGAGTCTTCACCGGCGGGGTGACCATGTCCGTGGGCATGCTCGTCCACGAGGCCTCCGTGCTGGTGGTCATCCTCAACGCCATGCGCCTGATGCGCAACGACCACAACTCCACCGCCATGGCCAGGGAACTGCGGACCCCGGCCAAGGACCGCGAGGCGGTGGACGCCTGACGGATTCATCTCGGGGCACGTCACCGGAGCCCTCGGGCCAACACCACTGGAGAACAAGATAGGAAACGGGAAAGGTAAGGACCATGACTGAGAAGCACTTCACCATCGAGGGCAACGTCGAGCACTTCACCATCGCGGACATCGCGCAGGAGAACCAGGACTTCCGCAAGACCATCTGGACCGGCAAGCACTCCCAGATCGTCCTCATGACCGTTCCCGTCGGCGGAGAGATCGGCGACGAGGTCCACGAGACCACCGACCAGATCCTGACCTTCATCTCCGGCACCGGCGAGGCCGATCTGAACGGCGAGACCCACCCGATCGAGGCCGGTGACCAATGCGCGGTGCCCGCCGGCGCCCGGCACAACTTCCGCAACACCGGAGATGAGCCCCTGGTGCTCTACACGATCTACTCGCCGCCAGAGCACGCCGCGGATGCCCAGTACGCCACCAAGGAGGAGGCCGACGCCGCTGAGGCCTCCGGTGAGGACACCCCGCCGCAGGGCTGATCCTCAGCACCCGGCGGCACGGGGCGCCCGTCGAACCGGCGGGCGCCCTGTGTGGTCCAGGCAGACAACCACGTCAGAACAGGGGAACCACCCCCCCAGGGTAGGACGAACCGGCTCAGCCGGGTCCCCACCAGCAGTACGCAAGAGGAGAAGCAGATGTCGAAGGTGTTGGTCTTCACGGACTATGGCGGTCCGGAGCACCAGGAGCTCATCGAGCGCGAGGTGCCCGAGCCGGGCCCCGGCGAGATCGTGATCCAGGTGATGGCGGCCGGCGTGAACCCGGCCGACGCGAAGATGCGCCAGGGACTGTTCGGCACGAAGCGCACGCTGCCTTCGCCGATGGGCCTGGAGGCCTCCGGGATCGTCACCGCGGTGGGCGAGGGCGTGGAGGCCTTCGCCGTGGGCAACGAGGTCCTCGGCAGTCCGGCCAAGGGCCAGGGCACCTTCGCCGAGCACGCGGTGCTGAACGCGGCCAAGACCGTGGCGAAGCCGGAGGAGATCTCCTTCGTGGACGCCGCGGCCATCCCCGTGGCCGGGACGGCCGCCTATGACGTCACCCACCAGGTCGAGCTCGAGCCCGGCCAGTCCCTGCTCATCCTCGGGGCCGGCGGCGGCGTCGGGCTGATGGCAGCCCAGATCGGCACAGTGCACCAGTACAGGGTGATCGGGGTGGCCAGTGCCTCGAAGAGAGAGCTCGTGGAGTCCACCGGGGCCACCTTCGTCGAGTCGGGCGACGGCGCGGCCGACCGGGTGCGCGAGGTCGCCCCGGAGGGCGTGGACCTGGTGGTCGACCTGGTCGGCGGACAGGCGCTGCGGGACATCGCGCCCGTGGCGAAGGATCCCAAGAACGTCATCACCACCGCCGACCCGGCCACCGCGGAAGAGCTCGGCGGAGCCGGCGTGAAACGCACCCAGGAAGCCCTGGAGAAGATCACCGGGGTCATCCAATACGGACTCGTCGATCCGAACGTGGGCCAGCGCTTCAGCCTGGCCGACGCCCAGGAGGCGATGGCCGCCGTCGAGGGCGGCCACACCGCCGGCAAGGTGGTCATCGAACCATGAGCCACGACCACCACCACCTCCGGTCCGGAGCCGGGGCCGGTGCCGATGGACCGCGCACGGATCGGTCAGGTGTTGACCAATCTGCTGGCCAACGCCCTGCGCCACACCCCGGCCGGGGGCACCATCACCGTGCACACCAACAACACCCCCGACGCGGTGACGATCACCGTCACCGACACCGGGGACGGGATCGCCACCGAGCACCTGCCGCACGTGTTCAACCGCTTCTACCGGACCCACACCGGCCGCGAGGCCGGCCCCGGCTCCGGACTGGGTCTGGCGGTCTCCCAAGCCTTGGCCCACGCCCACGACGTTCACCTTGTCCCTGCCCCACGCCTTAACGTTCGTCGGGGCGACGCCCCGGTCTTAGGAAGGGCTCACTGACACCCTCCCGCAAGCGGATCGGCATGCGGCACTGCCTGGCGTCAATCATTCGTTCTGCCAGCGAGTCTCGCCGTCCTCGACCACGGATGTCGGGTGTAGACCCTGCTTGCGGGCGATGGCCGCTGACGCCGCGTGGTCGGGGTGGATGTAGGCAACAAAGCGGTCGACTCCAGTCGCCATCAGCCAGCCAATCATTGAGGCTGTGGCCTCAGTGGCGAGGCCGCGGCCCTGGAATGCTGGCGAAATCACCCAGGCGATGTTGGCCTCGAGCTCATCCGCGCGACGCTCGACGGTGGCCTGCACATATCCGACAGCGCGCCGCGAATCATGGAGGGCGACGACCCAGTTCAGCCACCACTGCGTGTTGTCGTCAGAATGGCCCAACGTTTGCACTCGGTAGAGCCTTTGCAACTGCTCCAACGTCGGCGGCGTGCCGCCGGTGAACTCGTATATCGATGGGTCGGCCAGCACAGGCAACATCTCTGGGGCGTGCTGGACGGTGAGTGGGTCGAGATCGACGCGCGTCGACTCGATCGGCTCGATGGCAGGCCAGTTCATGGTCCGATCCTCGCACGGTGTGAGGTAGGCGCGATGACACCGTGCGAGAAGGCGACTTGCTTCAGTTAGGGAACCACTTCCGGCGCAACGACGTCAGCTAGGCAGAAGAGCCCCCGCGTTCCGATCGGGGATCCCTCATCGGGATGGAGCCGCTCAGTCGTCGTAGAGGAACCCAGTATTTGGGTCGATTCCTGCAAGAAATCCTCGGATCGCTTCCTCGTGATGCTCGCTGAATCGCGTTACCTCAGCGGAGCTTCCGATAGTGAACCCGTACCCCGCATGCGGTCCAGTCACCCAGTCGTAGTCATAGGTCCGGAGATCTCGACGCCTGACCAGGAAGGTCTCTCCATCAACGATCACGACCTGACTCATGCCAACACCTTCCACCAGCACCGATTTGTCCTAGGCGTAGGGTGGAATCTAGACGATAGGAGCACTTCATGAAGAAAATCCTCATGGTACTGACCAGCGTTTCCGAGATCGGCGATACGGGCGAGAAGACCGGCTACAACGTGGCCGAGGCTGCACATCCATGGAAGGTCTTCAAGGATTCCGGGCATTTCGTCGACTTCGCGTCCATCCAGGGCGGCCAGCCCCCGCGCGACGAGGTGGACTCGGAAGATCCCATCCAGGTTGCCTTCACGGAGGACGAGGTCACGCGCGCTGGACTCTACAACACTGCCCGCGTTGACGTCGTAGATCCCGGTCAGTACGACGCCGTCTACCTCGTGGGAGGCCACGGCACCATGTGGGACTTCCCGGACACCAAGGGTCTGCAGAACCTGGTGGCCAGCGTCTACAACGCCGGCGGCGTCGTGGGCGCGGTCTGCCACGGGCCGGCCGGTCTGCTGAATGTGGAACTGGCCAACGGGTTCCGCCTGGTCGAAGGCCGGAGGGTGGCGGCCTTCACCAACGAGGAGGAGGTTGCTGCAGGGAAGGACAAGGTCATCCCGTTCTTTTTGGCAGACCGGCTTGAGGAGCAGGGTGCCACCCACGTCTCCGCGAATGTCTTTGAGGAGAAGGTTGTGGTTGACGACAGGCTGGTGACCGGCCAGAACCCGGCCTCCGCCGCCGGCGTGGCCAAGGAGATGGAGAAACTCCTTGCGCAGGTCATCCACGAGGAAAAAGCCGAGGAGCAGCAGGAGGCCGAGGCTCTGCGCGCCGGAAAGGACGCCGAGAAAAACGCCAAGAAGGCCGCCGCAGATACGGAGCACTAACGCCTGCGGCGCACTGAAGCTGGCCGCCACCCCAACGACGGGCGCCCGCCAGCCCGAATACGTGCGTCGGCAATTACAGTGTCCGAGGCGCCGAACCAGTTGTGGGCAACTGACCTGGTCCAGCATTAACCCGGAAGGGCCCCAGAAGACCGTCAGCAGGTCTCCGGGGCCCTTCCGTAAACTCAGTAGTTGGCTGGCGGGTCAGAAGCGGGGAACGATTCCTCGACCTGTTCGTCCAATTCCTGCTCCGTCTCCGGTCCGGTCGTGGACTGGTCATCCTCAGTAGAGCGAGTCTCGTTGCGGCGCTCCTTCTCGGAAGCAGCCTCCTTGCGGGGATCAGTGCTCATCGTGTCCTCTCTAAAAATGGGTCGGAGCTTCAGTCTGCACTAGTCGGAAGCGCTTCGTGATGGGGCTGGCCGGCCGAGCGCCGGCTCTCCTTCATCTCGGCCTCGAACAGATGGCGCCTGCCCCCGGCCAACTCATCCCTGGCCTGCCGCTCCAGATCTTTGAAGGCCGAGTAGTAGTTGTCGTCGTAGTCCTCGACGATCTGGAACGTCCACCGGCCGTGGATGACGTTGCGGCCGATGATCTCCTGCTCAACCCGGTCGGCAAGATCATCGTGGCCGGCGTCGCGTAGCAGTGTCACGGCGTCGTCGAGGGCCAGGTCCGCGGTCCCCGTCAGCCGGTGGAACCCGTAGAGCAGGCCGCGGGCATGCTCCACCACCTCCAAGGCCTCGGAGAGCTTGCCGAGGGCTTCGACTGTCGCGCCGCTGACTCCTGGGGGCCGCCGGTGCTCCGCGTCGGGGCCGGCTGGTGAAGGACGATGATCTCCAACGTGTTCGGACATGACGCCATCATGGCAAGGATCACCCCGAGATTTCACGTGCTGGGGAACAACTGGCCCAACTCACGCACGGTTTTGTCGAAGAGAGCCACCGGGTCGGAGTCCATACCGTCGACCTCGTCCCGGGCGAAGGACTGCCAGGCGACCCGCCAGCATGCCGTGACGATCTCTGCAACCAGGAGTGACTGGAGTGTCCCCAGCACGCCGCGGTGGACCAGTGCCGAGCTGAGCGCCTCGACCAGGCTTCGCTCCTGCCGAGTGACGACCCGCAGCATGTCCGGCTCCTGGACCAGTAGGCGGGAGATCCTGCGGAAATCGCGCTGTTCGACCTCGTGGGAAAAGAGCTCGCGGCACACGGCCAAGAGGTCTTCCAGGATCCCGGAGGGAGTGTGCTGCGCGCTATCACTGGACACCAGGGCGTCAATCAGCCCCTGCTGGCCGGGCATGAGCGCATGCTCCTTGGAGGGGTAATAGCGGAAGACCGTGCGCTCGGAGACACCCACGCGAGCGGCGATGTCTCCCACCGTCGTGGCCTCCAGGCCCTGCTCCTCCACCAGGTCCAGGGCGGCACGTTGGATGTCCCGCAGCATGCGGACGCGGTTTTCTTCACGGATACCCAACGCTCAGCTCGTTTCTGGGAGTTCAAGAGAGGGAAGCCCGGCATTCCTTGGGGGCCGCCGAATCTATCTGTTGTGTCACAGTCTGACGGATTTGGCCCTTAAAAGCTGTCAGGCCGTGACATGATTCTACGGTTCGCATCTGACAGAAGAGGTACATCCCGATGGCCCACGCCGCCGAAGACACGATTTCTCCACCGGCCGCCCCCGCTCACCAGGCACCACCAGCCCTGTCGAGGAAACAATTGACCGGCATCATCGGCGCACTGGCCCTCGGTGCCTTCGTGATGATCCTCAACGAAACTGTGCTCACCGTGGCACTGCCGTCGATCATGGCCGACTACGGGGTCTCCGCGGCGGCGGGTCAGTGGCTCACCACCGGATTCCTGCTCACGATGGCCGTGGTCATCCCTCTGACGGGCTACCTGCTGCAGCGGTACACCCTGCGCGGACTGTTCGTCTTCGCGCTGTGCAGCTTCTTGGTCGGCACCGTCCTGGCCATCATCGCGCCGTCCTTCGGTGTCCTGCTGGCCGCCCGCGTCATTCAAGCCGTCGGCACCGCCATCGTGATGCCGCTGCTCATGAACACCACCCTGACGCTCGTGCCGTTCCAGCACCGGGGGATGGTCATGGGCCTTAACTCGATCGTGATCTCTGTTGGCCCGGCCATCGGACCCACCGTGTCCGGGGTCATCGTCAACTCACTGTCCTGGCACTGGATCTTCGGCCTCATGACTCCGCTCGTCGTCATCATCCTGGTGCTGGGCATCATCTTCATCAAGGTGCCCTCGGCAACCCGCAGGCTTCCGGTCGATGTTTTCTCCGTGATCCTCTCGGCTCTGGCCTTCGGCGGTCTGGTCTACGCACTGTCCACTATCGGCGGCGCACTGGAGAACCCCACCGTTCCCCTCGTCAGCGGCGTGATCGGCGTGGCCGCGCTGGCCCTGTTCATCACCCGCCAGGTTCGTCTGACTCGCACCGATCGTGAACTGCTGAACCTGCGGCCCTTCAAAAACCGTACCTTCACGCTCAGCGTCGTCATGATCATGATCGCCATGGGCACGCTGCTGGGCACCGTGGTCATCCTGCCGATCTTCCTGCAGAACGGCAGCGGCTTGAGCACCATGACCATCGGCATGATGCTGCTTCCCGGTGGGCTGGTGCAGATCGCCGTGGGCCCGATCTTCGGACGTGTCTTCGACCGCCATGGCCCGCGACCGGTGCTGATCCCCGGCGCACTGATGCTGGCGCTGGGCCAGTGGTTGTTCACCACCATCCACCCGGGCACCGAGCTGGGCCTGATCGTCGCCTTCCACACCATCTTCTGCATCGGGCTGGCCATGTTGATGACCGGCCTGCTCTCCGCGGCACTGAGTGGAGTCCCACAACAGCTCTACGGTCACGGCTCGGCCATCTTCAACACCGGCCAGCAGCTCGGTGGCGCCATTGGAACCACGATCTTCGTGACCGTCATGAGCGCCGTTGCGGCCGCCGAGACCGGTGCCGGCTCGGCGCTGGTCGACGGGCTGTTCCACGGCGCCCACTTCGCGTTCATCGTCGGAGGGATCCTCGCGACGATCGCCGTCCTCTGTGCCCCGTTCATCAAGGGCCCGCAGCGCGGCTGACGGCCCGTTCTCTCCGGATCGGCGCCACATGTCAGTTCAGGGTGGTCACGCCGCGGACGAAGGCAACGGGGAGTGACCACGAATACGATGATCCGCGCAGAAAACGAGTAATGCTGCACACCGCATGCATGGGGGCACGAGTAGGGGGCTGTGCGGATCACCTGATGGCCGGTCAACCCCTAGGCGACGGTGAGGGCGATTCACTCTGGGATGGCCTGGCGGACCGCTCTAGTCTGGCGTCAGAGCAGGATCCCCAGGTCCTCCGAGCCCCCGTCAGGTGACAGCACCCAACGGTGGGAGGACACTGCTTGACCGTCCGTCTCAACCGTCCAGGAGTCACCATGACCGTCCGCCGATGGGCCACCGGCGCCGCCGTCCTGGTCGTCCTGGCCATGCTGGCCGTCCTGATCGTCCACTTCGCCAATCCATCCCAACCGGTGGCGGCTGACGACTACAAGGGGCATGCGGCGTCGCCGACGCCGACCACGCAGACCCCGACGGCACCCTCCGGAACCGACGGCACCGCAGACAGCACCGGCACCGGCACGGATGCATCGGCTGGCCAAGGTGCGGCGGATGCCGGCGGGGACCGGAGCACGACATCCGGAGCCTCATCCTCCTCCACGGCCTCCCAGGATGTCGCGGCCGAGGGCACTGCCGCTCCTGGTGACCGCCCCACGTGGAACCCCGCGGCCGACGCCCCGGAGGGTGCCGACCAGGAACCCAAGGTGCCCAACGGCCTCGGCGCCGAACCCTACCGGCTGCCCGATTCACCAGAACGGCAACCGGCCCTGACCGAGGTCCCCGATTCCGCGGCGGCCAAGCACGAACTCGTGGCAGGATTCCCCGAACATGTGGTTCCTGTTCCCCACGACGTCGACATCCAGTCCTCTTCGGTGGCCACCCAAGGCCAGCGTGTCTTCGTCGGCGTGAACGCCCTCAGCAACGCCAACCCGGATGCTCTCCTCGACTACTACGTTCGGCATTGCGAATCACTCGCGTGGCCGACCAGCCGTCCCACATTGGACGACGGAACGCCGCAGGTCCAGTGTGGCTTCGGCCCGGATGAGCTGACCGTCACCGCATCGTTGTCGCCTGCCGGCAGGGTGGACCTGTCGGTATCCGGCTCCTTCGAAGTCCGGTAGTCGGTCGCCTCCATCGTCGGCGGCGGGACGGACTCGAACACCTACGGTCGGACCACTGAGTTCGGGCTGCCCGTGACCTTCCAGGCCACCTGGGACGGGAAGACTGCTTACCTGGACAACGACCCGGTCACCGGCCAGCCGCTGATGCTGCGCACCTCCGGAAAGTACCCAGACCCTGGTCGAGCCCGCGGCCGTTGCCCATCACCTGCACCGTCCGGGAGACGTGAGCGACCCCGGAAAGAAAAGTCTGGACAAAGGTCTACTACCAGCCGCCGCCGAGCGCACCTTAGGCTCAAAGGGCCCCATGAGACGGTGCACACGGATTGGACGGTGGGATTAACCCGGGGGGATACGGGCCCACCAATTCATTATCCGCTGAGAGGCGGTGGCCAAGGCCACCGCCTCTCAGGTGTTTAACCGACAAGGCCTCCCGGCGGGCTGCCATGCCGACAAGGCTTCCCGGCGGGCTGGCATGCCGCAGGACGCGTCGGCTATGTCGGCGTTGTGTGGGGACGCGGACATGGTCCCTGGACGGCTCAGACCAACAACGGAACCGCCCCGGCCCCCGTGGGATTCCACGGGGACCGGGGCGGTCGCCTTTCTACTCTGACGTGCTATCCGTTCAATCCACGGTCAGGTCGTAGCGGTGCAGGAATGCGGCAACCTCACCACGGCTGATGGGCCGGCCGGGCCGGAAGGTTTCGTCCTTGTAGCCGATGGAGATCTTCTCGGAAGCCATCCATGAGATGGCCTTGTAGTGGGCGCTGGTCTTCGGCACGTCCGAGAACGTCGCCGTCCCTTCCTGGGTGGGTTTGACGGCCCGGTAGAGGAACGACGCGAACTCGCCACGGGTCACTTCCTGTTGCGGTTTGAACGATTCGTCGGCGTAGCCCGTCGTGACCCCGCTCTTGGCGGCCCAGGAAATCGGGGCAAAGTGCGTGTGACTCACTGGAACGTCTCGGAACGTCTGCTCGGTTCCGGCGGAGGGCCCATCCACGTACCGGTAGATGAAGGCCACTGACTCGCCACGGGAGATTTCCTTGCTCTTGCCGTAGTAATTATTCCCGTAGCCCTTGGTGATGGCCTCACACTGCATCCAGCGGACGTCGTCGTAGAACTGCGACCCGATGGCGTTGTCCGTGAAATCGCGTGCGTCACACGTCGTCGGCCCGGGAGTCGGCGTCGGGGTTGGCGTCGGCCCGGTAGTGGGGGTCGGTGTCGGCGTTGGCCCGGTAGTAGGGGTGGGGGTCGGGGTCGGCGTTGGCCCGGTAGTAGGGGTCGGGGTGGGCGTTGGGGTCGGGGCGGGGGTCGGGGTGGGGGTCGGCGTCGGCGTCGGCTCGGCCGAATCCGGGGCGAACCGGACGTCCACCAGGTAGTTGGTAGAGCTCACGTCGGTCGGGAAAGTCCCGCCGTAGACGAACCGCCCCGCGTTGGCCGCGGTCTGCAGCGGTCCGGAGACCGTCGGCTCCGCCCATTGGCCGAGCTCGGCGGAGTACTGGGTGGTCCGGTAGGACACCACATACTCCTTGCCCGTCTCCAGTTTCACCGGAGTGGCCAGGGGGGCGTGCTGCCAACCGGAGGCGGATGCGGTGCCGAAGGTGACCTCGCCCAGCAGGGTGCCGTCCGAGGCATGGAGGGCGCCGACATGCGGACCGGGGTTTCCGGCGGCCTTGTAGAACTCGAGCCCGGTGACCGTGCCCGGCTTCGTGGTGGAGAAGGCCGTGCCCAGGGTCACGGGCTTGCCATCGTCCACCAAGGCCGTCGTCGGGACCACAGATTCGGCGAGCAACCCGAAGGGGCCGTTCTCCGATGCTGCGGACACCGTCCTGAAGCTCCAGGTATTGCCCCGGGTGACCACTTCACCGGCCGCATCGCGGGCGGCCAGCGTCACGGTGTAGGGGGTTCCGTTCGCCAGGGACTTCTCCGGGGTGAACGTGGCCGTCCGTGTGGCCGCATCGTAGGACGTGGTGCCCGGCACGGCCGTGCCAGCCGCCGGTGCACCTGGATCACGGTCGCCGGCTCCGGCCTTGACGGTGATGGCGACGCTCGATGGAACGACGTCCCGGGTCAACACCGCACTGATGGCGGTGTTGACCGGCACGGAGTTGGCCGTGTGGGCCGGCCGGTGAGTCCCTGCCGACAACGCTGCCTCGCCACCGGCTTCGAACACCGCATCCACGTAATAGTTCGTGCTGTTGTAGCTCGAGGCGGGGAAGCCGCCGTTGGTGTCGTAGACACCGCCCTGCGAGACTCCGAAGCCACCGGCGACGGTCAGCGGGGCAGCCGCGATGCCACGGTAGGAGAAGTAGTACGGGTCGGCGGCGTAGTGACCGTTCGGAGCGGAGTAGGACACCACGTAGGTGCTGCCGGCCTCCACCGCCACGGGCTCACTGAACTCCGTGGTCTGCCAGCCGTTGGAGCCGCCGCTGGGGAAGCTGGCCGTGGCCAGGCGGGTGCCGTCCGAAGACCACAGGGATCCGGTGTGCGGGCCGGAGTTGGCGCCGCCGAGGTAGAACCGTGCGCCGGTCACCAGGCCATCTGTGGTGGGGGTGAACCGCAATCCCAGTTCGACCGGCTCCGGGTCCCCGGCGTCGGCGGTTCCCGGCGTATTGGTGCCGAAGACGCTGTAGGGGCCCGTCACGTCCACGGTGATGGGCGTTCCGGAGGCGGGGTAGTTGGCGCTGTCGTCAATGCCCCGGACCAGCACGGTGTTCTGCCCCATGCCCTGTTGGACGTAGGTGAAGGACCAGCTCGTGGTCCCCTCGGCCAGGTTCCAGGTCGCACCGGCATCGAGCGAGTACTCGACCCCGGCCACTTTGCCGGCAGTGGTACCGGAACCGTCCGAGGCGGTGCCCTTGATGGTCACCTTCTGACCGTGGCTCACCGCAGCGGAGGGCTTGGAGGTGACCGCCACGGTGGGCGGGGTGGAGTCCTGGGACGCCTGGGCGGCTACCAGGTTTGGCTGGAGCGTGCCGGGCTTCACTCCCATGTCAGCGAAGAGATTGACCTGGGCCTGTTGCATGCGCGGGTCCGGGGCTGCGCCGTCACCGTCGTGCCAGTCGTCGAGGCCCCACGTCCACTGGATGCTGCCCGCGGAGAACACGAGCGCGCCACTGGCGGCCTTGTACAGGGTGAGGTGGTGGGTCGTCTCGCCCGGTGCCACCACGTTGCCGACGTCCTGCAGGTATTCGGGCACCTGTCCCGTGGTGGTGGACAGGTGGATCAGGCCCGCGGGTCGGAAGCCGTTGTCCAGGTCCTCGTTCGACTCGTAACCGACCGTGTGGGGGGCCAGGGGCTCCTCGGCCCCGGCGGCCAGGTTGGTGAGGTTGGTGCCGCGCCAGAGCCTCAGGTCGCCCTCGCGGTCGTTGACCGTCACCGGGAGATCGCCGAAGTTCACCACGTAGGCGGTTCCGGACAGCGCGTTCTCCGGATTGCCGCCGCCGTTGGCCGGGGAGGCGAAGCGCGGGTCGCGCCAGGTGCCCGTCCACTCGGCGGCCGGGTCGATCTTCCGGTTGGACCAGGTCTCCTTGTAGCTGACCAGGGTTCGGTAGTCGTTGCCGGAGGGATCCGCCGGGGACTTCTCGTAGCGGACTCGCCAATAGGCCTCGTTGCCGGTGAGGAACTGGAGGTTCACGCCGGCGTCGCGCGCCTTCTCGACGTTCTCGCGCTGCTGGCCGGACCAGTATTCGTCGTGGCCGACGGAGAGGAACGTCTTGTGGTTGGTCAGCTGGTCACCGTGGCGGTCGGTGTCGATGTTGGAGAAGTAGGTGACGTCGTAGCCGTTGCGCTCCATGAAGCGCACCATCGGGTACTCGGCACCGAAGTAGAAGTCCCGGGCCTCGATCCCGCCGCGGGTGGCGAACGGACGGTTGTAGCTGATCTTGTAAGCGCGGGTATTGGCCCCGCCCTGGTAGAAGTTCGAGCCGCCGTAGTTGTTGTAGGCGTGCCATGTGGTGTCGGAGGTCTGGAACAGGACGTCGGACTCCACGCCGTCGTTGCGCACCACGAAGGTGATGTGGCTGGCGCCGCCGGTGTCCTTGCGGGTCAGCTTGGCCAGGTAGACGCCTGAGACGGCCTCGGCCGGAATGTCCCAGGCGGCCGAGACGGCCCAGTTGCCGCAGTCGGTCATTTCCGTGGAGGCGTCCCGGAGGCACTCGGGCTGCTTCTGCGGCAGAGCGGCGCCCGGATCCACGGAGGCCACCTTGCGTGCACCCAGCCCCTCGTAGTATCCGGTCCGGTAGATGTCGATGTCGTAGTCGGCGGCATCGGTGTCGACCTTGAAATCGATCCGGTTTCCCGCGTTGACGCTGATGTCCGTGGCGAAGCCCTGGATGGACTCGTCGCCCGCGCCCTCGATCTCCCACTCGGTATATGGCGAACCCGGCTTGGAGTTCTCACACACGATGCGGTTGGCGCCCGGCCCGCAGTTCTCTGCGGCGGACACGAGCGGCGCCCACCCGAAAGGCAGGATGAGGGCCACGGTGGCGACGAACACGATGGCAAGGGACGGCCACCAACGGCGCAGTCGCGCGTAGTGGCGGTGGACAGTGACCGGTGGCGAGGGTGCGGGCGAGACTGGGAGCATGGGGCCAGACTAGAATCCCTTGCTCCCCCAGGTTATGGGTGCCGACCCGAGCACGCGGTGAACGGGTATGGCCCTCCGTAGTAGCGAAACGGACCCCGGGAGAATCGAGTAGCCCACGTCCTGAGCATCGGGTGTCGCCCCAGACGATCACCCCGGTTCGGACCCCTCCCACTCGAAGGTCTAGACTGACCGGCGGCAGTCAACCAGCACTGGACTATCGAAGCAGGAGTGCAGATCCTTGACCGAATCCACCGTGGCGCCCGCAACGCCGGCAGCCGTCATCGTCCTCGCCGCAGGGGCGGGAACCCGGATGAAGTCCAAAACCCCCAAGATCCTGCACCCGATCGGGGGCCGGTCCATGATCGGCCACGCCCTCACCGCCGCCGCGGGGCTGAACCCGCGTGAGCTGGTCGCTGTGGTCCGCCACCAGCGTGACGTGGTGGCCGACCACATCCTGTCCCTGGCGGAGATTCTCGGCACCGTCCCGGTCATCGCGGACCAGGACGAGGTCCCGGGCACCGGCCGTGCCGTCCAGTGCGGCCTCGAGGCCCTGGTGGATGCGGCGGAATCCACCGCCTCAACCCCGCTGCCCGACGCCGACCCGGCCGGCCCCAGGTCCACCTTCGGCACCGTGGTGGTCACCTACGGGGACGTCCCCCTGCTGACCACGGAGCTGCTGGCCGAGCTCGTGGCCAACCACGAGGCCGAGTCCAATGCGGTCACCGTACTGACGGCCCTCCTGGAGGATCCCACCGGCTACGGGCGGATCCTGCGGGACGCGGACGGCACCGTGGCCGGAATCGTGGAGCACAAGGACGCCACGGACGAGCAGCGGTCCATCAACGAGGTGAACTCGGGCATCTACGCCTTCGACGGCGACCTGCTGGCCACGGCGCTGGCCGAGGTCACCACGGACAACGCGCAGGGGGAGATGTACCTGACGGACGTGCTGTCCATCGCCCGGACCGCCGGTGGCCGGGTGGCGGCCGTGACCACGCAGGACCGCTGGCAGGTCGAGGGAGCGAACGACCGCGTACAGCTGCAGGCCCTGGGCGCCGAGATGAACCACCGCACCCTGGAACGCCACATGCGCGCCGGCACCTCCATCCAGGACCCGGCCACCACGTGGATCGACTCCACCGTGACGCTGGAACCGGACACCACCATCCTGCCGAACACCCACCTGCAGGGCACCACGCACCTCTCCGAGGACGCCGTGGTCGGCCCGGACACCACGCTCGTGGACACCACCGTGGGCATCGGCGCCACCGTGACCCGCACCCAGGCTAGCGGTGCCGTGATCGGTGACCGCGCCGCCGTCGGGCCGTTCACCTACCTCCGCCCGGGCACCGTGCTGGGTGAACAGGGCAAGATCGGGGCGTTCTACGAGACCAAGAACACGGTCATCGGCCGCGGCTCCAAGCTCTCCCACCTCGGCTATGCGGGGGACGCGGAGATCGGGGAGTACACCAACATCGGCTGCGGCAACATCACCGCCAACTATGACGGCGTGAACAAGCACCGCACCGTGATCGGCAACCATGTGCGGACCTCGTCCAACACCGTCTTCATCGCGCCCGTGAATATCGGCGACGGCGCCTACACCGGTGCCGGCGCTGTGGTCCGCAAGGACGTCCCGGCCGGCGCGCTCGCCCTGACCGTGGCCCCGCAGCGCAATACCGAGGGCTGGGTCGAGGACCGCCGCCCCGGCTCGCCGGCCGCCGATGCGGCCGCCCAGGCCCGCGTGGGCCACGGCACGTCACACACCCCACAGCCCGACGCCGGCGCTTGAGCCCGCGGCCGATGTCACGCCTCCCTCCCGATCACCCCACCACCGGCCGGCCAACCCCGTCAGAATCAGGAAGTACACAGCGATGAACGAGATCACCCAGCACAGCGAGAAGAAGCTGGTTCTGGCGGCGGGCCGGGCACACCCCGAGCTGGCGGCACAGGTGGCCGAGGAGCTCGGCACCGAACTGCTGCCGATGAGCGCCTACGACTTCGCGAACGGGGAGATCTACGTCCGCTCGGGTGAGTCCGTGCGCGGCAAGGACATCTTCGTGATGCAGTCGCACCCGGCGCCGCTGAACAACCACCTCATGGAGCAGCTGCTCATGCTGGACTCGTTCAAGCGCGCCTCCGCCAAGCGCATCACCGCCATCTCACCGTTCTACCCCTACGCACGGCAGGACAAGAAGGGCCGCGGCCGCGAGCCCATCTCCGCCCGCCTGGTGGCTGACATGTACCGCACCGCCGGCGCGGACCGCATCATGAGCGTGGACCTGCACACCGCCCAGATCCAGGGTTTCTTCGACGGCCCGGTGGACCACCTGTTCGCGGTGCCGCTGCTGAGCGACTACATCCGCACCAAGACGGAGGGCGAGGACCTCACCGTGGTCTCCCCGGACACCGGCCGCGTGCGGGTGGCGGAGCAGTGGGCCGAGCGCCTCGGCGGTGCCCCGCTGGCCTTCGTGCACAAGTCTCGTGACCTCACCGTCCCGAACCAGGCGGTGTCCAAGCAGGTCGTCGGTCAGGTCGAGGGCCGCACCTGCGTGCTGATCGACGACATGATCGATACCGGTGGCACCATCGCCGGCGCCGTGCGCGTGCTCAAGGAGGCCGGCGCCAAGGACGTCATCATCGCCGCCACCCACGCCGTGTTCTCGGACCCGGCCGCACAGCGCCTGGCCGAGTCCGGCGCCCGGGAGGTCGTGGTGACCAACACCCTGCCGATCCCGGAGGAGAAGCGATTCGACTCCCTGACCGTGCTGTCCATCGCCCCGCTGCTGGCCCGTGCCATCCGCGAGGTCTTCGAAGACGGCTCGGTGACCAGCCTCTTCGACGGCAACGCCTGAGCGAGCGGCCCGCGGCGTGGGGCCGCGGGCCACCGGGACTGCTCCGGTTACTGCTTCAACCAGGTGGATACCTCGCGGGCCTGGCGTCCCAGCACCTGGCCAACCCGGGGTTCGGCGGCCTGGCCGATCTTCTTGCCGAGCAGCGGAATCCTGCACTCCAGGGTGCCGGTGACGCGCACCTCGGTGCCGTCATCCGTGGGCAGCAGCAGCTGTTCGGCGGTCGCAGTGGTCTTGGCGGCACCCACAGTGACGACCAACTGGCCGGTGCGGGAGCCGTCGGCGGCGGGGGCGGACCAGGTCTCCTGCTGCTCCACGCTCAGCTTGTCTCCGAGGAACTTGCCGGCGACCTTCTGCACGGCGTCCGGCAACTTGTTGACCGGCACGGAGCGCACCATGGTGATGCTCACCGGCCCGGTGAGCTCGCCCTGACGCTCGAAGGCGACGAGCGCTCCGCCGAGGCCCTCGGTGACCTTGCGGTTGAAGGCCTCGTCGACCAAGGCGGCGAACACGTCGGCCGGCGGGTGGGCAATGGTGGTTGATTCCTTGAACGCCATGAGGTCCTCCTGGGGGTTCGGTCTGTTCCGTTGGTCTCCGCCTGCGGCGGACACCACGCCCGAGCCTATATCGACCAACTATGCTGGGATGAATGACCACTCCCCACCCTCTGGCAGGGATGTTCCCCGCCCTGCTGCAGGACGAGGCCATCGCTGCGGCCTCCATCTCCGCTGCCCGCACCGGTGCCGACCGCACCGAGGACCTGGAGATCAGCCTTCCCGACGGCGCCCGGCCACCCCTGGTGGCCCTGCTCGCCGGCGCTGCGGCTGAGTTCGCCCAGAACGGCACCCTGGCGGCGCCCGCTGATCTGTCGGCCGCTGGCCTGTCCGACTCGGGACTGTCCCGCCCCGCCACCGTGTTGCTCGTCACCGCCACCTCCCGGGAGTCCGAGGACCTCGCCGCCGACCTGGCCGGCTGGATGGATCCGGACACCGTGGTCCACTTCCCGTCCTGGGAGACCCTGCCGCACGAGCGGCTGTCCCCGCGCTCGGACACGGTCGGCACCCGGCTGGCGGTGTTGCGCCGGCTGGCCCACCCCGGGGAAGACGGCCGCGCGCCGCTGGCCGTGGTCACCGCCCCGATCCGCTCCGTGCTGCAGCCCATGGTCACCGGCCTGGGCGACCTGGAGCCGGTGCGGATCTCCGTGGGGGAGGACCACGATTTCGACGGGGTGGTCCAGGCTCTCTCCGACGCCGCCTACTCCCGGGTGGACATGGTCTCCCGGCGCGGCGAGTACGCGGTCCGCGGCGGCCTGCTGGACGTCTTCCCGCCCACCGAATCCCACCCGCTGCGCATCGAGTTCTTCGGGGACGAAGTGGAGCAGCTGCGCTACTTCTCCGTGGCGGACCAGCGCTCCCTGGAGGACACCAGCGGGGACGGCACCGGCCACCCCACCACCCTGTACGCCCCGCCCTGCCGAGAGCTGCTGCTGACGGACGCGGTCCGGCGACGTGCCAAGGAGCTCATGCCGCGGCTTCCCGGCGCCGTGGACATGCTCGAGCGGATCTCCGAGGGCATGGCCGTGGAGGGCATGGAGTCCCTCGCCCCGGTCCTCGCTGAGGGCATGGTCCCGCTGGTGGACCTGCTGCCCGAAGGGTCCCTGACCGTGCTCGTGGAGCCGGAGAAGATCCGTCACCGCGCCGATGACCTGCTGAGCACCAATGAGGAGTTCCTCCAGGCAGCCTGGGCCACCGCCGCGATGGGCGGAGTCGCCCCCGTGGACATCGGCTCCGGGGCGGCCGGACCGGGCGGGGGGCCAGGGGGCCAGGCGGACGCCGGCGGCTTCGCCACCCTCGCCGAGACCCGCACCGCAGCCCTGCACCGCTTCCAGGGGTGGTGGCAGCTCACCAGCCTCGGCACGGACGTCGAACTGTTGCCGGACGCCTCCGCCCTGCGCACCTCCCTGGCCGAGCCGCAGGGCTTCGCCGGGGACGTGGAGGCCATGACCCGGCACGTGGCCGAGCGCTGCAAGGACGGCTGGCAGGCCGTCGTCGCCACGGACGGTCCGGGCCCGGCCCGCCGCCTGGCGGAACTGTTCGGGGAGGCCGGCCTGGCCGCCGTCGTGGTGGATGCCGTGCCCTCCGAGCCGCAACCGGGGCAGGTGACCATCACCACCGCCGTCGCCGGTTCCGGTTTCGCCCTGCCGGTGGCCAAGGTGGCGCTGCTGACGGAGCAGGACCTGTTCGGCCGCAATCGGGCGGCCGGGGCCCGGGGCGGCACCAAGACCCTGGCGCGCAAACGACGCAACGCCGTGGATCCGCTGACCCTGACCGAGGGCGACTACGTGGTGCACACGCAGCACGGCATCGCCCGGTTCGTGGAGCTGCAGCGCCGCAAGGTCGCCTCCGGGACGGTGGGTGCCGGCGGTGCGGGCGCGGGTGCCAGCGCCGGCGGGAGCGCCGACTCCTACCGCGAGTACCTGGTGCTGGAGTATGCGCCGTCCAAGCGGGGGGCGCCGGGGGACCGGCTATTCGTCCCGACGGACCAGCTGGACCAGGTCAGCCGGTATGTGGGCGGGGAGGCACCGAGCCTGTCCAAGATGGGCGGCTCCGACTGGGCGTCCACGAAGTCCAAGGCGAAGAAGGCCACGAAGCAGATCGCGGGCGAGCTGATCCGCCTGTACTCGGCCCGCATGGCCTCCCGGGGGCACACCTTCGCGCCGGACAGCCCCTGGCAGCGCGAGCTGGAGGAGTCCTTCCCGTTCATCGAGACCCCGGACCAGCTGACCACTATCAACGAGGTCAAGAAGGACATGGAATCGTCCGTGCCCATGGACCGGCTGATCTCCGGCGACGTCGGTTTCGGCAAGACCGAGGTCGCCATCCGGGCTGCTTTCAAGGCCGTCCAGGACGGCAAACAGGTGGCCGTGCTGGTCCCGACCACGCTGCTGGCGCGCCAGCACCACGAGACCTTCGCCGAGCGCTTCGCCGGCTTCCCCGTGAAGGTCAAGCCGCTGTCCCGGTTCCAGAACGCCAAGGACTCCAAGGAGACGCTGGACGGAATGGCCGAGGGCACCGTGGACGTGGTCATCGGCACCCACCGGCTGCTGTCCAAGGAGATCCAGTTCAAGGACCTCGGCCTGGTGATCGTGGACGAGGAGCAGCGCTTCGGCGTGGAGCACAAGGAGGTGCTCAAGACCATGCGCACCAACGTGGATGTGCTCTCCATGTCCGCCACGCCCATCCCGCGCACCCTGGAGATGTCCCTGACCGGCATCCGTGAGACCTCCACCCTGGCCACGGCCCCCGAGGAGCGCCACCCGGTGCTGACCTACGTGGGCCCGAAGACTAACCAACAGATCACCGCCGCCATCCGCCGCGAGCTGATGCGGGAGGGCCAGGTGTTCTTCGTGCACAACCGGGTGTCCTCGATCGACAAGGTGGCCGGGGAGATCCGTGAACTCATCCCGGAGGCGCGCGTGGTGGTGGCCCACGGCAAGATGGGCGAGACGCGCCTCGAGAAGGTCATGGAGGACTTCTGGGAGCGGAAGTTCGACGTGCTCGTGTCCACCACGATCATCGAGACCGGCCTGGACATCGCCAACGCGAACACCCTGATCATCGACCGGGCCGACGCCTACGGGCTGTCCCAGTTGCATCAGCTCCGTGGACGCGTGGGCCGCGGCCGGGACCGCGCCTACGCCTACTTCCTCTACGACCCGGAGAAGTCCCTCAACGAGACGGCCCTGGAGCGGCTCAAGGCGGTGGCCGCGCACAACGAGCTCGGCTCCGGAATGCAGCTGGCCATGAAGGATCTTGAGATCCGCGGTGCCGGCAACCTGCTCGGCGGGGAACAGTCCGGGCACATCGCCGGAGTCGGCTTCGACCTCTACCTGCGGATGGTGGGGGAGGCCGTGGCGGACTTCAAGGGCGGCGAGGACACCGCACCGGCCGAGGTCAAGGTGGAACTGCCCATCAACGCGCACCTGCCGCACGACTACGTCCCGGGGGAGCGGCTGCGCCTGGAGGCCTACCGCAACCTGGCCCAGGCCAACGACGACGCGGCCGTGGACGCCGTGGTGGAGGAGCTCAAGGACCGCTACGGCGACCTGCCGGGCGCTGCCGAGAACTTGGTGGCGGTGGCCCGCTTCCGCAACGCCGCCCGCGCCGCCGGGGTCACCGAGGTCATGCTGATGGGCCAGAACGTGAAGTTCGGCCCGGCGAACTTGCCAGAGTCCCGCGAGATGCGGCTCCAGCGCATGTACAAGGGCGCCGCCGTCAAGCCGGCCTTGAACGCCGTGATGATCCCGCGGCCGAAGACGGCGCCGGTGGGCGGAAAGGACCTCACGGACCTGCCCCTGCTGGACTGGGCGGCCCAAGTCCTCAAGGCAATCTTCCTGCCGGACGCGCCGGCCTAGGTCACCTGGCAGCCTGACCCGACCGCTCTGCTCGGACCCACGCTTTCAGTCGAGTTTGGGTGGGTGTTGGGCCCTGACACCCACCCCAAGTCGACTGAAAGCGATCGGGGTCAACCGGCTGTCGCGCGCTCCTGGCGCCGTGCCCGCCACTGCACCCACCAGTCCGGTGCCGGCACCCCGGACAGCCACGGGGAGAGCGGCGTCGCGTTGATGGCCAGGCCCACGGCCCAGCTGAGGAGGACGGTCAGGACGAACTTGGCGCCATCGTCCAGGATGCCGAGGTCCACCAGAGTCTGCAGCAGCCAGCCGTGGAAGAGCACCACCACCGTGCCGGTCCGCACGAGGGCGTTGACGGGCCGGGCGGCTCCGTCCACGAGCCGATTCACCACGGTGCTGAAGACCAGCACGAAGCCGGCGGCCGTCATCGCCCCCACCACGGGGGTGAGCAGGAACTGGCCGAAGCCGGAGAACTTGATGTTCAGGGGCTCCACGCCCAGGGTCACGGCGAGGAACCCGACGGCGATGAGCGCCGTCCCGATCAAGGCGCGGTTCCGCTTGATCCGGGGTTGGAGCTCATAGCGGAACAGCTCTCCGGCCAGCACGAAGAACAAGCAGGGCAACGCTAGGCCGAGGCCCAGGGGAGTGCGGCCGATCAGTCCGTCCGGGAGCATGGACAGGGCCAGGCCGAGCACTGCGACCCCCCAGGCCACGAGCACGGGGAACCGTTCGAGGATGCGGCGCAGCAGAGTCACGAAGAACAGCACGGAGATGAACCAGAAGGCCCACCACGGCGGGGTCTGATCGGAGCCCCCGTACCAGCCGTTGGCCATCAGCGGCCAGAACTCCCCTGGGGTGTCCCGGGTCCAGGCCCAGGCGGCCAGGCTCATGATGACGGCCCAGATCAGGTACGGCACCGCCAGGGTCCGCCAACGGGCCTGGAGTTCGTAGACGAAGGGCCGGCCGCGGGTCCAGAAGTATCCGGTGAGGAAGAAGAACAGCGGCATCCGCCAGATCTCCAGGTATTCGCCTCCGACCAGGCGGGGCCCGTAGGAGTGGCCCGCCACCACGGCGACGATGGAGACGATACGCAGAACGTCCACGCCGGTGTTCCGGCGTGGACGTTGCGTCGGCAGCGGTGCTGCGGGGGTCTGCGCTTGAGGGATACGGCCCTCCGGGTCAGTGGCTCGCGTGGTGGGCGTTCGGGTCCTCCACGTGGATGGCCTCGTGGTCCACCGAGTCGCTGCGGCCGAGCAGCTGCTGCGGGATCAGGTAGGCCAGCACGGCCAGGACCATGGCGATGCCGCCTGGGATCCAGACGTCCTCGAGGGACCACCAGCCCATGGCGTAGACGCAGCCAGCGAAGATCAGGAAGCACACCACGGTCATCAGCAGGTTGCCCCAGAAATGGCCCTGCCCCGAGTGGTTCTTCGGCTTGCCGTTAACGATCACAATGTCTCCTCATGCGGTGGCGTGGACCGGCGGCGTCGCCGGGTGCCGATGGTGCGAAAAACTAGCTTGCCTTCAGGATAGCAAGGGCGGAGCTGGCTCCGATCCGGGTTGCGCCGGCCTCGATCATGGCCAGGGCGTCCTCGCGGCTGCGGACCCCGCCGGAGGCCTTGACCCCGAGCTCCGGGCCGACCACCCGGCGCATCAGGGCCACGTCCTCGATAGTGGCGCCGCCCGTGGAGAACCCGGTCGAGGTCTTCACGAAGTCCGCCCCGGCCTCGGCAGCAGCGCTGCAGGCCAGTTCCTTGGCGGCATCGTCCAGCAGACACGTCTCGATGATGACCTTGAGAATCGCACCGCCGTCATGGGCGGCCTGGGCCACGGCGCCGATGTCCGCGACCAGTGCTGCGCGGTCCCCGGCGAGGGCGGCGGCGATGTCGATGACCATGTCCACCTCGTCCGCGCCGTGGGTGACGGCATCGGTGGTCTCGCCGACCTTGGCGGCCGTGGTGGTGGCGCCCAGAGGGAAGCCGATCACGGTGCAGGTCAGCACGCCGGAACCGGCCAGCGCCTCAGTGACGGTGGGGACCCACACGGGGTTGACGCACACGCTCTTCACCTGCGCCTCGGATGCCTCGGCGCAAACCGCCAGGATGTCCTCCCGGGACGCCTGCGGCTTGAGCAGGGTGTGGTCGATGTACTGGGCGAGCTCCGCGGTGGTGAGCTCGGCGGGACCGGTGGACGCGGTGGAGTCAGGGCCATTCTGCATGTGAGCCAGCCTACCGTGGCGGTCCATCACGGCTGCCCCAGAGCCTCGCCGATAGAGGCGGAGAGCTCGGCCAGGGCGGCGGACGCCTCGGCCCGCACCCCGGGCAACTGCGTGGCCGCCTGCACGGGGCGGACCACCTCCAGGTAGCACTTGAGCTTGGGTTCTGTGCCGGAGGGCCGCACCACCACGCGGGAATCGTCCGCGGAGGTGTACATCAGGGCATCGGTGCCCGGAAGGTCCCGGTAGCCCTGAGTGAGGTCCACGGCCTCGACCACGTCCTGGCCGGCGAGGGTGACCGGCGGTGCCAGGCGCAACCGGGCCATCATGGCGTCCAGCAGGGCCAGGTCCGCCACGCGCACCGAGAGCTGTCCGGTGGCGACCACCCCGAAGTCCAGGGCGATCTCATCCAGCGCATCCAGCAGGGTCTTGCCCTGGTCAGCGAGCCCGGCGGCGAGCTCCGCCGCCACGAGAGCGGCCGTCATGCCGTCCTTGTCCCGCACCATCTCCGGCGCCACGCAGTAGCCGAGGGCTTCCTCGTAGCCGAAGCCCAGCCCGGGAACCCGCGCGATCCACTTGAACCCGGTCAGGGTGGTCGCGTGCGGCACGTCCCGTTCCGCGGCCACGCGGGAGAGCAGGCGAGAGGACACCACGGAATTCCCGACGACGGCGCCCGCCGGCCGCAGCCCGGCCATCAGGTGGCTGCCCAGCAGCACGCCGACCTCGTCCCCGGTGAGCATGCGCCAGCCACCCCCCGCGCCGTGCGCACTGCCAGCGCCGCCCGCGCCGATTCCATCTGCCGGGTCCGGCACCGCGAGGGCCAGCCGGTCGGCGTCGGGGTCATTGGCGATGACCAGGTCCGCGCCGCGGTCCCGGGCCGCGGCCAGGGCGAGGTCCATGGCGCCGGGCTCCTCCGGATTGGGGAACGCCACGGTGGGGAAGGCGGGGTCCGGCTCCGCCTGCTCGGGAACCGTGTACGGCCGCTCGAAGCCGGCGTCCTCGAACAGGTCCGGCAATACGGCCCCGCCGACCCCGTGCAGGGGTGTGTAGACCACGTTGAGCCGGCGGTGGCCGGTGCGCTCGGGGTCCAGGACTCGGCAGGCGGCCAGCCGGTAGGCCGCCGCGATGCCACGGTCCGCCACCGTCCAGCCGGAGGCGGTCAGCGGGATGGAGTCCACCGGGGCGTCATGGTCGATGCAGTCGGCGATGTCCCGGTCGCTGGGCGCGGTGATCTGGGCACCGCGCCCGGCCTCGTCCGTCATCCGGCCGCCCAGGTACACCTTGTAGCCGTTGTCGGCGGGCGGGTTGTGGCTGGCGGTGACCATCACGCCGGCGTCGGCTTCCAGGTGCCGCACGGCGAAGGCCAGCACCGGCGTCGGGAGCTCGGAGGGCAGCAGGATCGTGTCCAGTCCGGCCGCGGCGAACACGGCGGCGGAGTCCAGGGCGAACGTCTTCGAGCCGCGGCGGGCGTCATAGCCCACCACGACGCGCGGGGGGCGCGGCTCCTGCCCCGCGGCGGCATCCGCAGCGGCATCCGTCGTGGGACCAGCCGGGGCATCCGCAGACTGCACGGGGGCCATCTCCGCGAGGCGCTGGAGCAAGTACGTCGCGAGTCCGGCCGCGGTGCGGCGCACCACCACCCGGTTCATGCGGCCTGGACCGGGGCCCTCCTCGGCGCGCAGCCCGGCGGTGCCGAACTCCAGCGGACCGGCGAAGCGCGAGGCGAGGGACGCCACCGCCGCGCCGTCCCCGGCCTGCGCCGCGGCGATCTCGGCTTCGAGGACCGCACGGTCGCCGTCGTCGGGATCCTGGCGGGCCCATTCCACGGCGGCGGCGATCAGGGCGGGATCGATGTCAACAGCGGTCACGGGAGGGTCCTCGGGTTTCTCACCAGTTGCCAGGTGCGTCAGGTGAATCAGGTGCGTCAGGTTGATCGGCTGGAGGCGACGGGCAGGTGGCTCGGCGCGTCAGAGTCGGTCGATGATGCCGGCGAGCAGGGCGGAGATGCGCGGTCCGGCGGCCTCGCCGGCCTCCACGACCTCGGCGTGGCTGAGGGGCTCACCGCTGAAGCCGGCGGCGGCGTTGGTGACCAGGGACATGCCGAACACCTCCAGACCGGCGTGGCGGGCGGCGATCGCGTCCAGGGCGGTGGACATGCCCACCAGGTCGCCGCCGATCGCCTTGGCGTACCGCACCTCGGCGGGGGTCTCGTACTGGGGTCCGGAGAACTGCACGTACACGCCCTCGGGCAGGGACGAGTCCACCTCGCGGGCGATCTCGCGGATGCGGGGGGAGTAGAGATCGGTGAGGTCCACGAAGTTGGCCCCGACCAGCGGGGTGGCGCCCGTGAGGTTGATGTGGTCGGCCACCAGCACCGGGGTGCCCGGGGCCCACTCGGGCACGAGGGAGCCGCAGCCGTTGGTCAGGACCACGATCTCGGCCCCGGCGGCGGCCGCGGTGCGCACGGTGTGGGCCACGGCGCCGGCGTCGCGGTGCTCGTAGTAGTGCGTGCGGGAGCCGAAGATCAGGGCGTGCCCGGCGCCGGCGCCGTCCTCGCTCCCGGTGCGGTTCAGGCGCACGGAGCGCACGGTCGGGTTGTGCCCCGGAACCGAGGGGGCGGCGAAGCCGGGCAGCTCGGCGGTGGGGATGGTGTGGGTGGTCTTGCCGATCAACTCTGCGGCACCGCCCCAGCCGGACCCCAGCACCACGGCGATGCGGTGCCGGGCCACGCCCGTCAGCTGAGTCAGCGCGGCGGCGGCACGCCGGGCCTCGGAGAACCCCGGGTGGTTGCCCTGCAGCGGCGAGTGGCCGGACGGGTCGTCGAAGCTGGGGGCGGTGGAGGAGTCGGTGGAGGCGGTTGCGTCAGTCACGACCGTCAGCCTAGTGGGAAGCGCCGGAATCGGCCTGCGGTCCGGCCAGTCGGCATTCGGCGTGAGGCCGCGAGGTGGGACACAATGGAGTCTGTGACTTCCACCCCCATGTACTCGCGTCCCCGTCCCTCCCTCACCATCATCGGCGGCGGCCCCGGCGGCTATGAGGCGGCCATGGTAGCCGCCAAGCTCGGGGCGCAGGTGACCGTCGTCGAGTCCAAGGGCATGGGCGGATCCGCCGTGCTGACGGACGTGGTCCCCTCCAAGACCCTCATCGCCACGGCCGACTCCATGCGCCGGGCCGGGCGGGCCTCCGGGCTGGGTGTGGCCCTGGGGGCGGAGCCGGCGAGGGCGGACATGACCGTGGTCAACCGGCGATTGCTGAACTTGGCCTCCGAGCAGTCCCGGGACATCGGCCGGGCCCTGGAGCGCTCGGGAGTGCGCATCGTCATCGGCAGGGGCCGGCTGACCGGGCCCACCACGGTGGAGGTGACCACCGAGGACGGCACCGAGATGATCGAGTCAGAGAACATCCTCCTGGCCACCGGCGCCAGCCCGCGCGAACTGCCCACCGCCATGCCGGACGGGGAGCGCATCTTCAACTGGACCCAGGTCTATTCACTGACCGAGGTGCCCGAGCACCTGATCGTGGTTGGCTCCGGCGTCACCGGCGCGGAGTTCGCCTCGGCCTACAACCAACTCGGTGCGAAGGTCTCCCTGGTGTCATCGAGGGACCGCGTGCTGCCGGGGGAGGACCCGGACGCCGCTGCCGTGCTGGAGGACGCCTTCGTGGAGGATGGTGTGAACGTGGTCGGCAAGACCCGCGCCGAGTCCGTGGAGCGCACCGCCACCGGGGTGCGCGTGCACCTCTCCGGAGGCCGTGTGCTGGAAGGCAGCCATTGTCTTCTGGCCGTCGGCGGGATCCCCAACACCGCAGACCTCGGGCTGGAGGCGGCCGGCGTCAAGCTGACCGACTCCGGCCACATCGCCGTGGACGGGGTCTCCCGCACCACCGTGCCCGGCATCTACGCGGCGGGCGACTGCACCGGGGTCTTCGCCCTGGCCTCCGTGGCCGCCATGCAGGGGCGCGTCGCCGTGGCGCACCTGATGGGGGACGCGGTCAAACCGTTCCAGCCGCACCTGGTGTCCTCCAACATCTTCACCTCCCCGGAGATCGCCACGGTCGGCGTGACGGAGGAGCAGGTGGCCTCTGGCAAGTACCAGGCGGACATCCTCAAGCTGGACCTGAGCACCAACCCCCGGGCCAAGATGCAGAACGTCACCCACGGCTTCGTGAAGATCTTCGCCCGCAAGGGCTCCGGCACCGTGATCGGCGGTGTGGTGGTCGCCCCGCGCGCCTCCGAGCTGATCTACCCGATCGCCCTCGCGGTCAGCCACAAGCTTCACGTGGACGACCTGGCCAACACCTACACGGTCTACCCCTCGATCTCCGGGTCGATCTCCGAGGCGGCCCGCCGCCTCCACGTCCACCTCTGACCCCCGGTCCAAGGCCGGGTGCCGGGTGACACGGGAACGGAACAGTTACCACGACCGAAGGTGAATTGAAGGCACGGCCATGGTGGGTTCATCTCGCCCCAAGGGCGTGTTCACGTCGCGGTGATGGGCTTCTCCTGTCCGGTCTCATTGGGGACCATTGATTCGTCCAGGAGGGCTCAAGCACCATGACCGCATCCCAGACACATGAGGTGACCAACGTCGGCCGCCGCACGCTCCTCGCCGCCGGGGGAACGCTCAGCGCGGCAGCCGCTCTGACGGCGCTGATGGGCAACACTGCCCACGCCGCGGAGGGTCGCCGCCGCGGCGATGACACCATGCAGGCAACGAACAACGGCGGCTACGGTCCGCTGCAGCCTGCCCCCGGAGGCGAACTGCTCCTGCCTGCCGGGTTCGGCTATGTGGCCTTCGGCCACACCGGCACGCCGATGAGCGACGGTACGCCCACTCCCGGCATGCACGATGGCATGGCAGCCTTCCCCGGCGAGAACGGAATGATCAACCTGGTGCGCAACCACGAGCAGTCCCAGGGCGAGGCCTTCGGCGCCAACAGCTACGACTCATCCGCGGCCGGCGGCACGACGAACCTGGTCTTCGATCCGCAGAAGATGGAATTGGTGAGCACTTATCCGTCGCTGACCGGCACCATTCGCAACTGTGCCGGCGGCCCGACCCCGTGGGGATCCTGGTTGTCCTGTGAGGAGACCTTCTCCGGCCTGAACGTGGACCGCCCCCACGGCTACGTGTTCGAGGTGCCCTCAGACGCCACCTCGCCGGTCGACCCCGTCCCGCTGAAGGCCATGGGCCGTTTCACCCACGAGGCCGTTGCCATCGATCCGCAAACCGGGATCGTCTACGAGACAGAGGACCGGGGCACCTCCGGCTTCTATCGCTTCCTGCCGAACGACCGCGAGGACCTGACCGCCGGAGGCCGACTGCAGATGATGGCGATCAAGGGCCGGCCCCAATACGACACCCGCTCCGGCCAGAGAGTCGGCAAGCCGATGCCCGTCGACTGGGTGGACATCGCCGATCCGGACCCGGACAGCACCGACTCCCTGGCCGTGTTCAACCAGGGCCTCGAGCAGGGCGGCGCGGTCTTCGATCGGTTGGAAGGTGCCTGGTACGGGGACGGATCCGTCTACATCAACTCCACCAGCGGTGGAGACGCCGGTCTCGGCCAGGTGTGGGAGTACCGGCCCCGCGGCAACTCCGGTGGCCAGCTCGTGCTCGTCTACGAATCCACCGATCCTGACGTCCTCCAGAGCCCGGACAACATCTGCGTCTCCCCGAACAGTGGAGGCCTGGTGCTGTGTGAGGACGGCGGAGGAAAAGACCTGCTGCGCGGGGTCACCACGAATGGCCAGATCTTCGACCTGGCGGAGCTGAGCGACTCCAACACGAGTGAGCTGGCCGGTGCGACCTTCAGCCCCGACGGCCGGATCCTGTTCTTCAACGTCCAGACCCCCGGCATCACCTACGCCGTCACCGGCCCCTGGGAGAACGGCGCCCTCTAAGCGCTGCGTCCGGCACCGGCTCCTGCCGGAGCCCTGACGGAAACGACTCCGGTCCGGCACCTTCACTCCAGAAGGTGCCGGACCGGCGTCGTGGTGCCAGGGAAAATCGGCCGACTACGGTGCGGAGACGGCTTCCGTGGAGATCCCTTCCGACGCCGAATCCAGCGACTTCGTCTTGGTCTCAGGAGCGATGATCAGGGCGATCAGCGTGAGCACGGAGGCGAAGGACAGGTAGTAGCCGACGTGGGCCACAGAGAAGTTCAGCACGAGCCACTGGGCCACGAACGGGGTCAGGGCGGCGCCGAGGATCGAGGACACGTTGTAGGCGATGCCCGAGCCGGTGTACCGCGTGTTCGTGGGGAACAGCTCCGGCAGCACGGCGGACATGGGGCCGAAGGTCAAGCCCATGAGGGCCATGCCGACGATCAGGAAGATCATCATCTGCGTGGTGTTCAGGTCATTGCCCTGGCCGATCGAGCCGGCGCTGAGCCACCAGCCGAAGGTCAGGCCGAAGAGGATCAGCAGGATGGTGATGACGATCAGCGTGGGCTTGCGGCCGAACTTGTCCGCCAGCCAGCCGGCCACGGGCACGAAGGCGGCGAAGAACAGGATGCCGATCAGCTGCAGCACGAGGAAGTCCGCGTAGGGCACGCCCAGGCCGCTGGCATCCGGGGAGCTGATGGAGTAGGAGAGGATCCACGTGGTCATCAGGTAGAAGAGCACATAGGTGGCCAGCATGATGAAGGTGCCCAGGATGAGCTCCTTCCAGTTCTTCCGGAACACCTCGCCCAATGGGGCCTTGACGCGCTCGTCATTGTCCACAGCGCGCTGGAAGACCGGAGTCTCCTGCAGGCGCATCCGGACGTAGAGGCCCACGGCCACCATCACCAGGGACAGCAGGAAGGGCATGCGCCACACCCAGGTCAGGAAGGCGCCGTCCATGTCCGGGTTCGTGGAGTCGTGGTTGAAGCTGAGGGTCAGGATCAGGAAGAGGCCGTTGGCCAGCAGGAATCCGATGGGGGCGCCGAGCTGGGGCCACATCGCCGCCCAGGCGCGCTTGCCCTTGGCTGCGGTCTCGGTGGCCAGCAGGGCAGCGCCGGACCACTCGCCGCCGAGCCCCAGGCCCTGGCAGAAGCGCAAGATGGTCAGCAGGGCCGGAGCCCACAGGCCGATCTGGTAGTACGTCGGCAGCAGGCCGATGAGGAACGTGGCAATGCCCATGGTGAGCAGGGAGCCGATCAAGGTGGCCTTGCGTCCGACGCGGTCACCGTAGTGGCCGAACAGGATCGAGCCGATGGGGCGGGCCACGAAGGCCGCGCCGAAGGTGGCCATGGAGGCCAGCAGGGCCGCGCCCTCGTCACCGGCGGCGAAGAAGATCAGCGGGAAGACCGAGACCGCCGCCGTGGCGTAGACGTAGAAGTCGTAGAACTCGATCGTGGTGCCCATCAGGGACGCGATCACCACGCGGGACCGGGGGACGCCCAGTTCCTTGGTGCCGTCGTCCTTGACATGGACCGTGCCGGTCCCGGGATCCGGGGTTGAGCTGTCTTGGGACAGGTCAGTGGACATGGTTGCTCCTCGTGCAATGCAATGCAACGTCAGTGGTGTGCCGGCTCTTGGCCGGTGCGAAATGCGACCCGACGACTCTACGCGCGGGCGCCACCATGCGGACATCAGGTCCACATGGTGAGACGGCCTTGCCAGGGAGCTGTCTTCAGGCAGGGGTGATCCTGCCCTGGCGGACCAGGGGCGAGCGAGTCGGTGAGCGGAGTGATGCCGCCGGACGGGCACGTCCCCGGCAGTCTTAGTCCGCTATGGCGGCGATCGGCGCACCCGCGGTGACTGTGGCGCCCACCTCGGCGCTGAGCTCGGTGATGGTCCCGGACTTGTGCGCGGTCAGGGGCTGTTCCATCTTCATCGCCTCAAGCACCACGATCAGGTCGCCTTCGGCCACGGCATCCCCGACGCCGGCCGCGACCTTGACGATCGTGCCCTGCATCGGTGACGTCAGGGTGTCCCCGTTGGCTCCGCTGGCGGTGGCGCCCCGGGTGCCGCGGGACTTGCGGCGGCGGGAGCCGGCCTTGGCGCCGGTGGCCACGGTGGAGATGGCGCCGAGGATGGCGGGCAGGGTGACCTCGACCCGCTTGCCGTTGACCTCCACGGTCACGGAGCGGCGGTCCTCGTGATCCTCCTCGGAGTCACCAGGGCCCCCCGGGGTCCCGGCGAACGGGGCGATGGTGTTCTCGAAGCCGGTCTCGATCCACCGGGTGTGCACGGTGAACGGGGTGCCGTCCTCCGGTGCGAAGGCCGGATCAGACACCACGGCACGGTGGAACGGCAGAACGGTGGGCATGCCGGCGACCTGCATCTCGGCCAGGGCGCGGCGGGAGCGCTGCAGGGCCTGTTCGCGGGTGGCGCCGGTGACGATGAGCTTGGCCATCATGGAGTCGAAGGCGCCGGTGATGGTTTCGCCCTCCTCCACGCCGACGTCCACGCGCACGCCCGGGCCGGAAGGCAGTCGGAAGCGGGTCAGGGTGCCGGGGGAGGGCATGAAGTTCTTGCCGGCATCCTCACCGTTGATGCGGAACTCGAAGGAGTGGCCGCGGACCTCGGGGTCGTTGTAGCCCAGCTCCTCACCACGGGCGATGCGGAACTGCTCGCGCACCAGGTCCAGGCCGGTGACCTCCTCAGAGACGGGGTGCTCCACCTGCAGGCGCGTGTTGACCTCGAGGAAGGAGATGGTGCCGTCGGTGCCCACGAGGAACTCGCAGGTGCCCGCGCCCACGTAGCCGGCCTCCACCAGCAGTGCCTTGGAGGATTCGTACAGTCGTTGCTGCTGTTCGGCCGTCAGGAAGGGCGCCGGGGCCTCCTCGACAAGCTTCTGGTTGCGGCGCTGCAGGGAGCAGTCGCGGGTGGACACCACCACCACATTCCCCGCCGCATCGGCCAGGCACTGGGTCTCCACGTGCCGCGGGGCGTCCAGGAAACGCTCCACGAAGCACTCACCACGGCCGAAGGCAGCGGTGGCCTCACGGACCGCGGAGTCGAACATCTCGGGGATGTCGTCGCGGCTGCGGACCACCTTGATGCCGCGGCCTCCGCCACCGTGGGCGGCCTTGATGGCCAGGGGGAGTCCGTGGGTGTCGGCGAAGGCGAAGACCTCGTCCGCGTTCGCCACGGGGTCGGCGGTGCCGGGCACCAGGGGGGCGCCGACCTTCTGGGCCAGGTGGCGCGCGGAGACCTTGTCCCCCAGCTGCTCGATGGCGCCGGCCGGAGGGCCGATCCACACCAGGCCGGCAGCCTCGACCGCGCGGGCGAAATCGGCGTTCTCGGACAGGAAGCCGTAGCCAGGGTGGATGGCATCTGCGCCGGAGGCCCCGGCGGCGTCGAGGATCTTGTCCACCACCAGGTAGGAGTCAGCGGCCGAGGCCCCGCCCAGGGCGATGGCGTCATCCGCCATGCGCACGTGCAGGGATTCGCGGTCCGGCTCCGCGTAGACGGCCACGGCGGTGAGTCCCTCGTCATGTGCCGCGCGGATGATGCGGACGGCAATCTCCCCGCGGTTGGCCACGAGCACCCGCGAGAAGGGGCGGGGTGCGGTGGTGGCGGTCGGCGTCGGCTGGGACATCGGGGCGGGACTCCTTCATGAGCTTCGGCGCAGGCTGTCTGCGGGTGGGCCGGACCCTACCTGGTGTCGGGGCAACCCACCTGCCGAGCCTAGACGTGACCGTGGGTTTCCTACAGGATCCGGGGCGTTTTCCCCGCGCCGCGCCGCATCGATTGTAGGAATCCCACAAACAACCTCCTGCTATTGCACAGGTGACAGCGCGGCCCCGGTCTGAGCGCGGCGGCGCGTCACTACCGCCACGATCATGACGGCAAGGCCCACCACGGTCAGGACGGTGCCGAGCAACGCCGGCGAGCGGTACCCGAGCCCGGCGTCCACCACCACGGCACCGAGGAAGGCGCCCAGGGCGTTGGCGAAGTTGAACGCGGCATGGTTCATGGCCGCGCTGACCGAAGGGGCATCGCCGCTCTCGCGCAGCAGGCGCACCTGCAGGGCGGTGGTGAAGAGGGATCCGGCGACTCCGAGCAGCAGCACACAGGCGATGGCAATGGCGGGGACGTGCGCCAGCGCGGCGAAGACCAACAGGACCAGCCCCAGACTGGCAACGCCGAGCAGGGCGGACTTCTCGATCGAGCGGTCCACGAGTGGTCCGGCGATGAGTGAGCCGAGGGTCATGCCGACGCCGTAGCAGACGAGCACCCAGGGCACGGCGGACTCGGGCAACCCGGTGAGGTCGGTCATCGTCGGCGAAATGAAGGTGTAGACGGCGAACATCCC
Organism: Citricoccus muralis; assembly: GCF_003386075.1. Classification (GTDB taxonomy): domain Bacteria; phylum Actinomycetota; class Actinomycetes; order Actinomycetales; family Micrococcaceae; genus Citricoccus; species Citricoccus muralis. The sequence continues at coordinate 256,721 of NZ_QREH01000001.1, forward strand.
GCCGAAGCCGATGGAACCTGCCACGAGGGTGAGGATGACCTGGGGGCGCTTGAGCGTGCGGAGTTCCCCGCGGATGGACGGCGCCAGCCCCGGCTTGCTGCGCGGGACGAGGACGAACACGGCCACGAGCGTGAGCATCCCGATCAGGGCGACCATGCCGTAGGCGGTCCGCCAGCCGAACTGGGCGCCCAGGGCGGCAGCCGCGGGCACGCCCACGATGTTGGCCACGGTCAGCCCGAGGATGACCCTCGCCATGGCGGTGGCCCGGCGATGTGGGGCCACCAGCGTGGAGGCGACCACGGCACCGATGCCGAGGAAGGCCCCGTGGGGCAGCCCGGTGATGAAGCGGGAGACCAGCATCAACGGCAGCGACGGTGCCAGGGTGGAACCGATGCTGCCGATGACGAACAGAGCGGCCAGCACCAGCAGCAGGAGCCGGCGTTCCATCCGGGCGGTCAGGGCGGCGATGAGCGGTGCGCCGATGACCACGCCGATCGCGTAGAGGGACACCGCGTGGCTCGCCTCGGTGATGGTGGCGCCGAATCCCTCGGCGATGTACGGCAGCAGGCCCATGGTGGCGAACTCGGCCGTGCCGATGCCGAACGCGCCGATCGCCAGGGCGAAGATGGCCAGCCGCGCGGTCCTCGCGGGAACCGGTGACTGCCCGGGGCGCTCGGAGCCCTCGGGCGTTGCCAGGCCGGACGCGGCGGCAGTCGCCTCGGTGGTCTGGGTGGGGGCCATGGGAGTTCTCCTGGTGGACGGCGGCGGATCACTCCGCACGGGCCTCCCCACGCTAACGCCGCGGACTCGGCCGCCTCACCCGAAAAGGGCCCCAGGGCGTGTGAGAACAGGCACACCGCCAGCAGGCATACCGGCGGCTCAGGCGTTCCTGGCCTCCCACAGGGACGCCAGGGACACCCCGAACTCCGTCAACAGACTGCGCAGGGTGGAGACGGACAGGCCGATCACAGCATTCGGGTCCCCCTCCACCGCGGTGACGAAGGCTGCTCCGCGACCATCGATCGTGAAGGCCCCGGCGCACTGCAGGGGCTCACCCGTGGCCACGTACGCGGCGATCTCCTCCTCGTCCACGTCGGCGAACCTCACCATGGCGCTCGAGAGCGCCCCGGTCGCCGGCCGCGCGAGCGGGGCACCGTCATCACGGCTGGTGATGTCACGGTTGTCCACGACCCAGTGGCCGGTGTGCAGTTCTCCAGTACGTCCGGACTGCGCCCGCCAGCGCTCTATGGCGACCTCGGGTTCCCAGGGCTTGCCGTAGGCCACGCCGTCCAGCTCGAACACCGAGTCGCAGCCGATCACCAGGGCGCCCGACGCTTTGGGGTGCCCGGCGACGTCCTCGGACTTGGCCCGGGCCAGCAGTTGGGCGGTCTCGGCGGGACTGGCCAGCGGATGGGCCGCAGCGATCGCGTCCTCGTCCACATCCGAGACCACCACGGCGAAGGGGAGGCCGGCGGCCTCGAGGATCCGAGCCCGGGCCGGCGAGGCCGAGGCCAGCACCAGCCGCGGCACCGGTGTGCCGCCGTCGTGGGCCTGCTGTTCGGTCTGTTCGGTGGCAGGCAGGGCGTTCGCTCCCGCATCCGTCTGGCCGCTCATGCCATCGCCTCGCGCAGAGTGTCCAGCCCCATGGAGCCCAGGCGCAGGGCCCGGGTGTGGAAGGCCTTGAGGTCGAACTCGCGGCCCTGGGCCGCGGCGCGGTCGGCGTGTTCGGCGCGGATCTGCTCCCAGATGCGCTGACCGATCTTGTATGAGGGCGCCTGCCCCGGCCAGCCGAGGTACCGGACGAATTCGAACCGGATCTGTCCGGGGGAATCGTTGAGGTGCTTGTTCAAGAACGCGAATCCCTGCTCCGGAGTCCATACGCCGCCGCCCTCGGACGCCGGAGCCTCGAATCCGCAGTGCACGCCGATGTCGAACACCACACGGGCGGCACGCATCCGCTGGGCATCCAGCATGCCGAGGTGGTCACCCGGATCCGTGAGGAAGCCGAACTCGTCCATGAGCTTCTCGGCGTACAGGGCCCAGCCCTCGCCGTGCCCGGAGGTCCACAGCCCGTTGCGCCGCCAGTCGTTCAACTCGTCCCGGGCCAGCATGGCCGTGCCGATCTGCAGGTGGTGGCCCGGCACACCCTCGTGGAAGACGGTGGTGGTCTCCTGCCACGTGGTGAAGGAGTCCTCCCCGGCGGGCACGGACCACCACATACGGCCGGGCCGGGAGAAGTCGTCCGAGGGGCCCGTGTAGTAGACGCCGCCCTCCTGAGTAGGGGCGATCATGCACTCGACCCGGTCCATCGGTGCGGGGATCTCGAAGTAACGGGTCATGGACTCGAGCGCCGCGTCGGTGATGCCCTGCATCCAGCCCCGCAGTGCGTCGGTGCCCTGCAACCGGCGGGCCGGGTCCGCGTTCAACACTGCGCGGGCCTCCTCGATGGTGGCGCCGGGTTGGATCCGTTCGGCGTCGGCCTGCTGGGCCTCGATGATCCGCGCGAGCTCCTCCTGCCCCCACGCGTACGTCTCCTCCAAGTCAATCTGGGCGCCCAGGAACTCCTGCGAGTACAGCCCGTAGAGGTCCCGCCCGACGGCGTCCCGTTCCGGCGCATTGTCCCGCACCTCCAACGTCAGGAAGTCCGCCAGACCCTGGTAGGCGGTCCCGGCCTTGCGCGCCTGGGTCTCCAGCTCGGTGAGCAGGGCGGAGGGCACGACGCCGGCCGCGGCCGCGCGCTCGACCAGCCCCGGGAAGAAGCCCCCGGCGGCGGAGTGGGCCTCCGCCTGCTCGATGACGATGTCGACCTGGCGCTGGGCGGCGACCTGGCCGGCGTCGCGCGATGCCCGCAAGGACTCGGCGTATCCCGCCAGGGCACCGGGCAGGTTGGCCAGCCGGCCGGCGATGTTGGCCCAATCCTGCTCGGTCTCCATCGGCATCAGGTCCAGGATGTTGCGGATCTCCTGGGCCGGGGAGGCCAGGTTGTTCAGCTCGGTGCGGCCGGTGGCGTGGATCCGGCGTTCCAGCCCCACCCGCTCGTGCAGCGCGGCGGCGGTGACGCGGTCCACGTCGTCGGCGGGAGTGAGGCAGTCGAGGTCCTCCAAGAGGGTCCGATTCAGCTCGTCCTGGGCGGCCGTTCCGGCGGGGGAGTAGTCCGAGTACTCCGTCTCGTGACCCGGGTGGCCGAGCGCAGTGGCCTCCTCGGGGTGCAGAGCGAGGGTGTCGGCGAAGTAGCGGTTGGCCAGCGCATCGATCGCGGAGAGCTGGCGGGGCCGGCCGTTCTGACCGGGCGGGTTCTGCTGGTGCGGCGGGGTGTGACCGGTGGGTTCGCTCATGGCAGCACCCTAACCGTTTCCGACGTCACGGTTTCCACGTCGCCGGGCCACTCTGCACCCCGGCCGGCTCCCTCCCTTGAGCCACGGTGATCCTGCCGAGTCATCACGATGATCGCGATGGCTCGGCAGGATCACGAGGGCCGCGTGTTCGTCCGAGGGGGGTATGGGCAGTGCCTCCTTCGCTGCGACGCGGGGGCGTAGCGTTGACGGTAGAGCTTGCTGAGGCACCCGGCGAAACAGTCCCGGACGTGGTGCGTGATGGCTCTCGACGCCACAAGGAGAAGTCCCTCGCCATGACCGAGCAGTCGCAAGAGCGCCGTCGCCCCAGCCGAGGGCCGTTCCTGACCCTCGTCCTCTTCGGAGTGATCGCGGGAACAATGATCCTCATCGGGGCCGGCCTGTTCATTGGCCAGCGTTCGGGCGGTGGCCTGATGGCATGGAGCTCGGAGTGCACGGTGAGCACCGCGGACGGGATGGTCGGACTCGACCGTGAGGAGGCGAAGCTGGCCACCACGGCTGTGGCGCTCTCGGCGCGGGGGTTGGCCGCCCCGGATACCTCAGACCTCGACTCGTTGGTCGTACGGCGTCTGGCCGAGGGGCCACCCGAGGATGCCGGTGCGAGTCTGAGCTGCCGCGGGTCGGTGCGAGAAGACCTTCCGGGGCAGCAGCCGAACGCCACCGGATTGACGCCACGCGCGGAGCTGGTCAGGGAGTCGATGACCGACGTGTTCGGCGAGCAGAGCCTGGGCGGGTTCGCGCCGGGCGGCGTGGATCAGGGGCACCAGGAGGGGTCCACCCACTACGAGGGCCGGGCCATCGACATCTTCTTTCGCCCGGTGTCCGAGGAGAACCGGAGGGATGGATGGTTGCTGGCCCACTGGCTGGTCGCCCATGCCCAAGACCTGGACATCCAGTACGTCATCTTCGATGACCGGGTCTGGAGCGCCCGGAGCTCACGCGGGCAGTGGCAGGACTACCGTGCATCCGACCCGGGCAACGAGATCCTGCGCCATCTCGACCACGTGCACGTGGACGTGGTGCGCGGCGGAACCGACTGAGGCATGGTCAGCTCTCGGCGGTGACCGGTTGTCTCAGGATCGTGCGCAGCTTCTCAGGAGCGACCTTGCGCGGGTCGCTGAGGTAGATCTCGTGGTGCTTGCCGACCATGCAGAGACCCTTGTCGGGGATGAACTCGTGGTGCATCCGTGCCAGCACCTCGGCCTCGTCATCGAACGAGCCGACGTGCAATGTCTGTACGCAACGTCCCTCGGACAGTGTTTCCAGACGGACGTCGCCCAGGCGGTCTGGGCGATCCCTGGCTCCGGCCTGCTCGATGGCCGTGTCGAACATCTGTTGGTCGGTCCACTCGGGGACCATGATCATCATCGACCAGTCCCAACGGGATTTGTCTCGTGAAGCGGTGAAGGAGTCCATATCCTCGGCCCACCACAGACCCTCCAGAGGCATGACCACGTAGTCTCGTCCGAGGTCGCGTTTGCTAGCGAACTTGAGCTTGTAGGCCACCGGATAGAGCGCCCTGAGTGCCTCGGCGTAGGCAGGGGAGGTGTTCGGATCACCGTGGCCATCGATCATGAGATACCTCGTGTCTGGCACATCCACGATCCGAAACTGGTGCCGTTTCGCCTGGTAGGCGTCGAGGCTCTTCTTGTAGTCAACCTTGTCGTTCATCGGGAACCTGGACTTGGGGTGAAGACCGCTCAGCGCTGTCCGGCGGCGTGTTTCCAGGAGCCGGAGCCGGGGCGGGCCCACAGTCCGAGGCGGCGCCGGCGGTCCAGGGTGCGGTCCCGGTCGGTGCGTCCGGCACCCTCACGCCGGTGCTGTTCGGCCTGGGCGGCCACGGCGTGGATGACCGCGGTCAGGGCGGCCGTCTCCTCGGCATCGAGGTTGCCCTTGACGAGTAGTGCCGGCTCCGGCGCCTGGCTGGTCTCAGGGGTGGGGTGCTGCGTGTCCATCATGGCCTCCCGGGTTGACCCAGTCGCAGTGGTGTTGGGGTTCTCAGTGTGGTCGAGGGTGTCCCGGCCGCTCACAGCGGGATGTTCCCGTGCTTCTTGGCGGGGCGGGACTCGCGCTTGTGGAAGGTGGCCCGCAGGCCGCGCACGATCTGCGTCCGTGTCTCGGCCGGCGTGATGACGGCGTCCACGTAACCGCGGTCGGCCGCCTGGTAGGGGTTGAGCAGTTCCGCTTCGTAGCCCTCGATGATCTCCTGGCGTTTGGCCTCCACATCGCCGCCGGACTCCTCGACGGCCTTGAGGTCCCGGCGGTAGAGGATGTTGACCGCTCCTTGGGCCCCCATCACGCCGATCTGGGCGGTCGGCCAGGCGAGGTTGAGGTCCGCGCCGAGTTTCTTGGACCCCATGACGATGTAGGCACCGCCGTAGGCCTTGCGGGTGATGACGGTCAGCTTGGGCACCGTGGCCTCGGCGTAGGCGTAGATGAGCTTGGCGCCGCGGCGGATGATCCCGGAGAACTCCTGGTCCGTGCCGGGCAGGAACCCGGGGACATCCACGAACGTGATGATCGGGATGTTGAAGGCATCGCAGAACCGGACGAAGCGGGCGGCCTTCTCCGAGGCATTGATGTCCAGGGTGCCGGCAAACTGCATCGGCTGGTTGGCCACGATCCCCACGGAATGCCCCTCGACCCGGCCGAGTCCGCAGATCACGTTGGGCGCATAGAGCTCCTGGACCTGCAGGAAGTGGGCGTCATCCACCACGTGCTCGATCACGGTGAGCATGTCATAGGGCTGATTCGCCGAATCGGGGATCAGGGTGTCCAGCTCGAGGTCCTTGGCGGTGACGTCCAGCTCTTCCTCGAACGGCTCCACCGGCCCCTCGGCCAGGTTGTTGGACGGGAGGAACTCGAGCAGTTCGCGAACATACTCGAGGGCGTCCTCCTCGTTGGCGGCCAGGTAGGAGGCCGTGCCGGTGGAGGCGTTGTGCTGGCGGGCGCCGCCGAGGGTCTCCATGTCCACGTCCTCGCCCGTGACGGTCTTGATCACGTCCGGGCCGGTGATGAACATGTGGGAGGTCTTGTCCACCATGATGATGAAGTCGGTCAGCGCGGGGGAGTAGGCCGCGCCGCCGGCTGAGGGCCCCATGATGAGGGTGATCTGCGGAATCACGCCGGAGGACATGACGTTGTTGCGGAAGATATCCGCGAACATCGCCAGGGAGGCAACCCCCTCCTGGATCCGCGCCCCGCCGCCGTCGTTGATCCCGATCACCGGGCAGCCGTTCCGGGCGGCGAACTCCTGGACCTTGACGATCTTCTCGCCGTTGACCTGGCTCAGGGAGCCGCCGTAGACCGTGAAGTCCTGGGCGTACACAGCCACCATGCGGCCGTCGACGGTGCCGTAGCCGGAGACCAGTCCGTCCCCGATGGGCTTCTTCTTCTCCATGCCGAAGGCGGTGGTGCGGTGTACCGCGAGGGCATCGAACTCGATGAACGATCCCGGATCCAGCAACATCTCGACGCGCTCGCGGGCGGTGTGCTTGCCCCGGTCATGCTGCTTGTCCACGGCGGCCTGGCCGGACGGCAGCGCGGCCTCGGCCCGGCGGCGCTCCAGGTCCTGCAGCTTGCCGGCCGTGGTGGTCAGATCCGGTTCGGTCACAGGTCCTCCGTCGGTTGGAACTTTCATACAAGCGGTGTGGCGGTGGTTTCGGGGTACGCCCCGTGAACATCACGGCCAGGGCCCAGTCTAGTGACGTCAGGACCTCCACCTCTTGTAGGAACCGCACAAGATTGCCGCCGGTGGCCCCCGGATTGGTCCAGCGAATGACCAGTACGACCCGCTATACCTAGAAGCATGACCATCAACTGGCTGGAGCAGGCCGACTCGACGCAGGAACAACTCATCGCCCAAGCCACGGCCCAACCGGACCGGTGGCCGCACCTGTCTGCCCTGGCCACCCTGGACCAGCGGTCGGGCCGGGGCCGCCGGGGGCGCGGCTGGACCACCCCTCCCGGCACGGCCCTGTCCGTCTCCGTGGTGCTGCGCCCGGAACTTCCCGTGGAGCACTTCAGCTGGGTCACGCTGGTGGCAGCGGCCGCCACCAGCGCAGAGCTGCGGAGCCTCGGAGTCCCGGCCCAGGTGAAATGGCCCAATGACGTGCTGGTTGAGGACGGCCGCAAGCTCTGCGGCATCCTCGCCTCCGTGCTGCCGGACCAGTCCGGGATCGTGCTGGGGCTCGGCCTGAACCTGGACTTCGGCCCCGGCGGGGCCCCGGTCCCCACGGCGACGTCGGTCGCCGAGTGGGTGCCCGAGGGCACCGTGCCCTCGGCACCGGACCTGCTGGACACCGTGCTGGACGCGCTGTCCGCGCGCCTGGACGACTTCACGCGCGCGGTCCGTGATCACCCCGGAGAGGTGGACGGAGCACACCCGGCCGCGGCCGGCGTCGTGGGCCAGCTGGCGACCTTGGGCACCGAAGTGACCGTGCATCTGCCGGACGGTTCCCGGCTGAGGGGGACCGCGAGGGCGCTGGGACCCGGGGGAACCCTCCTCGTGGAGCCGGCCGACCGTGGGAAGATGGATACAGCGGTGCCCGGCACCACTCGGCGCGGTGACCTGCTGGAGGTTTCCGCCGCTGACGTGGTGCACCTGCGCCGCTGATGGACTGCAGCCGGACCGCAGTAGTCCGAGGCAACCCGACGATTACTGGAGAGGACGGCCCGACGTGGGACTGAGGCTGGCGCCCGGTGAGCAGGTACGCGTGCGTACCCGCTCGCATCCGCGAGCCCTGATCATGCCTGTCCTGCGCCTCATGCTGATCGCCCTGGCCACTGGCTATGTGCAGGGCTTCCTCGCCCGGCCGGACCTGGCGGAGGTTCTGGTGGATTCCCGCAGCTGGCTGGTGGTCGCGGCCTGGATCCTGGCCGCCGTGGCCCTGCTCTTCGGTTGCCTGCGCCCCGCCTGGCGTTGGTTCAACCGCCGCACGCTGCTCACCACGCGCCGCATCCTGCAACGGGCCGGAATCGGCAAGTGCAGGGAGCGCTCCCTGCACCTGCTCTCCGTCTACGACGTCCGTCTGCGCCAGCGCCGCGGGCAGAAGATGACCCGTTCCGGGGACCTTCTGGTGGACCATGGAGCCGGCGGCTCGTGGGTGCTCGCGAACATGCCCGAGGCGGCACGCTTCCGGGAACTGATCCTTCGGGAGGTCGGTGCCCTACGCCAGGAGATCTCCGCCCACGCCGGGACGGCCGGCCCACCGGTGGCACCAGGACCGGCACTGCGGCCGGCACCAGGACCAATGATGAGGGGTGACTACCGTGGCTGAGTACACCGGTCCGATGGACGACTGGGACGACCTGCCCGAACTGACGCCACTGGATGACCACGGTGATCTGGGCCTGCTGACCGAAGGCGTTCAACCCGCGGCCGAGGCCTCCGGTCCCGCCGAGGCGCTCGAAGATGGCCCCGCCGATGCCCCGCTGCGGCGGACCGCGCAGATGGAACAGGTCCCCGCTCCGAACGCCGAGCGCCAGGCCCGGCCGCAGCCGGCGCCGGACACCACCGCGACGTCAGCGCTGGCCCTGGAGGACGAGCAGGAGGTCACCACCTGGACCCAGGCGATCTCGACCCTGGAGAAGGACCTGCTGGGCGGGCCTCGCTCGATGACCCGGCGGGACATGGCCAGTGAACTCGGCGTCTCCCTGATCTCGGCCCGCAAACTCTGGCGCGCCCTGGGATTCCCGAATGTCAAGGACGAGGACCGGGCCTTCACCCAGCAGGACACCGACGCGATCGGTACCATGATCGACCTGGTCCGGCGCGGCATCCTCAACGAGGAGACGGCCATCTCCCTGACCCGCTCCATCGGCCAGATGACGGACCGCATGGTCGTGTGGCAGATCGAGGCCCTCGTGGAGAACAAGATCAGCGAGGGCATGACGGACCCGCAGGCCCGCCGCGAGGTGGTCCGGATGCTGCCGGAGATCATCGAGCCGCTCGAAGAGGTCATGGCCTACTCCTACCGGCGGCAGCTCAACTCGGCATTGCAGCGCCTCACCGTCCGGGTGGAGGCGGGGCTGGCGGCCAGTGCCGTGGGCCGGGACGGGTCTGAGGACGACGCCCCGTTGCCGCTGGCCCGCGCGGTGGGCTTCGCGGACATGGTCTCCTACACCTCCCTGTCCCGGCAGATGAACGAGCGCACGCTGGCCCAGATGGTGCAGCGTTTCGAGAACAAGTGCGCCGAGATCATCTCGATCGGCGGTGGCCGGCTGGTCAAGACGGTCGGTGACGAGGTGCTGTTCAATGCCGAGACGCCGGAGGCCGGAGCCCAGATCGGTTTGGCGCTGGCGCAGGCCATGGCTGACGATCCCGTGTTGCCCTCGTCCCGCGTCTCCGTGGTGTGGGGCCGGGTGCTCTCCCGGCTGGGGGACATCTACGGCCCCACCGTGAACCTCGCCTCCCGGCTGACCGCGCTCGCGGACCCCGGTACTGTCCTGGTGGACGCGATGACGGCCATGGCACTGGAGGCGGACGATCGGTTCGTCCTGGTCCCGCAACCCCCGCGGATGGTCCGTGGGTTCGGCGAGATCCGACCGTCGATCCTCATGCCAGGCACCGGTAACGGTCTTGTGGTCGATTGACCTCTGCCGGAGGCAACCGCAGCACATGGGGAGAACTACCCATCCCCTCAGGGCCATTTCAGGTTTGCGCCGTCGGCTGAACCGCTAGACTCCCGTTGAATGGTCGCTGTGCCGTTGGCGCGCAGAACGGACCGTGATTTCACCATCGGGGGACAAAAACGTGGGGACAGGTTTCGGCGCCGGGCGCCAAGGCGCGTTGAAGGCGACGGCGTTCGTGGGCGTTTCCGCCGTGGCCGTGACCGGCGCCATCCTCTATCCGGGCTTCCAGACCGCAGACGTCGACCTCAATGACGGTGGCGTGTGGGTGGTCAACGCGGCGGAGAACAAGGTCGCCCACCTCAACTACCAGTCTCAGACCCTCGACGGCGGCGTGGCCACCACCATGACCGAGTTCGACCTGGCGCAGCATGCGGACCAGGTCTACCTCCGGGACCTCGAGATGGGTGCCGCCACCACCGTGGATCCCGCCGCCTTCGTCCTCTCCGATGAGACGATGCTCCCGGCCAATTCCTCCTTCTCCTACGGCGAGAAGATCGTGGCCGTCTCGGACGCGGAGCAGGGCCGGGTCTACGCAGCCACCACCCAGAACCTCGGGGCCATCGCCTCCGAATCCGCGGACCCCTTCTACGAGGGCGAGGGCCGGGTGCTCTCGGCCGTGGGCCGTGACGACACGGTGTGGGTGGCCGACCTGGACGCCAACCTCATCAAGGGCTTCCGCCCGCTGACGGACGAGGAGCTCCGCGACCAGTCCAATCAGGGCAGCTCGACCGAGGCCGTCGGGGACGGCGAAGCCCCGGCGGACGAGACGGACTCTGACGGCGCATCGGGCAATCCCGAAGCCAACGACGGCGACCCGGCCGGCTTCCGGGAGATCTCCTCCACGGAGATCGACGGGCTCGCCGGGATGGCCGAGCCACAGATCTCGGCCGTCGGGGAGACGGGCGTCGTCTTCGATGCGGCCACCGGCACCCTGGTGACCTCTGAGGGCGAGGCCTCCAGCGTCGTCGATCCCGCCGAGGGAAAGCTCCAGGCGCCGGGACCGGAGGCGGCCGGGGCCGTCGTCGCGCTCGCCAACAAGACCGCGACCGTGCCGCTGGACGGCGGGGAAACGCATTACACCACCGTGGAGACCACCGGCGCCCCGATCCAGCCGGTGCGCGTGGGGACCTGCACGCACGCGGCCTGGCAGGGCTCCGGCCTGTACCAGCGCGACTGCGACGATGATTCCCAGGACACCACCGAACAGATCCCCGAGATGCCGGCCGAGGCCCAGATGGAGTTCCGCGTCAACCGGGACGTGGTGGTGCTCAACGACATCGCGCAAGGCAACACCTGGCTCGTGGCGGACGGCATGAAGATCGTCAACAACTGGGCGGACCTGGAACCGCCGAAGGGCGAGGGCGAGCAGGAGGAAGAGGAGTCGGACGAGATCACCGACTCCATCGAACTGCCGGACCGCCAGGAGGAGAACCAGAAGCCGGTCGCCGAGGATGACACCTTCGGCGTCCGTGCCGGGCGCACCACCGCCCTGCCGGTGCTGTTCAACGACGTGGACCCGGACGGCGACCTGCTGACCGCGGAACTGGCCGGGGACCAACCCGAGACCGGCACCCTGCAGGAGATCTACGACGGCACAGGCTTCCAGATGGTGGTTCCGGAGGACGCGAGCGGTTCGTCCGCCTTCACCTACACCGCGGACGACGGGCGCGGGGGCACCGACCAGGCCCAGGCCACCGTGCGCGTGGTCCCGGAAGAGGAGAACAGCAAGCCCGTCCAAGAGCGGGTGACCACCCTGCGCGTCCAGGCCGGCACCGAGGTCTCCCAGAACATCCTGACGGACTGGAAGGACCCGGACGGGGACGACCTGCAACTGATGGGCGCCGTCTCCGAGGACGGTGACGTGGTGCGCGTCCGGCCAGACGGCGTGCTGACCTTCGAGGACGTCGGCAAGACCGACGGCACCAAGGAGCTGGAGATCACCGTCTCCGATCGCCGCGAGTCGGAGACCGGCCGCGTGGTCATCGAGGTGCTGCCCAAGGGCTCGGCCCCGCCGATCACCGCCACGGACCACGTGACCGTCAACGTGGGGGAGGAGGCCACCTTCTCACCCCTGGAGAACGACTTCGACCCGACCGGCACCGAGCTGCGCCTGGCCCACGTGGACCCGATCTCCGGTGCGGACGTGGACATGAACAGTGACACGGGCACCGTGTCCTTCCGCTCGGACCAGGAGAAGACCTTCTACCTGAAGTACGTCGCCACCAACGGGCCGGCCTCCGCCCCGGGACTGATCCGGGTGGACGTCAAGGACCCGGACAAGAACACCGGTGCGCCGGTGGCCGTGCGTGACGTGGCGCTATTGCCGGCCAACGGCGAGGTGCTGGTCAACATCCTCGGCAACGACTCCGACCCCGAGGGCGGCGTGCTGGTGGCCCAGCAGGTGGACGTGCCGGAGGACGCGCCATTCAACGTCTCCGTGGAACGCAATGCCGTCCTGCGCGTCACCGATCAGCAGGGACTGACCGAGCCGGTCACGTTCACCTACACCGTCACGAACGGCACGGCCGCCTCGAAGGGCGAAGTCACCGTCATCCCGATCCCGGCCCCCGAGTCCATGGAGCCGCCGCGTCCCAACCCGGACACCGCCGTGGTGCGGGCCGGAGACGTGGTCACCGTGCCGGTCCTGGACAACGACGTCCATCCCAACGGCGCCGAACTCACCCTCGAGCCCGAACTGGCCGAGGGCGTCGATGAGGCCGACGGCCTGATGTCCGTCTCGGACAACAAGATCCGGTTCCGTGCCGGTGAGGAGGCCAAGACGGTCTCCGCCGTCTACACCGTCTCCGGGCCGGACGGGCAGCAGGCCTCCGCCCGAGTGACGTTCCACATCAACGCGCTGGACCTGGAGAATAACTCGCCGCCGTCTCCGGAGACGGTGGAGGGCCGCGTGTTCTCGGGTGAGACCGTGGCCATCCCGATTCCACTGGACGGGATCGACCCGGATGGGGACTCAGTGTCCCTGGTGCAGCTGGAGAATCCCCCCACCAAGGGGTCCGCCAAGGTCACCGCCAACTCCATTGAGTACACGGCCACGGCCGGCTCCACTGGAACGGACGTGTTCACTTACGTGGTCGAGGACCGCCTCGGTGCCCGCTCCACCGGGACGATCATGGTGGGCATCGCCCCCGTGGCGCAGGAGAACACCCCACCGGTGGCCGTCAACGACTCAATCCAGGTGCGCCCGGACCGCCCCGTGGCCGTGGACGTGCTGTCCAATGACACGGACGCGGACGGGGACGAGCTGAAGTTCATGGACAACCTGGAGGCCACCGAGGGCTCGGACGCCGCCCTGGTGGACGGCCGGATCCTGCTGACCTCGCCGCCCGAGGCCGGCTTCACGTCCGTCCGCTATACGATCACGGACGGCCGTGGTGGTCAGGACACCGGAACACTGACGGTCGAGTCGGACCCGAACGCACCGTTGCGTGCGCCGATCGCCCGGGATGACCGGGTCTCCTTCCGAGAGACCGTGGAGCAGGACGAGGTCACGGTGGACCTGCTGAAGAACGACGAGGACCCGGACGGCACTCCGGACGACCTGACCGTGGACCTGCCGGAGAATCCGGAGGGCGTGACCCTCACGGAGGACAACCAACTGGTGGTCCCCGTGCAGTCCAATCCGCAGGTGATCACCTACCGGCTCACGGATGCCGATGATCTGTCCGCCTACGCGTTCGTGATCGTCCCCGGGGCCGGCGAGGCCCGCCCGACGCTGCGCTCGGACGCGCCGATCGAGGTGATGGCCGGGGAGGAACTGCCCCTGAACCTGGACGATCTCGTGGTGGTCCGGGACGGCAAGTCGCCGCGCCTCACCGAGGAGTCCAAGGTGTCCTCGACGCCGGAGTCCGAGGGTGGCCTGGTGCGTTCCGCCACCGACCTGGTCTTCACCGCGCCCGAGGACTTCACCGGCGCCGCGTCCGTGACCTTCGAGGTGACGGACGGCTCCGGACCGGATGATGCCGAGGGCCTGAAAGCTGTCGTGACCCAACCGGTCCGCGTGCTGCCGCGCCCGGATGAGAACCTCCCGCCGCTGTTCCAGTCCAACACCATGGAGGTGTCCGCCGGCGGCGATCCGGCGACCCTCGACCTGGCCCAGGCCGCGTCCGACCCTGACCCTGATGATGCCGAGAATCTCACCTTCGCGCTGGGGGAGTCCTCCATCGAAGGCATGGACGTCAACCTCGAGGGGTCCGTACTCACCGCCAGCGCCGGGGCAGACACCCCGAAGGGGACCCGCGGCACCGTCCAGGTGACGGTGACGGACGGCAAGTCCGATCCCGTGCCGGCCCAGGTGACCCTCACGGTCAACGCCTCGGATCGCCCGCTGACGGTGGCGAACCCGGACACCGTGCCGGACGCCCACCAGGGGAGGGCTGAAACCGTTCCCGTCCTGGCGAACGACGTGAATCCGTTCGAGGGGGAAGGCGACCTCAAGATCGTCAGCACTTCGGGCGATCCCTCCCGGGGTAAGGCCGAGATCTCCGGCGACAATGTGGTGGTCACCCCGAACGAGGACCTCGTGGGTCAGATGACCGTGCAGTACACCGTGCAGGACATGACCGAGGATCCCGACCGCCAGGTCCAGGGCACCATCTCACTCAACGTCAAGGGTGCGCCCGAGGCCCCCGGCGTGCCGAGGGTCGACTCTGTGGGCGACTCCGAGGTTGTGCTGACCTGGGATGCTCCGGCCAACAACGGTGCGGCCATCACCGGTTACACCGTCACGGCCGACGGCGTGAACCAGGATTGCGCGGCCACCACATGCACGATCTCTGGACTGACGAACAACCAGGAGTACACCTTCGCGGTCACGGCCACGAACGAGGTCGGTGAGTCCGATCCCTCGGTGTCGTCCGCACCGGCCCGGCCTGACGTGGAACCGGAGCAGCCGGTACCGCCGACGGGCACGGACGGTGACAGGAAGATCGACCTGACGTGGGCGGCCCCGGTCAACCGGGGTTCTCCCATCACCTCCTACACCGTGGAGATCTCCCCGGCCCCGGCCAACGGCGTGACGCAGAAGTCGGTCTCCGGCACCTCTACCACCTGGGAGGGCCTGACAAACGGCACCGCCTATCAGTTCCGGATCCAGGCGGTGAACGATGCGGACCGGCCCAGCGAGTTCTCTGGCTGGTCCTCCTCGACCACCCCGGCTGGTGTGCCCATGCAGCCGCTGGCACCCACCGCCTCCCGGGCCGAGTCCGCCGTTAACGGCGGTGTGGCCAACGTGCGGTGGAGTGCGCCGAACAGCAACGGGGCGACCATCAAGGACTACACCCTGTATGTCTACGAGGGCGGGTCCCAGGTGCAGACCACCTCGGACATCAGCGGCACCTCCCAGCAGGTGACCGGCCTGAAGACCACGTCCTCGTATTCCTTCGCGGTGGTGGCCGAAAATCGGGTCGGTGCATCCGAGGGCTCGCCGCGCTCCACCGCGGTCACCCCCTACGGCCGGCCGAAGGCACCGTCTACACCGGCCATCAGCGCGACCGGTTCGAACAACACCCTCAAGGTGGACTTCAAACCCGGCTCAGCCAACGGTTCACCCATCACCGGGTACCAATACCAGGTCAGCGGTGGAAACTGGAATGGTCTCAGCGGGCCGGGTAGCACCATCAACGTGGGCAGCAACGGCAAGAACGTGACCGTCAGGGTCCGGGCGCTCAATGCCGCAGGCGCCGGGGACCCGTCCGGAGCCTCCAACCAAGAGAGCGCTTACGGTCCGGTCAAGGACGCCTCGAACATCAAGGCCAGCGGCGGTGAGCGAAAGGTCGATTTCAACTGGAACTCCAATGCGTCGGCCTATGCCAATGGACGGCCGGTGACCGTGACGGTGTCCATTTCCGGCTCCGGCGGCACGCCGAATGACGGTTCGGAGAGCGTGAGCGCCGGCTACTCAGAGAAGCGCACCATCACGGTGACGGCCACTCCGACTGAGGGCGAGGCGAACTCCTGGACAGGGAGCGCGACGTCCAACGCGGCCCCGCCGCCACCGCCGAATCCCTCTGCGACTGTCCGTCGAGGAGCTCCCGTCAGCAAGGGTGATTGCAATATCAGTTGTTACAACCTGAACGTGGAGCTCAAAGACATCAACCCGGCGACATACACCGTGCATTGCTGGTCAGATCAGGGTGGCGATCACCGATTCGGTACGTACGACCATACGATCACGGTTGGGTCGAGTAGGACTGCGAGGCAGGACGTTGGTTGCTATCACGGGCAGGTATCTGGAGTAAAGATCTGGGCGAGGATATACCACAATGGAAACCATGTTGTCGATTCCGGGCGAATCAACGCTTGGTGACACACCGTCCGGCGAATCACTGCCCCTCAGTACTTAGTCCGCTCCTGTAACACGCCTTCAGCCTCCACCCCGCACCACGAAAGCGAGCAACACCCATGACCATGACCACCGAACAGGCCGAGTGGTTCGCCGGGACGTTCGAGAAGATCTCGGACAACATCGGCCAGGCCATCCTGGGCAAGGAAGATGTCATCTCGCTGGTCCTCACGGCCATGCTCACGGATGGCCACGTCCTGCTCGAGGATGCCCCGGGCACCGGCAAGACCATGCTCGCCCGCTCGCTGGCCGCCACGGTCAAGGGCACCCACTCGCGCATTCAGTTCACACCGGACCTGCTGCCCTCCGACGTCACGGGTGTGACCATCTACGACCAGAAGTCGCAAGAGTTCGAGTTCCACCAGGGGCCGATCTTCGCGAACATCGTGCTGGCCGATGAGATCAACCGCGCCTCGCCGAAGACGCAGTCGGCCCTCCTCGAGGTCATGGAGGAGGCACGGGTGACCGTGGACGGCGTCACGTACACCAACGAGCGTCCTTTCATGGTGATCGCCACCCAGAACCCCATCGAGCAGGCAGGTACCTACAAGCTCCCCGAGGCCCAGCTGGACCGCTTCCTGATCAAGACCTCGATCGGCTACCCGGACCGCAAGTCCACCGTGGAGCTGCTCTCCGGTGCCGCCACGAAGGACCGCTCCGGCGCCCTGACCCCGATCATCACCACCCAGGCCATCCAGGACATGACGGAGCTGGCCACCACGGTGCACGTGGATGGGGCTGTGCTGAACTACATCGCCGAGCTGACCGAGGAGACTCGACTGGCGGACGAGACCCGGCTGGGCGTCTCCGTGCGCGGGGCCATGGCCATGGTGCGTGCCGCCAAGGTGCGTGCCGCCTCCCATGGTCGCAACTACGTGCTGCCGGATGACGTCAAGGACCTCGCCCCGCACGTGTGGACCCACCGACTGGTGCTGGACCCGGAGGCCGAGTTCGCCGGTGCCACGCCCCAGGCCGTCTTGACGCGCGTCTTGGCCACCGTCGGTGCCCCGCAGCATCGGTCCGAGGCCCCCGAACCGGCGGCCGCCATGGCGACCGGTCCGGCTGCCGGTTCTGCCGCCGTCGAGGCGAACGAGGACACCGTGCACCGCGGTGGCTCGTCCACCACCGGCGCCTGAGAGGCCCCCGCATCACATGAGCACGCAGTCATCACCCGAAACGCGACGTTCGCGGCGCTCCACGAAGGCCCCAGGCCGCCGTGGAGCGGCACCCAAGGACACCCCGCAGAAGGGCCCCTCGAAGTCGTCCGAACGGGCTAGCAAGGCGGCGGTCCAACTGCAGGACCGCTGGCGGCGCCTGAGGGAGACGACGGCGGTCACCACCGAACCGGCCCGCGAGGCAGCGACCGGGTGGTGGGGCAAGAAGGTCCAGCCGGTCCTGGAGGTCATCTCTCCGTTGGGCTGGCTCGTGCTGGTCATCACCGTCGGGTCCTGGATCGTCGGACTCGTGTTCGGCTGGGCCGAGGCCATCGTGGCTGGTCTGGTGGGCGTGTTCCTGCTGTTGCTCGCCATCGGGTTCATCCTGGGCCGGTCCTCCTACCGGGTGGACCTGGACCTGGCGCGGTCCCGCGTGGCCGTGGGTGACCGTGCGGTGGGCGCGATCGAGGTGACCAACACGGCGGACAAGGCCTTGATGCCGGGCGCCATGGAACTGCCCGTGGGGCGGGCCACCGCTGTCTTCCAGCTGCCGCGCATGCGCCCGGGCGCCGTGCACGAGGACCTCTTCACCATCCCCACGCATCGCCGTGCGGTCATCACGGTCGGCCCCGTGCGCTCCGTGCGCCAGGATCCGCTCGCCCTACTGCGCCGCCAATTGAAGTGGACCGAGCCGGAGGAACTGTTCGTCCACCCGAGGACAGTGGCACTGCAAGGCTCCTCGGCCGGGTTCATCCGCGACCTCGAGGGCCTGCCCACCCGTGACCTGTCCAGTGCGGACGTCTCCTTCCACGCGTTGCGTGACTACGTCCCCGGCGATGATCGCCGCCACATCCACTGGAAGACGGTGGCCCGCACCAACAAGCTCATGGTCCGCCAGTTCGAGGAGACCCGGCGCGCACACCTGGCCATCGCCCTGTCCACGAGCACGTCCGAGTACGCCACCGAGAACGATTTCGAGCTCGCGATCTCCGTCGCGTCCTCCATCGGGCTCGAGGCCTTCAAGGAGCAGCGCAACCTGTCCATTCGCACCCATGCCGGCCCGATCCACACGGAGACAGGGCGCAACATGCTGGATGACATGACCCGGATCGAGGGCAAGCCGCTGCGCAAGACCAGTGTGGACGTGGCCCGCGAGACCGCTGACCACGTTCCCAATGCCTCCGTGTTCTTCCTCATCACCGGGGATCAGCCGACGGCCGGAGACCTGCGCAAGGCGACGAACCACGTGCCCCCGGGTGTGCGTGCGTTCGCCATCCGCTGTGCCCACGGCCTGGAGACCCAGCGAGCCAACATCGGCGACCTCACCGTCATCTCGATCGGTGACCTGCAGGATCTCGGGCTGGCCCTGCGCAAGGCGGCGGCATGATGGCCCGCGGCAAGTCCATGCCCACCCTGCCCAAGCAGCCGCGCCAGAGGGGGCTCAGGCTCGGTTTCTCCTGGGCCCAGATCGCGATCGACGCAGCGGTGCTGTTCGTGCTGCTCGGCCTCGGCCTGCTGGGCTTCCAAGACACCTTCGCCGGTGACTGGCATTACCTGGTGGCCGGATTCGGTGGCATCGTGCTGGGCCTCGGCGTCGCCCTGGCCAGCGCCTACCTGCGCTGGAACGTGTGGAAGACCACCGGTGCGGCCGTCCTCGGCTATCTCGTCTTCGGGTTCGCGCTGGCGGCCCCCACAGAGGCCGCCGTCGGCTTCCTGCCGAGCCTGGATGCCCTCCTGGTCCTGGTGACGGGTCCGGTCACGGCCTGGAAGGACATCCTCACGGTGGCCGCCCCGGTCGGCGTCAACGGCGGCATGCTCGTGGCTCCCTACCTGTCAGGAATGCTCACCGCCCTCGTGGCCGGTCTCCTGGCCTGGCGGGTCCGCCTGCCCTACTGGACGGTCATCCCCGTGCTGGTGATGACCGTCGTCGGGATCATGTTCGGCACCAAGGACGCACCGATGGCCGTGGTGCGCGGCATGCTGCTGATCATGGGTGCCGTCGCCTGGCTCGCCTGGCGTCACCACCGCATGCGCGTGCAGGGAACGCGAACAGACACGGCCGGCGCCGACGCGGCGGACACCACCACCGTGTCCAACCCGGCGACCGCACGCAAGATGGTCTGGCGCCGCGTCGGCATGGGAGCCGCCGTGCTCGCCGTCGCCGGCCTGCTGACCGCCTCCGCCTCGCCGCTGTTGCTGCAGGACCAGGATCGCAAGGTACTGCGCGACGTCGTGGATCCCCCCATCGAGCTGTTCGACTACCCGAGCCCGCTGATGAAATTCCGCCAGTACGTCAAGGACCAGCGCGAGGAGGTCCTGTTCACAGTCGAGGGATTGCCCGAGGGGCAGCGGGTCCGCCTCGCCGCGCTGGACGCCTACGACGGCATGGTCTACAACGTGAACCCGCAGTCCGGGGGCAACTTCTCGCCCGTCGGTGATGCCTCCCGGCTCTCCGGCACTGCCGAGACCGAGATCCCGAACCGCGCCACCGGCACCCTGGACATCAGCATCGAGGCCTACAACGGGGTCTGGTTGCCTGGTGGCGGCAAGCTCAGCGGTGCCGTGCTGCAAGGTCCGCGGGCGGACCAGCTATCGACGTCGCTCTACTACAACGACGGCAACGAGACCGCCCTGTCCACCATCCCGCTGCAGGAGGGCGACTCCTACACGGCGGACGTGGTCTTCCCCGTGCAGGTGGCGTCCGAGGACCTCGAGGGACAGGACTTCGGCGAGATCGTCATGCCGGAGCTCACCGGGGTGCCGCAGGTCGTCCCGGAGAAGGCCGCTGAACTGACGGGCAACCAGGACCAGCCCTTCGGCATCGTCAGCGGCCTGGCGTCCACCCTGCACGAGTCCGGCGCCTTCTCCAACGGCCGCGAGGGCGAGGTCACCTCCCTCTCCGGCCACTACGCCGGCCGCATCACCCAGTTGCTGGACGCCGAGCAGTGGATCGGCGATGACGAGCAGTATGCCGTCGGCATGGCCTTGATGGCCCGGTCCCTGGACATCCCGGCCCGCGTGGTCATGGGCTTCTATCCGGAGAACTACCCTGCGGACGGCGGCCCGATCCAGATCAAGGGCAAGGATGTCCACGCCTGGGTCGAGGTCAACTTCGCGAACGTCGGCTGGATCGCCCTGGACCCCACCCCGGACAAGGACAACGTCCCCACGCCGCCGCAGCAGGAACCCAAGTCCACGCCCAAGCCACAGGTGCTCCAGCCCCCGCCGCCGCCGCAGGAGCAGGCCGACCTGCCCCCGGACACGGCACCGGAGCCCCAGGACGCCGAGCAGGAGGAACGGTCCTGGTGGGACCAGTGGGGACACATCGTCATGATCGTGGTCTACTCGCTGATCCCGCTGCTGATCCTGATGATCCCGCTGCTCATCATCGCGATCCTCAAGGGCCGCCGCCGCAAGAGGCGGCGTGAGGCGCAGACACCCGCCGAGCAGGTCTCCGGCGGCTGGTCCGAGGTGCTCAGCCTCGCCACGGACCTCGGCTCCGAACCCCAGCGCTCCGGCACCCGGCGCGAACACGCCACGGAACTGGTCGGGGCCTTCCCGACGGCGGCCGCCGGCACCACGCTGCTGGCCCGACGCGCGGACCAGGCCGTCTTCGGCCCGGGAGAGCCGAACGAGGCCCAGGTGGCCGACTACTGGGCGCGGGTCGACGAGAACATCGCCGGCATGCGCGACTCGGTGAGCGGCTGGCAGCGGTTCCGGGCGAAGTACACGCCGCGGTCGCTCATGCTCGAGGCTCGGGCCCGCCAACGGCAGCGCCGCCAGCTGAAGAAACAGCAGCGCCAGGCGGATCGTGCCCGGATGGCCGAACGGCGCGGAGGCGACCGGACCGCCGAACGCCAGGCCCGTACCGCCCGGCGTGGCGGCCGGAGCCGCGGAGTCCGTACAGTGGACCAGCAAGCTAGCGAGAAACAGGAATAAGGTACCCCGTGCAGAAAACCCTGAACCTGGTCAACGCACCGGCCGGCAAGCGCTTGGCGGCCTGGGTGATCGACCAGATCATTCCCGCGCTGGCCGTGGGCATCGCCGCCGGTGCCACGTTCCCCGCGGTGCTGGACTCCGCCGGGGTGGCCCAACAGGACGCGTTGGCCACCTTCACCATGGCTCTGCTCATCGCCTCGGTGGTGTCCCTGGCCTACACGGTGTGGCTGTGGGGTTGGCAGGCATCCGCGGGCAAGACCCCCGGCAACCTGGTTCTGGGCCTGCGCGTCACCTCCGAGGAGGGCACTCCTGCCGGCTGGGGCCCGATCTTCCTGCGCTGGGTCATCATCTCCGTCAGCGGTGTCGTGCCGGTGATCGGCCCCATCCTGATGCTGCTGTCCAATATCTGGGACACCAACCACCAACGCCAGGGCTGGCATGACAAGGTGGCCCGCACCCTGGTGGTGGACGTCAACACCGGCCGCAACCCGCTGACCAGCGGTGGTCTCTACGGCCCATCCACCTTCGCGCCCGGTGCCCTGCAACCCGGAGACCCGGGCCATCCGGAGACAGGAGTGTCCGTGCCGCCGGCCTCCCGCTGGCCGGCCTTCAACCCGGCCGTCGCCGCCGGACCCATCACCTCCGTGCCCGGTGCAGGCCAGGCCGCTACGGGGGCACCCCAGTCGGGCGCACCGCAGCAGCCGGCCCAACCGCCGTCGGGCCCCTTCCCCGGACCCGCGACCGGCGCACCCGCAGCCAGCCCGGCGCCCGCCATTCAGCCGGCGGTCAACGCCCAGGCCGCCGCCGGGCCGTCGGCCCCGGCTCCTGCGGGGGTCCCGGCCCCGGCCACGTCCGGCGCAGGGCAATCCTCATCGGGGTACAACGAGAATCAGGTCGTCCTGGTCGGAGGTGCCGCTGAGACGGCGAACCCGGGAGACCCGGACCAGGAGATGGGATCAACCCAGCTACGCAGCCAGGTGAGCGCGGGACCCAGCGCCGTCAGGCTCCGGTTCGACGACGGCCAGAGCCACGTGCTCGCCGGCTCGGCCCTGGTGGGCCGCAACCCGGCCGCCGCTGCAGGGGAGACCGTGGACCTGCTCATCCCCTTCGCTGACATGGGCCGTTCCGTCTCCAAGACCCACCTGCACCTGACCGTCGACTCGACCGGTGTGTGGGTGACCGACCGCAACTCCACCAACGGCTCGGGCGTGACCCCGCGCGGGGGCGAACGTCAGCGCCTCGATCCCGGCCAGCCCGTCTTGGCGGCGGTCGGGGCCACGGTGCACTTCGGCGACCGCTCCTTCACGGTGTCGGCTGCATGACCTTGAATGCCAGTGTGGACGTACCCCAAAGACCTTTCCGCCTCAACTACGGCTTCGGCTCCCATCGGGGCCTGCGCCGGCAACTGAACGAGGACTCGCTGGTGGTGACCGGCAACCTCTTCGCCGTTGCCGACGGCATGGGCGGCCACGAGGCCGGCGAGGTCGCCAGCCGGATCTGCGTGGAGACGCTGGCCGCGGGGGTCAAGGAGGTCCGCAATGATCTCACCGCTGACGAGCTGCAGCAGCTCATGGTGACGGCAGACCAGGCCATCCGCCGGGTCGGGGGGTCCCGCGCGGGGACCACGCTGGCCGGGGTGGCCATCGTCCGGGAACTGCAGGGACTGTACTGGATGGTCTTCAACGTGGGCGACTCGCGCACCTACCGGCTCTCCGAGGGCGAGTTCGAGCAGGTCAGCGTGGACCACTCGGAGGTCCAGGAGATGGTGGACGAGGGCTACCTCACGGCTGAGGAGGCCCGGCACCATCCGCGCCGGCATGTCATCACTCGGGCCCTGGGCACCGGGGAGGCCTCGACGGCTGACTTCTGGATGCTGTCCGTCCATGACGGTGACCGGCTGATGATCTGCTCGGACGGGCTGACGTCCGAGGTGCCCGACGAGGAGATCCGCCGCGAACTGGAAGAGAACCACTCACCGCAGGATGCCGTGGACGCGTTGATCCGGCGGGCCCTGGACGGTGGCGGCCGGGACAACATCACGGTGATCGTGGTGGACGTGGAGGACACGGACGCCGAAGGCGACCGTGAGTCCACGTCACCGCGGCCTGGTGAGGCGGACGAGCAGCAGACCACTCGTCCCCGGTTCGACGGGGGCAGTGGTGGACGGATGGTCAACGGCGAACGCGTGTTCGGCATGGACGAGGGTGAAGGGGAATGACGATGAGCCAGACGGCGAAGGTCCGCTACAGTGCGGGCCCATGGTTGGGCCTCGTGCGCGGCCGGTGCCTGGTGGCGCTGCCCGCGGACGCCAGCGAGGAGACGGCCGCCGTGGCCTGGGACCTGCTCGCCGGGACGCCCGGTGTCGAGCGACTGTTGGCCACCGTGTTGTCCGGCCGCCTGGACCTGACGGGACTGCCCTCCTTCGCCATCGTGTCCTTCCGCGAGGGCACCACACTGCACGCCATCCTGCGAGGTGACGTGGCCCTGCGGATGAACTGCACCGACGGAAGCCACACCGAGCTGATCGGCACCGGAGTGGCCACCTGGAATGAGCGGGTCGTCCAGGGCGTGGAATCCTTCGAACTGCTCGTGGACGATGCCGTCGCCGATGTGGAGAACCTGCCCCTGGAATCCGGGGCCGTGCGGCTGGCCTCCTTGCATGCGGATCTGGTGGAGCCGTCCGAGCCGGAAACGGGCGGTGCCGAAGAACCAGTGGAGGACGAATCAGCCCACGCTGATGAGGTCGAGTCGACCGCGGTCGACGACGCAGAGACATCCGAGGTTGAGGATGGCGAGCCAACCGACGCTGATCGCGACGTGGACGAGGCGGACGACGTAGACGATGCGGATGAGGGGGACGAGGCAGTCGAGGCAGACGAGGCCGGCCCCGAGCACGTGACGGAACCGGACCTCGAACCGGACATCAACGCCACGATCGCTCCAGGACCACGCTCGGAGCCGTCCGATGCCGAATCCGAGCAGGCAGTGGCTGCCACAGGTGAGACCACCCAGGGTCAGCCGAGCACGGAGTCGGCCGACGACGAGGACGCTGATGAGAACGGCGACGAGAACGACGGCGTGAGCGGCGTCGGGGAGCAGAATCACGAGGTGGCCGGAACGGACGCCGACGACGCCGACGATGCCGACGACGCCGAAGAGGCCGGCAGGGACGCGGATGAGGTCGATGACCGGACCATCGCCGGGCCCCCTGCCTCGCCGAGCGCTGTGGAGGCCTCGAGCGACCAGCGGTCCCGGCCGAGTAGCGCCGTCCCCGGACCCCAGGAGCTGATCGACTCGGTGCCGTGGCTCGCTGCGGCCCGCAAGACCGTCCCGACACAGCCTCCGGAGCCGGTCGCCAGTGAGATGGTCGAGGTCCCAGCTGACTTGGGGATGACGGTCGCCCCGGAACAGTCGCCGGACGATCACCCGCACCACCACTCGGGCGACCAGCCGGAGCCCGGCTCCGATGCCACCGATGGACCCCGGACCAACGCGCAGGATGCGGATGACGCTGACACGGTCATGTCGCCGTCGGCTCCTGGCTTGGCATCCAGGCCGAAACCCGTCCCGGCACCCATCCCCGCCCCACCTGCGCAGCCGGCCGGGCCGGCGTCGGACCCAGCGGGAACCGCGGCCATGGATAAGGACCATGACGGTGAGACCGTGATGAAGTCCGACCTCGATCTTCAGGACTTGCCGCCCAACGCGCCCGCCCCCGCTCCGGCCCCGCCGCCGGCCACGGGACCGGTGGTCCTGGCCCGCCAGTGCTCCCAGGGGCATGCCAACCCGCCGACCAGCGCTATCTGCGGCATCTGCGGCCAGTCCCTCTCGGGCGAGGCACAACAGCTGCGCCGGCCGTCCCTGGGCCGTCTCCGCATGTCCACGGGGGAGGTCGTGGAGTTGGACCGCCCGGCCGTGATCGGCCGTCAGCCGCAGGCTCACCGGGTCGGCTCCGGCACCATGCCGCGCATGCTCCAGGTCCGCAGCCCCAACGGTGACATCTCCCGCTCGCACTGCGAGGTGGTGCTGGAGGGATGGCATGTGCAGCTGCGAGACCTCAAGGCTACGAACGGCACGGTGCTGATCCGCGAGGGGCAGGCGCCGCGACGCCTGGGTCAGGGCGAGTCCCTCATGGTGCTGGACGGTGACATCGCCGATCTGGGCGATGGCGTCTCGTTGCGCTTCGAGGGGCTGCTGTGAGCGGTAAGCGGCCACCGGCCCCGCCGCCGCACATCGACGGGTTCCGGTACGTCAGCCTGCTGGGCTCCGGTGGCTTCTCTGACGTCTACCTCTACGAGCAGGACCGGCCTCGCCGCAAGGTGGCCGTCAAGGTGCTGCTCTCCGGACTCAAGACCGAACGGGCGCGCAAGTCCTTCGAGTCCGAGGCCAACCTCATGGCCCAGCTGTCCTCGCACCCGTACATCGTCACGATCTACGAGGCGGACATCACCGAGGACGGCCACTCCTACCTGGCCATGGAGTACTGCTCCCGGCCCTCCCTGGACCTGCGCTACCGCCGCTCCCGGTTGGGCGTGGACGAGGTCTTGGCCGTCGGCATCCAGGTGTCCTCCGCCGTGGAGTCCGCGCACCGGGCCGGGATCGTGCACCGGGACATCAAGCCCGCCAATATCCTCACCACGGACTACAACCGCCCCGCGCTGACGGACTTCGGCATCTCCGGCACCACGGACATGCTGGATGACGATGCCGGGATGTCCATCCCGTGGTCCGCGCCGGAGGCCTTCACCGGGGGGAGCCCGGACGGGTTCGCCATGGACGTGTGGTCCCTCGGCGCCACGCTCTACACCCTGCTCGCCGGGCGGTCCCCGTTCGTGCGGCCGGGGGCGGACAACTCGCAGAAGGAACTGATCTCCAGGATCGCCAAGGCACCGCTGCCGCCCCTGAACCGGGCGGACATGCCGGCCTCGCTGGAGTTGGTGCTGTCCACGGCGATGGCCAAGAACCCCGGCTCCCGCTTCCCCTCGGCGCACTCGTTCGCGCTGGCGCTGCAACGGGTCCAGACCGAGTTGGGCCTGTCCGTCACCCCGTTCGAGGTCATGGACGAGTCCGGCTCGCTGGAGGCGGAGGATGACGAGGTCGAGGAGGGCGGGGACGCCACCCGCGTCCGGCAGATCGTCTCGATCGATCCTGATCGCGGTTCCACGAACACCTCGCGCCACTTCCCGCCGATGCCCCCGCCCTCCGCACCGGGACGTCCGCAGGACGAGGCGGACGACGCCACGGTCATGCGACCTGCCCGGGGAACGACGCCGGCCGGTCCGACCCCGGACGACGACCCGACCATCATGGGCGGACGCATCGGCGGCGGCCTGGCCGGTTCCCGGGCGCCGTCGCGCCCGGCTAGGTCCTATCCCGACGCCGGCGGGGAGTGGGAGCCCGACGGCACCACCGCGCGGCGCGTGGAGGAACAGCCGGCGGGTTCGCCGTTCAGCGCCTGGATGGGCGAGAACAAAGTCGGCATCATCGCGTCGCTAGTGGTGCTGGTACTGGGCATCGTGGGTGCCGTCTGGCTGGCAAACAGCATGGCGGTCCAGCCGCGGGAGGACCCGGACCCCACCTTCATCAGTGAGTCACCGGGGCTGCCGTTGCCGGAACCCGAGGATCCCGTGGCGGCCGCCGAGAACGTGACAGCCACGGCAGACGGGGCCGAAGCCGTGTTCACCTGGGAGAACCCTGATCCGAAGGACGGGGACACGTACATGTGGAGGACATCCACGGCCACCGGCCAGGGGCGGATCACCACCGCTGACGAGGCCACAGCCACCACCCCCGTGCTGGAGGAGGACCGGACGTGCATCGAGGTCGTGGTGATCCGGTCCAACGGCAAACAGTCGGACCCGACGGTGGGGTGTGTGGACTGACAGCCCTGCCTGTGCGGCAGGCACGGCAAGCATGAGGAGATCATGGCAGGGCAGGGAACCGCCGGGGCGCCACAATGACGGCCCTGGACAGGTTTGAACGGCATCATGGGACTGAGATCTTCAATCAGGGGGAGTGACGATGAGCGTGGACGAGCAAGGCCAACGGGTCCAGTCGGCTTCGCAGGATCAGCAGAACCAGCAGAACCAGCAGGGCAACCGGGGGGACCGGCAGCCCACCGAGGGCAGCTCGGCGGCGCTGTCGATCGACTTCGTCGGCGAGTGGTACGAGGTCATGCCGGACCAGGTGTTCACCATCGGCCGCGAGGGTGATCTGGAGATCGACGACAACCCTTACCTGCACCGCCGGTTCATGGAGATCCGGCAGATCGACGGGCTGTGGTGGCTGTCCAACGTGGGCACCATGATCTCCGCGACCGTGGCGGACTCCTCCGGCGGCATGCAGGCCTGGGTCTCGCCCGGCTCCCGCATCCCGTTAGTCTTCGGCCAGCTCAACGTGGTGTTCACAGCCGGGCCGACCACCTATGAGTTCTCGGCGCACCTGAAGAGCCCCTCGTTCATGCAGCAGTCGAACGGCAACGACGCCGTGGGGGAGACCACCATCGGCCCGGTGATCTTCACCCCGGCCCAGAAGGCACTCATCGTGGCCCTGGCCGAGCCGATCCTGCGCCGCGGCGGCACCGGATTCTCCACGGTGCCGTCCTCCGCCAACGCCGCCAAGAGGCTGGGCTGGCCGCTGACCCGGTTCAACCGCAAGCTGGACAACGTCTGTGACAAGTTGGACCGCGTGGGCGTGGCCGGACTGCGCGGCGGTGGCGGCAAGCTGGCCACAAACCGCCGCGCGCGACTGGTGGAACATGCCGTGACCTCTCACCTGGTCACTCCGGACGACCTGCCGCTGCTGGACCAGGCCCTCGGCGACGAGGACTGACCCGGTTGCGCCGCCACCTGGACTGAACCGGTTGTACCGGGCGGCGCCCGACCGGACTGGGTAGATCACCGGCCACCGCCGGCCGAGGCTTGGCGCGGCACTGCCGCGCACGGTAGACACAACGCATGCGTGCCGGGACTGGATACGGGGAGAAGCATCCTTCTCGGGTGCTTGCGGCGTCAGTGATGCTGACCATGGTGTTGGCCGTCTCCGCCTGTACGGCTGACGGCGGCTTGGGAGCGGGGAAGCAGCCGATCCCGCACCAGAGTTTCGCCAGCCGCCCGGACCTCAACCCCCCGGTGGTGGAGATCACCCGTGGTCCCGCGTGGTCAGACGAGTACGAGCAGTCCGAGGAGTTCACGTTCCTGACCCCGAACTACGGTTCGGAGACTCCTTCGGACGGGGCCGTGATCCTGGATGCCCGTGGGGAGCTGGTGTGGATGAGAACGGCCGAGGATGACGACCCGGAAGACAATCCCTTCGACCTGCGCGTTCAGGAATACCAGGGTGAACCGGTGCTCACCGTCTACGAGGGAACCAGCGACGGCGGCATGGGCGATGGCGAGGTCATCGTCCTCGACCAGTCCTATGAGGAGATCGCCCGGGTCACCACCGGCGGGTCACTGGGGCCCGGCCAGGCGGACTTCCATGACACGACGATCACGCCGGAGGACACCATGCTGATCGCCGCCTACGTGCCGGTACCGGCGGACCTCAGCGACGTGGGCGGCCCGGAGGACGGGTTCATCCAGGACGCCGTGATCCAGGAGGTGGACATCGCCACCGGGGACGTGCTCTTCGAGTGGAGCGCCATCGGTCATGTTCCCCTCACGGAGACCTTGCTCGACTTCGATGACGAACAGTCAGAACTGGAGAAGGAGACCGAGGAATCAGCACAGGCCGAATCGTCCAAAGCCTCCGATGCACAGTCCGGACCGCCTGAGCTCGGCACGGAGGAGCACCCCTTTGACTACTTCCACATCAATTCCGTGACGGAGGACGACGACGGCTCCCTGCTGGTCTCGGCCCGCCACACCAACGCGGTGTACAAGCTGGAGCGCGCCACCGGCGCGGTGGAGTGGACCCTGGGCGGCTCGGCCAGCGACTTCGAGATGGGCGAGGGAGCAGACTTCACCTGGCAGCACGACGCTCATCGGAGCCCGGACGGCACGCTGACCCTCTTGGACAACCACTCCCACGGTGGCAGTGATGACGAGTCGTCCCGCGGTCTGCGCCTGGCTCTGGACGGAGACGCGATGACCGCGGAGGTGGCCACCGAGTACCTGCCGCCGGCCGACCGGGTGGCCAGTTCCATGGCCAACGCGCAGCAGCTGGCCAACGGGAACATGCTGGTCGGCTGGGGTGCCCGCCCGCACTACTCCGAGTACACGCCGGGAGGCGAGCTCATCTACGACGTCTGCCACGGCGATGAATGCAGGGGGGACGAGTTCGAGGGCGGCGGCGGCAGTTACCGGGCGTACAAGTTCGCCTGGGAGGGTCATCCGGCGACCGTCCCGGACGTGGTGGTCCAGGACGGCGGTGAGGAGCACGACGGCGGCCCGGTCGCCTTCGTCTCCTGGAACGGGGCCACCGAGGTGGCCCGGTGGCGGCTGATGGCCGGCGAGGACGAGAGCAGCGCCACCGAACAGGCCGTCGTCGACCGCGAGGGATTCGAGACGGCCATCCCGATTCCGGACGATGCCGCGGAGCTGCCCTACGCCGTCGTCGAGGCCCTGGACGCCGAAGGAACGGTGCTCGGTGCGGCCCAGGCCCGGTGACCGCTCGCGGGCCGGCGGAGGGTTATCCCGGGGGTGCACCCGGCTAGGCTGGACCGGTGAGCAGCGAGCAGAAGAACGTCACGGATCCGAGCGTCGATCCACAGGTCGATTCCGCCGTCCAGCCCGAGGCGGGGGATATCCCGACGGAGTCCCTGCGGGAGCAGTACGAGCACCTCGTGGACGAGGTCCGCAAGCACCGCACGGCGTACTACCAGAATGACGCCCCGCTGGTCTCGGACGCCGAGTATGACGCGCTCTACCGCCGTCTCGAGGACCTGGAGGCGCTGCATCCGGAGATCGTCTCCAATGACTCGCCCACCCAGGAGGTCGGCGGGGAGGCCTCCGCCGCCTTCGCCCCGGTGACCCACCTGGCTCGCATGTACTCCCTGGATGACCTGTTCTCCATCGAGGAGCTGCGCGCCTGGTACGCGAAGACCGCCGCCTCAATCGAGAAGATCGCTCCCGGCGCCGCTGAGGAGGGCGTCCGCTGGCTCGTCGAGGTCAAGATCGATGGTCTCGCCGTGAACCTGCTCTACCGGGACGGCAAGCTCGTCCGGGCGGCCACCCGGGGGGACGGCACGACGGGTGAGGACGTCACGCACAACGTCATGACCATCAAGGACATCCCACAGCAGCTTGCCGGGTCCGGCTGGCCCTCCGAGATGGAGGTCCGCGGGGAGATCTTCATGCCCACCGCGGATTTCCGCTCCTTCAACGAACAGCGGGTGCGCGACGGCCTGGCCCCCTTCGCGAACCCCCGCAACTCCGCGGCCGGCTCCCTGCGGCAGAAGGATCCCGCCGAGACGGCCAAGCGGCCGCTGAGCATGTTCGTGCACGGCATCGGCGCCCACACCGGCCTCGACGCCGAATCCCAGCACGCGACCTATGACCTTCTCGCCTCCTGGGGACTGCCCACCAGCCCGTACACGAAGATCGTGGACTCCCTCGAGGGCGACGGCGAGAAAGGGGACGGCGAGAAGGGGGACGGCGAGAAGGGGGACGGCGGCAACAACGGTGGGATTTTGGGGTTCATCGAGGACAACGGCAACCAGCGCCATGACCTCGTCCATGAGATCGACGGCATCGTCATCAAGGTCGACTCCTTCGCGTTGCAGCGGGCCCTGGGCCACACCTCCCGTGTGCCGCGCTGGTCGGCGGCCTACAAGTACCCGCCGGAAGAGGTTCACACAAGGCTGCTGGACATCAGGGTCAACGTGGGGCGCACCGGCCGCGTGACCCCGTATGCCGTCATGGAGCCCGTCCTCGTGGCCGGCTCCACCGTCTCGATGGCCACCCTGCACAACCAGGACGTGGTCAAGGCCAAGGCCGTGCTCATCGGGGACACGGTGGTGTTGCGCAAGGCCGGGGACGTCATCCCGGAGATCGTCGGACCCGTGCTGCCGCTGCGTGAGGGAAAGAAGCGTGTGGAGGGGGCCGGCCCGGTCGGGGAGGACGAACTGCGCGAGTTCGTCATGCCTACTGAGTGCCCGTCCTGTGGCACCACGCTCGCGCCGGCCAAGGACGGGGATGTGGACCTGCGCTGTCCCAACGCGCGTTCCTGCCCCGCCCAGCTCACCGGCCGCATCGAGCACGCCGCCTCCCGCGGGGCCTTCGACATCGAGGCGCTCGGCGAGGAGGCCGCCCTCTGGCTCACGAACGGCCCGGGGCCGGATCCGGCGGAGAACCATCAGCAGGTGCGTCCCGAGGGGCCGGGTGTCATCACGGAGGACGCCGAGCTCTTCGACTTGGCGGACGGCCGCGAGAAGAACCTGAAGGACCCCTTCGATCCGGACGCCCTGTCCGCGTTCCAGTCCCGGCTGCGCGAGGTCATGGTCTGGCGGGAGAAGCGGAAGAAGGATCCCGAGACCGGCAAGCCGGTGCCCTCGGGCGAATGGGAACTCAAGCCCTACTTCTGGACGCAGGGCACCGTCAAGAAACCCTCGGAGCCCACCGCGAACACCCGCCGGCTCTTCCAGGAACTGCACAAGGCGAAGACCCAACCGCTGTGGCGGGTGCTCGTCGCGCTTTCGATCCGTCATGTGGGCCCGACGGCGGCCCGTTCCCTGGCGACCGCGTTCGGCTCCCTGCAGGCCCTCCAAGCCCTCGCCACGGAAGGGTCCTCGGGGCACCCCGGGACGGAGACAACGGCAGCGGACGAGCGCCGCGCCGCGGCACAACAGCGCCTGGCGGATGTCGACGGGGTCGGGCCGATCATCGCCGAAGCGGTCATCGACTGGTTTGCCGAACCGTGGCATCGGGAGATCGTCACGCGCTGGCACGCGGCCGGCGTCGTGATGGAGGACGAGCAGGATGAGGACACCCCGCGCACCCTGGAGGGACTGACGATCGTGGTGACCGGGTCGCTGGAGACCTTCAGTCGGGATTCCGCGAAGGAGGCGATCATCGTCCGCGGGGGCAAGGCCTCCGGATCTGTCTCCAAGAAGACTGACTACGTGGTCGCCGGGGAGAATGCCGGCACCAAGCTGGACAAGGCCGAGTCCCTCGGTGTCACGGTGTTGGACGAGGAGGGGTTCCGGACGCTGCTGGCTGAGGGACCGCCGGACTCTGAGGGCCCTGAAGAGACTGATGCTGACACAGACGCTGACACTGGAACCACGGAGGAGACCGCATGAGCGCCCAGGGACTGCTGGCCGTCGCCCGGGCCGCGGCCCGCGCCGGGGCTGCGGTACTCGCCGAACGTCCCCTGGGCCCGACGCCGGCCACGCGCGCCGAGCTCGGAGCCGTCACCAAGTCCTCGGGCTCGGACTGGGTCACGGACTACGATCGCCGCGCGGAGCAGGCGGTGCGCGAGGTCATCACCGCCTACCGTCCGAACGACGCGATCTCTGGCGAGGAGTACGGCCACACCGAGCCGGAGCACCCCTCGGGCTACCGCTGGTCGATCGACCCGTTGGACGGCACCACGAACTTCATCAGGGGGATTGCCCAGTTCTGCACCTCCGTGGCCGTGGAGGGACCAACCGGCATGGTCAGTGCGGAGCATCAGGACGGCGAGACGCGCTGGTTGGCCGGGGCCGTCGTCGCGCCCGCCCTGGGCCGGACCTGGTACGCCTCGGCCGGTGGCGGGGCCTTCTCCACCGTGGACACCCCCGGGATTCCGCAGGCGGACCTCCCGCCGGCCTCCGGGGAGCCGGTGCAACTGAATGGGCCCCTCGTGGGCCGCTCCGGCCGACTGCTCGCCACGGGCTTCGCCTACGCGGGGGAGCGCCGCGACTTCCAACTCGGTGCCCTGGCGGCGCTCATGCCCCACTTTGGGGACGTGCGGCGCATCGGGGCGGCGGCTTTGGACCTGTGCATGGTCGCCGACGGCACGCTCGACGCCTACGCCGAGTTCGGCATTCAGGAACACGACTGGGCGGCCGGGGCCCTGATCGCCGAGGAGGCCGGGGTGCCGGTGCAGCGCCCGGCGTCCGGGGACGGCACGAACCACCCGGGCTGGACGGTGGCCGGGGTGCTGGACCCGTCGGAGCCGACGGAGCCGACTGGTCAGTCGAGTCCACGGGCACAGCCGTTGTTGCCGATGCCGCCCGCAGGAGTCTGAGTCCATGCGTCAGCTGTTCTCCAAGCCCTGGCTCCTGCCCGCCCTCATGCTGCTGGTGGGAGCGTTGTTCGCCTATTGGGGCCTCATCGGACGGGGGCCGCTGAACTACGTGGCCGCGGCCATCCTGCTGTTCTTCGCGCTGCGCTTCGTCTCCACCACGCAGGTGCAGTCCAGGCCAGTGGCCGGCGCTGACGAGCATCTGGCCAACGGCGGGGTGGTGGTCTTCTGGCGGCCGGGCTGTCAGTTCTGCGCCCGGCTCATCCGCGAACTCGGCTCGGACAGCCGGTACATCCCGTACTGGGTGAACATCTGGGACGAACCCGAGGCCGCCGCCCGCGTCCGCCACTATCACCAGGGCAACGAGACCGTGCCCACGGTGGTGACGGCGGACGGGCACTTCGTGGCGAAGGATGCCGAGACGTATGACCGCGCCAAGGCCGTCATCCGCCGGGCCACGCCGGTGGACTGACGCCGCTTCCCCGGTGGCATGGCCGGGCTCATCGCCAGCAACTCGGCGCGCACCTGCGGGTAGTACCGGTCTTGAGTCTCGTCGATGGCTGTCAACGGATACCTATCCTTGGTAATCTGATTTCATGGCACAGAACACCTCAATTAGCCTCGACGATCACTTCTCGGGCTTCCTGAGCCGAGAGGTCGCCTCGGGGCGCTTCCGGTCCGCCAGCGAGGTCGTCCGCGCGGGCCTACGCCTACTCGAGGATCAGGAGACCCAGCTGGCGGCGCTGCGCCAGGCTCTTGCCGAGGGAGAGGCAAGCGGTCCGGCTCAACCCTTTGACTTCGACGCCTTCATCGCCTCGAAGAAGCAGTGAAGTCCTACCGGCTGACCCCGGCGGCCCGTCGTGATCTCTCGGGGATTTGGGACTTCACCGAGGAGTGCTGGGACGCCGGGCAGGCCGAGCTGTACGTCACCGAGATCCAGGCCGCCATCGAGCGCATCGCCGCGGATCCCTACCGCGGACGCGCCTGCGACGAAATCAGGCCGGGGTACCACCGCTACAGCATCGGCAGCCACCTCGTTTTCTTCACAGTGTCCAGCGACACCGTGGACGTCGTGCGCATCCTGCACCAACGTATGGACCCGACTCGGCACCTCTAGGGACAGCATGATCTGCCCGACCGCTGGGAGCCGAGGGTCCGCCTTGGCCCAGATGAACTGGTGCCCGCCTCGTCCCCGGCTTCGAGGACGAGTGGGGCCAGGCCCGTTCTAGCAGATGGGCAGCCGCGGCCAGTCCCACGTGGCCAGCGCCGATGACGGCCAGGCGCAGCTGGTCGGGTTGTTCAGCGGGTCCCCGGAGGATCAGCGGCCGTCATCCGCCGGGCCACGCCGGTGGCCTGATGCCGACCTCGCGGCTCAGGGCCGAGGGTGGCAAGCGCTGGTTCCCCTGGATATCGACCCGAAGGCTTCCGCAGCCCACACAACGCACATAGAGCACCAGCCCCTCCGAGGTCAGATGCCGCGATTCCACGTGCCACCCATGCTCGTGCCGGGCGGTCAGGTCGTCCTGGAAGGTTAGGGGAAACGTGTGGGGAGAGGTCATGGGGCCATCGTGGTGTAATGGCGTTATGCATCTCAACCCTTACGGCGAATATGCGGTCCTGCTCGCGGCCTCACTGGCCAATGAGTGGCCTGATGACCGCGAGGGCATCGAGGAACGGACCCGGGCCTTCGGGATGACCATGGTCTTCCCGCCCGGACGTGACGACCATTCCGGGACCAGGACGGTGGTGGAGGACTGGCTACGCGTCGTCGATGCGCCGGAAGACGGTGAGCGCGCCCGGTTGCTGAACGAGCAGATGGCGGCGGCTGCGGCATACCCACGCCTGACCGATCACGACGGCGAGGGGTGGCACCTCCACTATCGGGACGATGACGATTCGATGCCTTTCGTCCTGCGCGCTGTCATCAGCGTCGGGACCTCGCTGCACCTGGCCACGCGGAGGATGCACCGGCTGGGACGGTGTGCCGGCGAGCCCTGCCGCAACGTCGTCGTCGATGTCACCCGCAACGGCCGCCAGCGGTACTGCTCAGTGCGATGTGCGAACCGAGCCGCCGTCCGTCGGCACCGGGCCCGCCCGACCGCACCGGCGTCTTGACTGAGATGCCGACCTTCTGACCATGACATTGGAGAGTAGCCGGATCAGTCCCGGATCCGGGTCAAGAGCTTCTGGACGCGGGTATCGATGTCATCAACGATGGCCCGCACGCCATCGAGGTTCTCGATGGCAGGGTCATGGATTTCCCAGTCCAGGTAGCGCTTGCCGGGGTAGACGGGGCAGGCGTCTCCGCAGCCCATGGTGATGACGTAGTCAGATGCCCGGACGACGTCGTCTGTCAGCGGCTTGGGGTAGGCCTCGGATAGGTCTATTCTCCGTTCGGCCAGCGCCTCCACGACGAGGGGATGGACCTCCGACTGAGGCAGAGATCCGGCGGAGCGGACCTCGACCTCGTTTCCGGCGTGGTGGGACAGCAGGGCCGCGGCGATCTGGGAACGACCGATGTTGTGCACACAGACGAACAGCACCTGCGGGACAGGGGAGTCGATCTTGCCCTCGGCCTGGGCCAGGGCCCGGAGACGGCTGTCTGCGAAATGCGTGGCGGTGGAGGCCAGATGGGTGCGCACCTTCGCTGTGCGGGACAGCGTGGTGTAGGACTCGAAGACGTAGCGTTCAATGGTTTCCGGAGAGAACATCCCGGTGTAACTTTCAGCCAGATGATCGGCGGTGCGTTGGAGGACATGGGTGTCCATGGTCTCGGCGGGCTGGGTCATGACTACTCCTTCAGGTGGCGAGGGTGGCACTCAACAGCAGGCGGACACTCGGGCAGTGCTCGGTGTAGTACCAAGGGTGATTGGTTGGGGCGCGGCGCAGCAGGCATCGGCCGGTTCCGGCTTGTCGGATGGGGCGCAACAACCCTTGTCGGAAATGTCCGAGTTGTCGGAGTTGTCGGCATGGTCGGCCGGCCCGGCGGCGGGCAGGTCGCAGGATCCGCCCAGGTCGGTGGAGCAGACCCCGGTCTCGGGCAGGTCCAGCCGCACGGCGTCGGCGGCGGCTTGGTCCCCGGCCAGGGAGGCGGCGATGGAACGGACTTGTTCGTAGCCGGTGGCCATCAGGAAGGTCGGGGCCCGCCCGTAGCTCTTCATGCCCGCGATGTAGAAACCCGGCTCGGGGTGGGCGAGCATCCGCTCCCCGTGCGGGGCCACGGAACCGCAGGAGTGGAACTCCGGATCGATCAGCGGGCCGAGCTGGCGGGGTGCATCCACGGCCGGGTCCAACTCCAGGCGGAGTTCGGACAGGATGCCGAGGTCCGGGCGGAACCCGGTGGCCGGGACCACCAGATCCACGGCCAAGGTCTGCTCGCCGGTCGGAGTAGAGGCATGTACGGAGAGTCCATGCACTGTGGCAGTGAAGCTGGTGATGGTGAAAGAGGTGTGGACCTCGATGATCCCGGAATCCACCAGGCGGCGCAGCCGGGTGCCCAGCGCGCCGCGGGCGGCCAGCTCGTCGCGGTCTTCGCCGCCGTAGACGCTGGAGACGTCGGCCGAGCGCACGGCCCACGAGATCCGGGTATCCGGCTCGTCCTCGGCCAGGGATCCAAGCTCGAGCAGGGTGTTGGCGGCCGAGTGACCGGCACCGACAACCAGCGCATGCCTACCGGCGAACCGGGCCCGATCCCGACCGGTGACGTCCGGCAACGCGGCAGTGATGCGCCCGGCCGCGATCGCCTCGGCCTCGCCAGGGGCGGGCAGTCCGGACTGGCCCAGGGGGTTGGGCCGGGTCCAGGTGCCGGAGGCGTCGATCACCGAGGAGGCCTGGATATCCTCCATGGTGCCGTCGGTGTGTCGGGTCCGGACCAGGAACGGGGCTTCGGCCCGGCCGGCGGTGCGGGTC
Organism: Citricoccus muralis; assembly: GCF_003386075.1. GTDB lineage: Bacteria > Actinomycetota > Actinomycetes > Actinomycetales > Micrococcaceae > Citricoccus > Citricoccus muralis. Next base: position 294,238 of record NZ_QREH01000001.1, read on the forward strand.
TTGTCCATCCCGGCCCGGGTCACGGCGATGACCCGGGTGCCGGTGCACAGGTGTTCGGCCATGACCGTGGTGGTGGCCAAAGGCTCCAGGTATTGCTCGACCAGTTCGGTGCCGGTGGGCAGAGCCTGGGCCTCGGGTTCGGTCCAGCCTGAGGGCTCCAAAAGACGTTTGGCGGCGGAATCGATGTTGTATTGCCAGGGTGAGAACAGGCGGGTGTGACCCCAGGCGCGGATGGAGGCGCCAGCGCCAGGCCCTGCCTCGAGGATCCGTGGGGTCAGGCCCCGTTCGAGCAGGTGCGCGGCGGTGGCCAGCCCGACGGGTCCGGCTCCGATGACCACGACGGGCAGGTCCTGCGCCCGGGTAGGTGGAGGCGTGGTGTTGGAAACGGCCTCAATCATGGGGGTGTTCCTCAATTGTTCGGTGTGGACGGGTCGGAGGGGCCGGGCACCAACTCCGTGATGAGCTGCTGGATTCGAGCCTTGATGTCGTCGCGGATGGGGCGCACGCCCTCGATGCCCTGACCGGCCGGGTCTTCGAGCTTCCAGTCCTCATAGCGCTTGCCGGGGAAGAACGGACAGGCGTCTCCGCACCCCATGGTGATGACCACGTCCGAGTCCTTCACGGCCTGCTCGGAGAGCACCTTGGGCTGGTTCGCGCTGATGTCGATGCCTTCCTCGGCCATCGCCTCCACAGCCGCCGGATTGACCGAATCGGCCGGTGCCGAGCCCGCGGAGCGGACCTCGATCCGGCCCTCGGCCAGGTGGGACAGGTAGGCAGCGGCCATCTGGGAGCGGCCGGCGTTATGCACACAGACGAACAGCACCGACGGTCGACCTGTGGCTTCCTCGGTGGTTTCAGTGGTGGTCTCTGCGGTCATCGGGCGATCCATATCTGTCGGCGAGTGCGGGCGTCGGTGTATCAGGAGGCAGTGGTGTCGGTGGTGTCGGTGAGCTCGGCCAGCAGTGCCTTGACCCGTGCGTCGATGTCGTCGCGAACCAGGCGCATCCGCTCGGCTCCCTCGATGCCACGGGCAGAGGGCTCGTCGGTGTGCCAGGTCTCGATGGTGCCGGCCATTCCTTCGACCGGCTCGACTTTGGCCTCTCCGCCGAGGACGACCACCCGGTCCACGCGGGCTAGCAGGTCCGGATCAATGGGCTTGGGGCGCCCGGCGGACATGTCTGCCCCGGCTTCGGCGATGACCTCGGCCGAAAGCGCGTTGATGTTCTCTCCCGGCTTGGTCCCCGCGGAATGGACCTCAACGGCGCCAGCGGCCTGGTGCTCCATCAACGCCGCGGCCATCTGGGACTTGCCGCCGTTCTTGGCACAGACGAACAGCACAGACGGACGGGATGAGGATCGTGGCTCGGTGGTCATCTCTACGGGTCTCCTGTCGGGGGTGACGGTTCAGGCTTGGGTCGCGGAGTCGGTCTCAGCGCGAGCGGGGACGGTGGGGTCGCCAGGGAAGAGCTTGCGGCCGGCCCAGAGGCAGACGTAGATGAGACCGACGAGCACCGGCACCTCGATCAGGGGTCCTACGACGCCGGCCAGGGCTTGGCCGGAGGTGACGCCGAAGGTGCCGATGGCCACGGCGATGGCGAGCTCGAAGTTGTTGCCGGCGGCGGTGAAGGCAACGGTGGTGGACTTGGCGTAGTTCAGCCCGACGGCCTTGGAAGCGATGAGGCTGATACCGAACATGAGCACGAAGTAGGCCAGCAGGGGCAGGGCGATCCGGGCGACATCCCACGGGTTGGTGGTGATGGCCTCACCCTGCAGGGCGAACAGCAGCACGATGGTGAACAACAGTCCGTAGAGGGCCCAGGGGCCGATGCGGGGCAGGAAGCGGTTCTCGTACCAGTCCCGGCCCTTGGCCTTCTCGCCGAAGTGACGGGTGAGGAACCCGGCCACCAGAGGAATGCCCAGGAATACCAGGACGCTGAGCACGATCGACCAGACGGAGAAGTCGGCCGACGTGGTCGGCAACCCCAGCCAGGACGGGAGCACCTGGAGGTAGAACCAGCCCAGGGCACCGAAGGCGAAGACCTGGAAGACGGAGTTGATGGCCACCAGTACCGCGGCGGCCTCCCGGTCCCCGCAGGCCAGGTCGTTCCAGATGAAGACCATCGCGATGCAGCGCGCCAGGCCGACGATGATCAGGCCGGTGCGGTACTCGGGCAGGTCCGGCAGGAGCATCCAGGCCAGGGCGAACATCAGGGCCGGGCCGACGATCCAGTTCAATGCCAAGGAGGTGATCATGAGCCGCTTGTCCCCGGCGACGCGGTGGGTCTCGTCATAGCGGACCTTGGCCAGCACCGGGTACATCATCACGAGCAGGCCGATGGCGATCGGCAGGGACACCTCGCCGATCTTCACCGCTTCCAGGGCGGTGTTCAGTCCAGGGATGAAGCGGCCCAGGGCCAGTCCGACGACCATGGCCAACAAGATCCAGGCCGGCAGCCAACGGTCGAGGAAGGACATCTCCTTCATGACCGGCTGGTGCGGTGCGGGGGCGGTGGTGGTGCTCATGCAGGCCCATCTCTCGTATCGATAACCATCGATGGGAACACTACTGGTCATATCGATGAGCGTCAATGTAAGATGGCGTGATGGTTCCGACAGCTACCCCGACCGCCATGGACGCCACCGCCACCATTGAACTCCATAGCGCAGCCTCCGGTGCATCCGAGTGCTGCTCCCTCGGTGTTGGTCCGATTGGTGCCGATGAGGCGCAGCGCTCAGCGGGCATGTTCAAGGCTCTGGCTGACCCCATGCGCCTGCGCCTGTTGTCCCACGTGGCCGCGCAAGGGTGCGAGGCGGTCTGTGCCTGTGACCTCACCGAGGATCTGGGCATCAGCCAGTCCACCGTCAGTCACCACATGAAGAAGCTGGTCGACACCGGCCTGCTCGCCCGGGAGCAACGCGGCAAGTGGGCGCACTACACGGTGGTGCCGGAAGCGTTCGCCGCCCTGCGTGGCCTGCTCGAGATCGGCTGACCGACCCGGCGTCCTCAGGACGGATTGGGCGCGGTTTCTCCATGCGTCACTGCTGGGATGCGCCGGTAGAGTTACCGGGTCGACTCGGTGGGCAATCCTGTCAATGATCTTGCCCAGTCTGGTGCGGTGGTCGATATTGTGGGAAGGCGGAGTGGTGGAGCACGAGCAGGATACGGACACGATGCAGATCGGCGAGGTCGCTGAGCGCACCCAACTGTCGCTGCGCACGATCCGGCACTATGACCAAGTGGGGCTCGTCCCGCCGTCTGGCCGGAGCCAGGGCGGGTTTCGTCTCTATACCGCCCGCGATGTCGAGCGGCTGAATCACGTCCGGCGCATCACCCCACTGGGCTTCAGTCTGGAGGAGACGGCTGAGATCCTCACTCTCTTGGAGGAGGAGGCATCGTCGGCGGGGGCCGAGGAGTACTTGGAGCGTGCCCAGCTCGGCCGGGAGAAGCTGGCTCGCAAGCTGCGCCAGGCCGACGAGCTGATTCGCGAATTGCAGGAGCGCTTGCCGGGCTGACGGCAGGGCGCCGGAGTCGGTATGTGGTGCCCCTTGCCTTTCCTGGTGCGAACCGTCCAGGGCTCTGCGCCTCACCCTACCCTGACGTTAGGGTAGTGTTCCGGGTATCCCTTCCCGCTGATTCCTTGAGCGCCTCCATCCTGCGCGTGGAGGTGGCAGATTCCCGGGCCGGTGTCCTTCTCGTTCCCGATTTGATGGGAGACCCGCGTGTCCACCACGATTCACTCCGCCCCGCCAGCGGACATCACCCCCGAGCAGCGCCAATCGGTGCTGCGGACCCTGAAGTCGCCCCGCAGGCTCAAGACCGAGGTGCTGGCGGGGCTGATCGTGGCCCTGGCCCTGATCCCCGAGGCCATTGCGTTCTCCCTGATCGCCGGAGTGGATCCCGAGGTGGGGTTGTTCGCGGCGGCCACCATGGCGGTGTCCATCGCCTTCCTGGGTGGGCGCCCGGCGATGATCTCGGCGGCCACGGCCGCTACCGCCCTGGTGATAGCGCCACTGGTGGCCTCCCACGGGCTGGACTACATGATTGCCGCCGTCATCCTCGCTGGTGTCTTCCAGGTGATCCTGGGCGTACTGGGCGTGGGCAAGCTGATGCGCTTCATTCCCCGCTCGGTCATGATCGGCTTCGTCAACGCCTTGGCCATCCTGATCTTCACGTCCCAACTGCCGGACCTCATCGGGGTGCCCTGGCTGGTCTACCCCCTGACCGCCCTCGGACTCGCCATCATCTACCTCCTGCCGCGGATCACCACCGTGGTGCCGGCACCTCTGGTGTCCATCATCGTGGTCACGGCCATCGCAGTGGTCCTCGCGTTGAACGTTCCCACCGTCGGGGACAAGGGGGAGCTGCCGGAGGCCCTGCCCACCCTGTTCATCCCCGAGGTGCCGCTGACCGTGGAGACCTTCCAGATCATCGCCCCCTACGCTATGGGCATGGCTCTCGTGGGGCTGCTGGAGTCCTTGATGACCGCCAAGCTGGTCGATGACATCACCGACACCCGCTCGTCCAAGGTCCGTGAGTCTTGGGGACAGGGGGCCGCGAACATCATCAGCGGCTTCTTCGGCGGGATGGGCGGCTGCGCAATGGTCGGTCAGACCATGATCAACGTCAAGGCCTCCGGGGCGCGCACCCGGATCTCGACCTTCCTGGCTGGGGTCCTCGTGTTGGTGCTGGCAGTATCCCTGGGCGAGGTGGTCGCGCTGGTCCCGATGGCCGCCCTCGTCGCCGTGATGATCTTCGTGTCCATCGCCACCTTCGACTGGCACTCCATCCGCCCCTCGACCCTCAAGATGATGCCGAAGTCTGAGACCGCCGTCATGCTCGTCACCGTGATTGCCACAGTGAGCACCCACAACCTAGCCGTCGGCGTCGGCCTCGGAGTGCTGACCGCCATGGTCCTCTTCGCCCGCCGGGTCGCTCATTTCGCCACCGTCACCCGCACCCTCGCCGGTGAGGGAGACGAGTCCGTGGCTCGGTACACGGTCAACGGAGAGCTGTTCTGGGCGTCCTCCAATGACCTGTACACCCAGTTCAGTTACGCGGAGGATCCCCAGGACGTCATCATCGACTTCTCCGGCTCACACCTGTGGGATGCCTCGACCATCGCCGCCCTGGACTCCGTCGAGGAGAAGTACCGCCATTACGGCAAGGATGTGGAGATCACGGGGCTGAACGTCGCCAGTCGAGCGATGCGCGCCCGGATGTCCGGCCGACTCGGCACCGGGCGCTGACGTCCTCGGGTGGCTCTGGGTTCGAACCGCCAGGAGGTGATCCCGCACCTGGCGGACAGTCTGTGCGGCCTGGCTCGCGCTGTCACCACACGCGCGATGCTGCTTGACTGTCGGGGGGAGTGGTTCAGGACGCTGACCGTTCGACGACGGCGATGACGTCAAGGAATTCAGGATTGAGCTCGTGCTCGTCCAGGCGCAGTACTCGCCACTGCGAAGCATGCAATTGCTCCAGCTGGCGGCGATGGTCAGCAAGACTGTCCCGGACGACCTCCGCAGGTGGACCGTGCGGACTGTCCGGGGCATGTCCGATCCACACCAGCCGACCTCCCGGTGCCAGCCAATGCGCGCTGTCGGTCAACAGGGCCAGGCCGACATGGAGATAGGCGGCCACGATGACGTCGAATCCTGTGGCCTCACCAGGCTTCCAGGAAGAGACATCGGCCGCAACCGGTGTGACCTTGTCGGCGACACCACGCTCCCTGGCCATCTGCTGGACCAGATCGTGAGCTGAGGAAGCGAAATCCACGGCGGTGACGTGCATTCCAAGTCCGGCCAGGGCCAACGCATGCCGTCCGGCGCCGGAGCCGAGGTCAGCGGCTCGCAGATTCCCTGCCGAGCCGCCTGAGGACACCGCCCGGGCGATGACCGCCTCGGCCTGTCCCACGACCACTGGATGGGGCGCCACGCCCTCAGGCGTGTGTTGGTCCCGGTTCCGATAGCGTGATTCCCACATCTCCTGGTTGCTCATACGGTCATTCTCACCATGGGCATCGGGGACACCATCGGCTGAGGTATTCAGCGGGGGAGTCAAGACTGCTGGGCGCCCTGTCGGGCGACCTCGGCGTGGGCCTCGGTCATGTCCAGATCCTTCACCGCGATGATGACCTGCTCGAGCCCGGCCGCCGGCAGCGCACCGGGCTGGGAGTAGACGAGAACGCCTTCGCGGAAGGCCATCAGGGTGGGGATGGAACTGATACTGGCCGCAGCCGCCAGCGACTGTTCGGCCTCGGTGTCCACCTTGGCGAACACCACGTCCCCGTGCTGCTCCGAGGCGGCCTCATAGGTGGGGGCGAAGTTGCGGCAGGGCCCGCACCAAGAGGCCCAGAAGTCCACCAGCACGATGTCGTTGCCGTCGATGGTGGGCTTAAAGTCCTGTTCGGTGATGTCGAGGGTGGCCATGGTTTCTCCTTGGTGTCGTGTGTCAGGTTGGATGTGTGCCTCAGGCGGTCATGCGGGAGTCGGCTGAGAGGCCAGCTCAGGCCAGCTCACGCCAGCTCAGGCCAGTTCAGGACAGGGAGAGGAAGAGCTTCTCCAGTTCCTCCACGCTCAGGCCGTCCTCGTCCTGCTCGGCGGCCTCGGGGTCGTCGATGCAGTACTTCATGGCACTGGAGATAATGGCGAACCCGGCGCGGTCCAGGGCGGTGGAGACCGCGGACAGCTGGGTGACCACGTCCCGGCAGGAGCCGCCGGACTCGACGGCGTTGATCACCGCGTCCAGTTGGCCGCGGGCTCGCTTGAGGCGGTTGAGGATCTTGCGTTGGGTCTGGGGGTCGGCGGTGTTCATGAGGTGCTCACTTTCGTGGGTGCTGTGGTGGGAGCGTGCCGGTGGTGGCGGTCAGGGGGCCGTCCGGCGCAGCGCCCCGGGGCAGGGGATGGACGGTATCCGGCACAACACGACGGCGGCCAGCGCCAGTGCCGCTGCGAACCCCACCACGGTAGCGGCCACGGCGGGCAGCTCCTGGACCAGGACGAGAACGCCCATGGCGAGGACGAGGTACCCGAACCAGCGGCGCAATCGCGCTTCCGAGAGCCGGTGCTGCAGTGTGGCCCCCGCGAAGGACCCGGCCACGGCGACGGCGGTCAGGACCAGCACCAGCGGCCAGTCCAGTGCCGTGGTGGTCAGGTGTCCGGCGAGGCCGGCGGCGGAGTTCAAGGCGATCACGAGCAGGGAGGTGCCCACTGCCACGGACATCGGCAGTCCGCCGAGCAGCGCCAGCGCCGGGACCAGCAGGAACCCGCCCCCGGCACCGAGCAGGCCGGTCACCAGGCCGACCGCCAGGCCCGCGAGGACGGCCTTGACGAGGGGCAGATCGCCGGTGTGGGGCGATGTCGCCGTCCGGCGGCGGCGCAGCATGGCCCCGGCCGCCGCGAGCATGGTCAGCGCGAAGGCCACCATGAGGACCTGGCCGGGGAGGAACCTTCCGAGGAGCCCACCGGCAAAGGCCCCGGCCATTCCGGCGGCCCCCACGACCAGGCCGGTACTCCAACGGACCCGCTGATGCCGGGCGTGGTTGAGGGCACCGACCGCCGAGGTCACCCCGACGATCACCAGCGAGGAGGTGATGGCCTCCCGGGGTTCCATTCCTGCCGCGTAGGTGAGGATCGGGACCATCAGAATGGACCCGCCTCCTCCGAGCAGCCCGAGAGACAGCCCAACGGCGATGGTCAAGGCAACCGTGAAGATCAGCTGCAGGTCCATGTCGGGCTCCTCAGGGTAATCGGTCGCATCGGGACGGTTGGTCTCAGCGGTCCTGCAGGGCGGTGGGGACCTGGTCGAAGAATGAGGTCAGGGACGGGTCGGCCTCAACGCGATTCCACGGCATGCGCGAAAGCGCCGCGGCCATGGCGCACGAGTCGCTTAGGGCCGAGTAGGCCAGGCCGGCGCCGATGGCTCCGGCCAGCAGGCCCAGGCGGCGGTGCACCAGCTGTCCTGCCAGCGTGCCGGCCAGGACCAGGGAGCCCGCCGCCATGCGGACCTGGCGGTCCATCGCCCACCGGTTGCCCTGGCGCACCACGTCCCCGCCGGCGGCCTGGTAGGCGGTGATGCCGCCGTCGAGCACCTCGGCGGTGGCGAAGCCGGTCGCGTCCAGCTTCTGGTGGGCTTGGGCGGCGCGGGCACCGGACTGGCAGACCAGCACGATGTGTCCGGCCAATCGATCGGCCAGGTGGCCGGTGTGCGTGGTGAGTAGGTCCAGCGGCACATTGTGGGAGCCGCGGATGTGCACGGAGTCGAACTCGCCAGGGGTACGCACGTCCAGGATCATCGGTGCCTCTTCTGCGGCGAGCCGGCGGCGCAGCTCGTCCGGGGTGACTGAGCGGTGCTTGGCTTCTGTCGTGGCGGTGGCGGTGGCGGTCATCGGGCGGCTCCTGTGATCTCGTTCTGGGGGGTGTCCTGCTGGGCTGCCCACGCGGACCAGCCGGCGTAGCTGCCCTCGAGCTCGATGACGTCATAACCGGTCCGGCGCAGGGTGGCGGCGGCCACTGCATTGCGGAGCCCGGACTGGCAGTAGGTCACCAGCGGCCCGGCGTCCTTCGCGGGCAGCTGATCTTGGTGGAAGAGCACTTTGCCGGCGTTGAGCTGGGCGGATCCGGGGACGTGGCCGTCGGCGTGCTCGGTGCGGTTGCGCACGTCCAGCAGCACGGCGGCGTCGTTCTGGGCCAGGAATGCGCCCAGCTCGCTCGGGGCGATCGTCGGCGGAACCAAGGTGGGCAGGCCTTGCAGGGTCGGGGTGTAGCCGATGAGGGCATCCACGCCAACGCGGACGAAGTGGTCGGCGTACGCCGCAGCGGTCTGCGCGTCCTGGGCCAGCACGACGAGGTCGGCGTCATCGGTGTCCGGATCGAAGGCCCAGCCGATGTGGGTGGCGGCCTTGCCCAGTGACGGGATAGCCAGGGCCCCGGGAACGGTTCCGGCGTGGACCTGGTCCACCGGACGGGTGTCCACCAGAGCCAAGGTGCCCTCGGACAGACCCCGGGCCAGCGCGTCCGTGCTGACGGCACGAGGGGCCGGGCGTTCTCCGAGCAGGGCTGGACCCTGCCTGTTCTGGCGTTTCATGCGGGCGAAATAGGCGTGAGCGTCGGGCTGTCCGGAGAGCAGCTCGTCGACGAAGCCCTGCTCGTCATCGTTGGCCAGATATGTGGCCCACCAGGCGAACCGGCGCTCATAGCCGACGGTGGTGGAGGGCAGCGCGCCGAGGGCCTTGCCGCAGGCCGAACCGGCTCCGTGCCCGGGGTGGATCTGCACGTGGTCAGGCAGGGTCAGGAAGACGTTCCTGAGGGAGGCGAACAGCTGCTTCGCCCCGGCGAATCGGGTGTCCTGGAACCCTGCGGCCTCGTCCAGCAGGTCTGGGCGGCCCACGTCACCGGAGAACACGAAGTCCCCGGTGAGGAAGTAGCCGGGTTCGTCGGTGAAGGCCCCGTCGGTGATCAGGTAGGACAGGTGCTCAGGGGTGTGGCCGGGGGTGTGGCGGGCTGTGAGGGTGATGTTTCCCAGGGTGATGGTGTCACCCTCGTGCAGTCGCTCGGCCTCGAAGCCGTAGGTCCAGTCGTCGCCGCCCTCGCCCGAGACATAGGAGGTGGCCCCGGTGGCGGCGGCCAGCTCGCGGGTGCCGGAGAGGAAATCGGCGTGGATGTGGGTCTCGGCAACCACGGTGATCCGCATCCCGTGGTGGGCAGCCAGGTCCAGGTACTGCTGGACGTCGCGGCGGGGGTCGACGACGAGGGCCTCGCCAGTGGCCTGACAGCCGATGAGGTAGCTGGCCTGGGCCAGGTCCTCGTCATAGATGCGTTCGAGAAGCATGGATCCTCCTGCAGGTCGAAATGGAAGTCGGGTCCGGTGGAGTGGGGTGCCCCCAATGTATCAGATACCCCAGGGGGTATTTGAGAAATTGCTGACAGGGCCGGAGCAAGGGGTCCCATCAGTCGATGGCCGGCCGCGGAGCTCCGTCAGGGAGTCACATCGTTCCTGGCGTTGTGCGCGCTGGGGGTAGAGCCGTCGCTGGTGAGCGTGTCGCCCTCCGGAGCCTCAGCCCGTGAATCTGCGCCGGTAGGAGGTCGGGGTGGTGGCGAAGGCCGCAGTGAAATTCTGGCGGAAGGTGACCGTGCTGCCGAACCCGCACGAGGTGGCGATTCGATCGATGCTCCACCCCGTGGTCTCCAGGAGACGCCGAGCATCATCCAGCCGGCGGTTCAGAATCCATTTGGCGGGACTGGTCCCGGTGGTCTCCCGGAACCGGCGGGCGAAATTGCGCGTGCTCATGTGGGCGCGTTCAGCCATTCCCGCCACGTCAAGCTGCTCGTCCAGATGTGCCAGGGCCCAGTCCATGGCTTCTGCCACCGGGCCGGCGCCCTCGTGCTCGGGCAGCGGCCGATCGATGTACTGGGCCTGGTCGCCTTCCCGGTGAGGGGCGATGACGAGGTGCCGGGCGACGTTGGCCGCAGCGGCTGAGCCCAGCCGCGTGCGCACAATGTGCAGGCAGGCATCCAAGGCAGATGCCGTCCCAGCGGAGGTCAGGACATCCCCGTGGTCGATATACAACGCGGCGTTCTGGACGGGCAGGGCCGGGTAGGCGACGGCGAGGTCGTCGCTGCTGGACCAGTGGGTCACGATCTCGCGTTCGCCCAGTACTCCGCTGGCGGCTACGGGGAAGGCGCCCAGGCAGAGGCCGGCGACGGCGGCGCCGCGATCGTGTGCCTCTCGCACCAGGGTGGCGAGGGAATCACCTACTGGTGGGAGGTCGGCCGGCCAGGAGGGCAGTACCAAGAGGTCGGCCGTCGCGACGGCCTCGGCTCCGGCCAGGTCGTCCAAGAGCACGCCTTCGGCGCTACGGATCGGTGCGCCGTCGTCGCTGAAGACAGTGGTTCGCCAGTCCGTGGCCAGGCCTTGACGCCGGACCTCGCCGAAGACCAGTAGGGGGGCCGCGAGGTGGAAGAGGGTAATCCCGGAAAAGGCGTAGACAACGATGTTCATGGTATTGGCCGAATCCCATCGAAAGGGTGCTGATGTGCCACTCACGATACTCGGTGGAGGTGACGGAGACTGAGACGCAACCGACCAGCCGGCCGCCACAGGCCGCAACACACCTTGGAGGCAAGACCATGACCACACCCCGCCGCGCCCTGATCCTCATCGACGTGCAGAACGACTACTTCGATGCGGAGGGGCCCTTGGCCATCCAGTACCCGTCCCGTGAGGACTCCCTCGCGAACATCCTTTCCACCCTGGAAACGGCCGACCAGACCGGGATGCCCGTGGCCGTGGTGCAGCACGAGTACCCCGCGGGTGCGCCGGTGTTCGCTGCCGGGTCCGAGGGGTGGAAGGTGCACCCCGCTGTGGAGGACGCGGTCGGTCCGGACGCGACGTGGGTGACCAAGTCCCACGCCAGTGTGTTCGCCGGCACCGGCCTGACCGAGTGGATCCGCGAGCAGGAGGTCGACACCATCACCCTCGTGGGTTACATGACGAACAACTGCGTGGTGGGCACGGCGGCTGACAGCGAGCCGTTGGGGCTGGCCGTCGAGGTCCTCTCGGATGCCACGGGTGCCGTCCATCTGGCCAATGAGGCTGGCAGTGTCAGTGCGCAGCAAGTGCACGAGACCCTGATGGTCCTGCTGCACTCGAACTTCGCGGCCGTGGCCACCACGCAAGACTGGGCTACCGCCGTGGCAGGAGGCGCAGTCCTGCCGAAGAGTGATCTCGGTTCGTCGGCTGTTCAGGGCCGAGAGACGCAGGCGCCCGCCAACGCCTGACAACTGCGGCTTCTACTGCTCCACGTCGAGCCCCCTGATCACCCGGGCCACCTCGGCTCGCTGGTCCTCCGTCAGGCCCAGCAGGGGCAGCGGCAGGCTGGACTCCTGCGCCAGTCCCAGCTCCTCTGCCACAGCGGCCATCACCCGGATGCTCCCGCCGTGCCGGGCGAAGAGCTCCCAGAGCGGAGCAAGACGCTGGGACTCCGCCCGTGCCTGATCCGGTGAGCCCTGGCGGACGGTCCGGACGATCCTCAAAGCCGCCTCGGGCAGGGTCCCGGCGATGACCGAGTACCAGGCGTCGCAGCCGGCGAGCAGGCCCTCTGCCGCGTGGGCATCCCCGGAGACACCGATGGTCACCCCAGGCGGAAGGGCGGCGCGGATCTGCTGGACGTGGGCCCGGGCGGCCTCCGGATCTGAGGGTACGCCCGGGATCTTGATGGATGCGATCCCCTCCAGCGCGGCGATTCGCGCGTATAACTCCGTGGTGAAGGTGAAGCGCGTGGTGCCCGGATTGTCGTAGGCGATCACCGGCACGGACGAATGACTCGTCACCGTCCGGAACAACTCGAAGACGTCATCCTCGGTCAGCGGCTGGTAGCTCACCGGCGCCAGCAGCAGTGCCGCGGCGCCGGCCTCCTGCGCCGCCTCGGCATGGGCCAGGACCTGCGAGGTCCGCGTGGCGCCGATGCCCACGAAGACGGGCACGTCCCCGGCATGCGCGACGGCGGAGCGGGCCACCCGGGCGCGTTCGTCCCGGTCCAGGTACGCGTACGATCCCGTGGAGCCGAGGGCGGTGATGGAGTCGACTCCGGCGGCCACCAGGCGCTCGACCAGCCCGATGAAGGCGGGCTCATCCAGTTCGTCGTGGCGGAGGGGAGTGAGGGGAAAAGCACTCAGGCCGGTGAACATCGTCGGGTTCCTGTTCGGCATCTCAGGTCAGCTCCTCAACGGCCACGGTGGCGGCCTCGGCCACGAAGTCGTCCTGGAACTGCCCTTCCGGGTCATCGAGGTTGGTGTAGACGGCCACCACCAGGGGCGCCCCCTCCGCCCGCTCGATGACGGCGAGGTCATTGCGGGTGCCGTGGCCCAGCCCGGCCCCGCTCTTGTTTCCCACCGTCCAGGAAGCGTCCTGCGGCACAGCGGCCCGGATCAGTCCCTCGCTGTTCTCCGAGGCTCGCATGGCCGCCAGCAGCTCGTCCCGCGCCCACGGTTCGAGGGTGTCACCCAGGGTGTACCCGCGCAGGTTCTCCGCGGCCTGGCGCGGCGTCGTGGTATCCCGGGTCTCCCCGGGGGCCCACTCGTTCAGCTCCGGCTCCTCCCGGTCCACGGAGGTGGTCTCGTCCCCGGTGCGGACCACAGCGTCCTGCAGGCCCTCTGGACCGCCGAGCGCATCGAAGAGCAGGTTGCCGGCGGTGTTGTCGCTGTGACTGATCGCGGCCCCGATGATCTGGCCCAGGGTCATTCCCGTCTCCACGTGCTGTTCGGCGATCGGCGAGTTCGCCACCAGGTCCTCGGCGGAGTAGTGGATCCGCTGGTCCAGGTCCGCCGGCTCGCTCTGAGCGAGGACGGCGGCGGCCGAGAACACCTTGTGCGTCGAGGCATAACCGAAACGCTCGTCCGCGCGGTACTGGACCTCCTCACCCGTCCCGGTGTCCACGGCGTAGACACCCACCCGGCCGGAGAAGCGTTCCTCCAGATCGGTCAGGGCCCGGTCCGTGGACGGAGCACTGGAGGCTGCGGGCTCGGCCTCCGCAACAGGGCTGCACCCCGTGAGGAGCAGCGGGGCCAGAAGGATCGGAAGAATGAATGATCTGCGCATCGGTTCAGACCTATCACGACTCTGCGCAACCGCGATGACCGGCGCGCTGTCTGCCCTCAAGCTGCCTACACTCAACGGGAGCCCGAACCACCTCCCGGAAGGGGACCGCCATCTCAGAGCCGACCCGGGCCGTCCCCACCCGCACCAGGCGCCTGCTCCTCGGCGCCGCCGTCCCTCTCACCATCGTCCTCGGGCTGGGTATCCGCACCCTCAGCACGGCAGCCTGGACGGGGCCGGCGGGAGACGCCCTGTATGCCGTGCTGATCTACCTGCTGATCGCCTTGGTGCTGCCGGCCCGGCCCCGGGTCCTCGTGGCCGGACTGGCACTGGCCGGGTGCCTGGCGGTTGAGCTGCTCCAGCTCACCGGTCTCTCGGCGGACCTCGGAGCGCTGTGGCCGCCCCTCCGGCTGGTCCTGGGCACCACGTTCGGGTTCGCGGACCTGGTGGCCTATGCCGGCGGGGTAGCCCTCGCCTACGCCACTGACCGTCTGCTCGGCGTAGGATTCAGCCGTGCCGCACGAACGCCCTGAGAACGCCGACCCCACCGAAGACCTGCACCCGGCCATCCGCGCCGCCGGGTGGCCGCAGCTGGCCTCACGCGTGCCGGGCGTCACGGTGCGTGACGCCCGGGCGGAGGACCATGAGGCGATCGCGCACCTCACGGTGACCTCCTACATCGATGGCGGTCATATCGACCCCGAGGACGAATACATCGCGAACCTCCAGGACGTGGCCACCCGGGCCCGCCAGGCTCGCGTCCTCGTCGGAGAGGTGGAGGCGGCTGCGCTGGCCGGCACCCCGACAGAACGGACAGCGCCCGACGCCGGCCTGACCACCCCCGGCGCGGCGGGCACCGTCATCGCCGGGTCGGTGGTCCTGACACTGCCGGAGATGCCGATGTCCGAGACCGCACGCGAGGGCGAACTGGAGTTCCGGATGCTCGCCGTGGACCCGCGCGTGCAGCGCCGCGGGGTGGCCCGGGCCCTGGTCCGCGCCGCGATCGACCGGGCCGAACAGCTGGAGGGGATCGCCGCCGTCGTGCTGACCACCATGGAGACCATGACCGGGGCGCACCGGCTCTACGAATCGGAGGGATTCGTTCGAGTTCCCGAGCGGGACTGGCGCCTCTCGGACATCGGCCAGGCGCCGACGTCGGGCGAGGACCCCCTGTACTGGGTCTACCGGCGCCCGGTCTGAACCCACCGCTGAACCCAGCGCGGCGGTACTCCGCACTAGACTGGGTGACCGAACCGGTCTCAGGTACATCAGACACGTCAGACCAACACATGTGGAAACCACAGGAGATTCATGTCCGCCATCACCCGTGAGGACGTCGCCCACCTGGCGCGACTGGCCCACATCCGGATGGACGAGAACGAACTGGACAAGATGTCCGGCGAGCTCGCCTTCATCATGGATGCCATCGCCTCGGTCAGCGAAGTCGCCGGCCAGGACGTGCCGCGCACGTCCCACCCGATCCCGCTGCGCAACGTGTTCCGCGAGGACATGCCCTCGGGCATGCTGACCCAGGAACAGGCCCTCGCCATGGCACCGGACGCCGAGGACGGCCAGTTCAAGGTCCCCGCGATTCTGGACGGGGAGTGACCGGCGTGACTGACCTGACTGAACTGTCCGCGAACGAACTCATCAAGCTGACCGCCCTGCAGATGGCCGAGCGGCTGCGCGCCGGCGAGATCACCTCGGTGCAGCTCACCCAGGCCCACCTGGACCGCATCGCCGCGGTGGACGGCCCGGCTGATGGCCAGGGCACCGGCGTGCACGCCTTCCTGCACGTCAACACCGAGGAGGCGCTCGCCGTGGCCGCCGAGGTGGACGCCATCCGCGCTGCCGGCGGCACCGCGGCGCAGGACCTGCATCCGCTGGCCGGCGTCCCCATCGCGGTGAAGGACCTCATCGTCACCATCGGCCAGCCGACCACCGCGGCCTCGAAGATGCTAGAGGGCTGGATGAGCCCCTATGACGCCACCGTGGTGGAGAAGATCCGCGCGGCCAAGTTGCCGATCCTCGGCAAGACCAACCTGGACGAGTTCGCCATGGGTTCCTCCACCGAGCACTCCGCGTTCGGTGACACCCGCAACCCCTGGGATCTGGACCGGACCCCCGGCGGCTCCGGGGGTGGCTCCGCCGCTGCGGTGGCCGCCTACATGGCCCCCCTGGCCCTGGGCACGGACACCGGCGGCTCGATCCGCCAGCCCGGCGCCGTCACCGGCACCGTGGGCGCGAAGCCCACCTACGGCGCGGTGTCCCGCTACGGCGTCATCGCCATGGCCTCCTCCCTGGACCAGGTGGGCCCGGTGACCCGTACCGTCTCCGACGCCGCCGCCCTGCAGGAGCTCATCAGTGGTCACGACCCCAAGGACTCCACCTCCCTGCCCGAGCCCATGGACGGACTGCTCGAGGCCGCCCGCAACGGCGAACTCGCCGGCCTGCGCATCGGCATCATCGCCGAGCTCGAGGGCGAAGGGTTCCAGGAAGGCGTGCTGGCCCGCTTCCAGGAGTCGGTGCAGGTGCTCAAGGACGCCGGGGCAGAGGTCTCCGAGGTCTCCTGCCCGCACCTCGGCTACGCCCTGGGGGCTTACTACCTGATCATGCCCTCGGAGGTCTCCTCCAACCTCGCCAAGTTCGATGGCGTCCGGTTCGGCAACCGCGTGGTCCCGGAGGGAGGCGGCACCATCGAGCAGGTCATGGGTGCCACCCGTGCGGCCGGTTTCGGTGACGAGGTCAAGCGCCGCATCATCCTGGGTACCTACGCCCTCTCTGCGGGCTACTACGACGCCTATTACGGCTCGGCGCAGAAGGTCCGCACCCTGATCCAGCGCGACTTCGCCGCCGCGTTCGAGCAGGTGGACGTGCTGATCTCGCCGACCTCGCCGGTCACCGCCTTCCCGCTCGGGGAGAAGCTGGATGACCCGGTGGCGATGTACAACAACGACATCGCCACCATCCCCGCCAATCTGGCCGGCATCCCCGGTATCTCGGTGCCGGCAGGGCTGTCCGAGGGCCTGCCCGTGGGCATCCAGTTCCTGGCCCCCGCCCGCGGTGACGCCACCATGTACCGCGCCGCCGCCGCACTCGAGTCCCGCCTCGAGGAGGCCTGGGGCACCCCGTTCTGGGCCCAGGCCCCGGATTTGGCCGCCGTGAGTGAGGCCGCACCGGCCGGCGTCGGGAACGCCCCCGCTACCGCAACTGCAGGAGGAGAGAACTGATGGCCGCCGTCACTGACGAGGTGCTCACGTTCGAGGAGGCCATGGCCCAGTACGAGCCCGTGCTCGGCTTCGAGGTCCACGTGGAGCTCAACACCAGGACCAAGATGTTCTCCTCTGCGCCCAACGGCTTCGGGGACGAGCCCAACACCAACGTGACCCCGGTGGACCTCGGCCTGCCGGGTGTGCTGCCCGTGGTCAACGGGACCGCGGTGGAGTACTCCATCAAGCTCGGCCTGGCGCTGAACTGCCAGATCGCGGAAGTCTGCGGCTTCGCCCGGAAGAACTACTTCTACCCGGACACCCCGAAGAACTTCCAGACCTCCCAGTACGATGACCCGATCGCCCACGACGGCTGGCTGGACGTCGAGCTCGAGGACGGCACGGTCTTCCGAGTGGAGATCGAGCGCGCCCACATGGAGGAGGATGCCGGCAAGCTGACCCACCAGGGTGGGCCCTCCGGCCGCATCCAGGACGCCGCCTCCTCGCTGGTGGACTACAACCGCGCTGGCGTGCCGCTGGTGGAGATCGTCACCAAGCCGATCACCGGTGCCGGTGAGCGTGCCGCCGAGCTGGCCAAGGCCTATGTCACCCAGATCCGGGACATCGTCAAGAACCTCGGCATCTCCGACGCCCGGATGGAGCGCGGCAACGTCCGCTGCGACGCCAACGTGTCCCTGATGCCGAAGGGTTCCACCGTGTTCGGCACCCGCACCGAGACGAAGAACGTCAACTCCACCCGGGCCGTGGCCCATGCGGTGACGTTCGAGATCCAGCGCCAGGCCGCCGTGCTGTCCGCCGGCGGATCCATCACGCAGGAGACCCGCCACTGGCAGGAGGGCACCCGCACCACCACCTCCGGCCGTCCCAAGTCGGATGCGGATGACTACCGCTACTTCCCGGAGCCGGACCTCGTGCCGATCCACACGAACACGGAGTGGATCGAGCGCCTGCGCGCCGAGCTGCCGGAGCCGCCGGCCGAGCGCCGTAAGCGCCTGAAGGCGGACTGGGGCTACTCGGACGAGGAGTTCCGGGACGTCGTCAACGCCGGCGTGCTGGATGAGATCGCTGCGACCATCGGGGCTGGCGCCAGTGCCTCCGCGGCCCGCAAATGGTGGATGGGGGAGATCGCCCGTTTGGCCAACCTCGCCGATAAGGACATCGCGGAGCTCGGGGTCACCCCGGCGGACGTAGTCGAAGTCGAGGCGCTGATCGCCGAGAAGACCATCAATGACAAGCTCGCCAAGCAGGTCCTCGGTTTCGTCGCCGACGGCGAGGGCGCCCCGCGCGCCATCGTCGAGGCCCGCTCACTGGCCGTGGTCTCGGATGACGGTGCGCTGAACGCCGCCGTGGAGGCCGCCATCGCCGAGAACCCGGGCGTGGTGGACAAGATCAAGGCCGGCAAGCTGCAGGCGATCGGCGCCCTGATCGGCCCGGTCATGAAGGCCACCCGCGGCCAGGCCGACGCAGCCCGTGTCCGCGAGATCGTGATGGAGCAGTTGGGCGTCAGCGAGTAGCCCACCCGTCAACCTCTGCATCTGCAGGTCAAGAACGCCCCATAATTGTCCCGAATCCGGGAAATGATGGGGCGTTCTTGACTGCTCGTTGCCCAGAGACCAGGTTCCCAGAGAGGGGCAGCATGCCGTGGGAGTTGCGTGACGGCGAGCCGATCATCGACCCGGCGCTGGTCCGTGCCCTGCTGAGCGAGCAGCACCCCGACCTCGCCCACATGCCGCTGGGGGAGCCCGTCCGCGGTTGGGACAACACCATGGTCCGGGTCGGGGACCGCCTCGCCCTCCGCCTGCCCCGGCATGCCCAGGCCGAGACGCTGCTCGACCGGGAGGTCGCCTGGCTGCCGCGGCTGGCGTCCCAGCTGGCCGACCGGCCGTCCGGCACCGCACGCCCAGCCCACTACGCTACTCCGGCCATCCCGACGCCAGCCCGCACCGGAGTGCCCCGCGCCGGCTACCCGTTCCGCTGGGCGGTAGTGCCCTGGGTGCAGGGGACACCGGCGGTCCAAGTGCCCCTCGAGGTCCGGGATGCCTACGCCCCCAGCCTGGCCGCCACCCTGCGTGGACTGCACCAGCCAGCACCCGCCGACGCCCCGGCCAGCGCCTTCCGCGGGGTAGGCCTGGCCGACATCGAGGACCGATTCACCCGTCGGTGGGATTCCCTAGCCGGCGATCTCAGCCGGGAACGCCGAGACCAGCTCGCCGAGGTCTGGAGGCGGGCGGTGGACGCGGCGCCGTACTCCGGTCCCCGGGTCTGGCTCCACGGGGATCCGCACCCGAACAACACGGTGCTGGCCGGCGTCGGGCCCGGGCTGGGGCCCATGCACAGCTCTCCGGTGCTCGTGGATTTCGGTGACCTGTGTGCCGGGGATCCGGCCTCGGACCTGGGCTCGGCCCTGTTGCATTTCTCACCAGCCGGCCGGGACACCTTCGTGACCGCCTACGACGCCGGCCGGGTTCCGGACCCTGCCCTGTGGGCCAGGGCGCGGGGCTGGGCGGTGAACTACGCGCTCATCTTCGCGGCCCAGTCCCCGGGGGAGGCGTTGCGCCCGTTGGGGCGGGACCTGTTGGCCTGAGGCTCGACGCGCCCGTCCGGTCCCACGTTGTGTTCGACCCACGGCCGTGCCTACGGTGGCCGCAGGCTCGAGCAGAGCCGTTTCCCGACGAGAGGTTGCGCGTGATGGAACAGAAGAACATCCACGTCCTGGGCTTGACCGAGGTCCAGCGGCACGAGCTGGAGACCGTCTCGGGGGCTGAGAACTACGCCTTCCACAACGTGCTGGACTACGAGCGGCTGGTGGAGACCGCGGAGATCGATTTCGAGGAGCTGCTGGCCGCCGCCCGGAGCCAGCTGGACGCCTTCGACGGGACGGTGGATGCGATCATCGCCCACTGGGATTTCCCGGTCAGCGTGATGACACCGATCCTGGCCGCAGAGCGTGGACTGCCGGCGCCATCCCTGGAGAGCGTGCTCAAATGCGAGCACAAGTACTGGAGCCGCCTGGAACAGCGGGCCAGCATCCCGGAGTGCGTGCCCGGCTTCGCCGCCTTCGACCCGTTCGATGACCACGCGCTGGACACGATCGACCTGGACTTCCCGTTCTGGGTCAAGCCGGTCAAGGCCCACTCCTCGAACCTCGGCTTCAAGATCGAGGACGAGGCTAGTTTCCACGAGGCCCTGGCCGAGATCCGCGAGCACATAGAGGAGATCGGTGATGCCTTCGATGCGGCCCTGTCCATGGTGGAACTGCCGCCGGAGCTGCAGCAGTGGGGCGGCAACACGTGCCTGGCCGAACAGTTCGTGCAGGGCACCCAGGCCGCACCCGAGGGCACGGTGTTCCGGGGTACCGTCCGCATCCACGGGGTGCTGGACATGCACAAGGATGCCGACGGCACCAGCTTCGACCGGCTGGACTACCCGGCCAGCAGCGTGCCGGAGGACGTGCAGCAGCGGATGATCGATGCCACCGAGCGGTACATGAAGCACGTCGGCTTCGACAACGGGTGCTTCAATTCGGAGTTCATGTGGGACGAGGAGGCGGACCAGCTGTGGATCATCGAGGTCAACACCCGCATCTCGCAGTCCCACAGCGACCTGTTCGCCAAGGTGGACGGTGCCTCGAACCATGAGGTCGCGATCGACATCGCCCTGGGCCGCGAACCACGGATGCCCCACCGGCAGGGCGAGTACGCCGTGGCCGCCCAGTGCATGGTCTTCCATGACGAGGACGCAGTGGTGACCCGGGTGCCCGACGACGAGGACAAGAAGGCGCTGGCGGAACGTCATCCTGGCACGGTCCTCACGCTGATGGCGCACGAAGGCGACCGGCTCTCCGAGCTGGCCGGCCAGGACAGCTACCGGTTCATCGTCGGAAAGTTCTACCTCGGCGCATCCAGCCACGAAGAGCTCGGCCGATTCCATGCGCGGATCGTCCAGGAGCTGCCGTTCGAGTACGCCAGTGCAGGGCCTGACGTTGACGACGACGAGGACGAAGAGGGAGGACGATGAAGACCATCACCGAGTTCCCGCATGAGACGCGGGTCATCGAGAACGTGTTCATCCCCATGCGGGACGGGGCCCGACTGGCCGCCCGGATCTGGATGCCGGTAGACGCCGAGCAGAAGCCCGTGCCCGCCATCCTGGAGTACATCCCGTACCGGAAACGGGATAGCAGCCGCGCCCGGGACGAACTGAACCACCCGTACATGGCCGGACACGGCTACGTGTGCGCCCGGGTGGACCTGCGCGGCAGCGGGGACTCGGACGGCGTCATGGTGGACGAGTACCGCGCCCAGGAGCACGAGGACGCCGAGGACGTCATCGCCTGGCTGGCCGAGCAGCCGTGGTGTGACGGGAAGGTCGGCATGATGGGCATCTCCTGGGGCGGATTCAACAGCCTGCAACTGGCGGCCCGTCAGCCCCCGGCCCTCAAGGCCATCATCAGCGCCTCGGCCACGGATGACATCTACGTGGACAACATGCACTACATGGGCGGTTGCCTGCTGGGTGACAATCTCTCCGAGGCCACCGTGATGTTCGCCTTCAACAGCCTTCCGCCCGATCCGCAGATCGTGGGCGAACGGTGGCGGGACATGTGGCACGAGCGGTTGGCCGGCAGTGGGCTGTGGCTGGAGACCTGGCTCGAGCACCAGCGGCGCGATGAATACTGGAAGACTGCCTCGGTCTGCGAGGACTACAGCCAGGTGCAGTGCCCGGTGATGGCGGTCGGCGGCTGGGCGGACGGCTACACCAACGCCGTGTTCCGCCTGATGGAGAACCTGGACGTCCCACGCAAGGGACTCATCGGCCCCTGGGGCCACAAGTATCCGCATCTCGGCGTGCCGGGCCCGGCCATCGGCTTCCTGCAGGAGGCCGTGCGGTGGTGGGACCACTGGCTCAAGGACCGGGACACCGGCGTGATGGACGAGCCCATGCTCCGGGTGTGGATGCAGGACAGCGTCTCGCCCGCCGCCTCCTACGAGGACCGGCCCGGCCGCTGGGTCGCTGAGGACCAGTGGCCCGCCCCGGGGATCGAGGACCGCGAGTTCACCCTGCGCGGCCACCACCTGGAAGAGGCCGATTCGGACGCCGATCCGCACGGCGAGTCCGACGCCGAGATCTCGATGAAGTCACCCCTGAGCGTGGGCATGTTCGCCGGCAAGTGGGCTTCCTACGCGGCCGTGCCGGACCTGCCCTTCGACCAGCGGGAGGAGGACGGCGGAGCCATCTTCTTCGAATCGCGTCCGCTCACCGAGGACCTGGAGATCTTCGGCCTGCCGGAGTGCCACCTGGAGGTCTCCGCGGACCAGCCGGTGGCCATGTTGGCCGTGCGGCTGTCCGACGTGAACCTGGATGGCGAGGCCACTCGGGTGACCTACGGATTGCTCAACCTCACCCACAGGGACGGCAGTGAGGACCCGAGCCCGCTGGAGCCGGGGAAGAAGTACCGGGTCACCGTGCCGTTGAATGGCATCGCCCAGACCTTCCCGGCCGGGCACCGCCTCCGGCTGTCCATCTCGACGTCCTACTGGCCCCTGGCCTGGCCGTCCCCTGAGGCCGCCACGGTCTCCCTGACCACCGGGGTCAGCAGCCTCACCGTCCCGCAGCGTGCCCGCCGGCCGGAGGACTCCCGGCTGCGCGAGTTCGGGGATCCGGAGGCCGCCGCCCCGTTGGAGATCACCCAGACCGAGCCGGGCCGGCATCACTGGCGGGTCACCCGTGACCTGGCAACGAACGTCTCCTCCCTGGAGATCGCCAATGACCAGGGGGCCTTCCGCATCGAGGACACCGGGAGCCACATCCGGCGCGGGACCGAGGAGTGGTACAGCTTCCGCTGGAACGACGTGAACTCGGTGCGGGGCGAGACTCGCACCGTCCGGCGCGTGCAGCGTGAGGACTGGGGTGCCGAGGTCACCACCAGTACGGTGCTGACCTCCACACCCACCGAGTTCATCATCGATGCCGAACTCGACGCCTACGAACTGGACGCCCAGCGCGGTGATCCTCGCGTCTACTCGCAGAGCTGGCACCGCCGCATCCCGCGGGACCTCGTGTAGTCCTCCAGCCGGCCTAGTCCGGGGTGATGCCGATCCGTCCGCCGCCCAGCAGGCTCAGTCGGCTGAGGAACCGGTCGGCATCCCGGGGCAGGTGCGCGGCCCGAACCCACTCGTGGAGGGGCAGCGCTGCCTGCACGTCCAGCCGCAGGTCGGTGTCCACCAGCACATCTACGAGGAAGGCGAGGCGCTGGAACGCCTGAACGTCGATCTCCTCGGGGCGCGGCACCGCCAGTAGGTGCCACCGCGAGTACGTCCGCGCCAGGCCGAGGAAGTCCTGCACGGACACCGGGGTGCCGCACAGCTGGCCGAAGGTGGCCACGAGCTCGCCCGCCTCCGGATCGGCGGAGGCGACCTCCAGCTGCCGGGTCCCGCGTAGGCCCACCGGCACGCGCGCGGAGGTGCCGGCCGCCGTCGGCCCCGGCGATCCGGTGACCGTCCAGGATCCGGAGGCGAAGCCCGCACCGCGGCCGTCGCCGGCGTTCAACGGTCGGTAGTCCACCCCGTCCGGGATCCTCCACTCGGTCAGGGCGGACTGGATCATCTCGATCACGGGCACCATCGTGTGGTGGAACAGCGGGTCCGGCAGCAGTCCGTCGGCCGGGTAGTTCGAGGTCAGCAGGAGCCCGGCGTCCAGGGCGAGCAGGCCGGGCAGGACACGGCGCAGCAGCATCGCATCACCGACGTCATGGACGTGGAACTCGTCGATGAACACCAGCCGGGCATCCCCGACGATCCGTGCCACCGCGTGGTCGATCCCGATCGGCTGGCCCGCCTGCGCGCTCGCGACCACCTGGTTCACCTGCCCCAGGAGGGCATGCATGTGCAGCCGCAGCTTCGGCACCTCGAGCGCGTTGAAGAACTCCGCGCCCATCCATGTCTTCCCGCGACCCACCCCACCATGCAGGTACACCCCGCGCGTGACCTTCCGCCCGGTCAGCAGCTGCACGGTGGCCCGCTGCCCCGCATCCAGCACCTTGCCGTCCGCCTCCAGTGCGGCCGTCAGGGTCGCCTCCCGCAGGTGCGGCCACGGACCCCGTTCCCGACGCCGGCCGCTCACCGCTTGTCTACCGCGCTGAACGCCGGCGCGTGCTCGACTCGCCACCGGTCCAGTGCCGCGGTGGCTCGCTCGATGCGGGGGAGCACCTTGCGCAACAGCTGGGGCCAGTTCGCCGGTGGGATCTCGCTCGCCGGTCCTTCACGCAGGGACGCATCGTAGATCGTCTCCAGGGCCATCCAGCCCAGCCACACCCGACCCCTCAGCGCCTCGTCGGCGTCCCGGGCGATGGCCTCCAGCTTCTCCTCGCCGTGCCACAGCGCCAGGTAGACCGGATTCAGGGCGGGGTCCCACACGGCGGCCAGGTCCCAGTCCAGGATCCCGGTCAGGTGCCAGCGCTCTGCATCATCTCCGTCACTACCGCTTTCTCCGTCACCGCCGACCCCTCCGGCGGCAGAACGCTGCCACCGCATGTTGTGCCCGGCCAGGTCCCCGTGGACCAGCGACGGTGGCACCACCGGATCCTCCGTCCACGCGGTGTGCGTGGTGGTCAGGGTGGCCACCGTCTCGGCCCAGCGGTCCACTGAGACCGCGCCACCGGGGCCGTCGTGTGATCCGTCGGTCCAGAGGCCAGGCCCGTGCGACGCCGCCAGCATCGAAGGCACCGCCTGGACCGCGGCCACCTTCTCCGCGGTCCAGGGGCCACGGTAGGCGAACGGCGGGCCGAGGTGCGGCCTCAGGGGAGCGGTGTCGATCCCTGCCAGCGTCCGGCACAGCTCGCGCAGCACCGGCACCTCGCCGGTGTGCGGCGGGTGCGCCTCGCCCGGGAGGTACTCCTGCACCACGGCGGCCATCCCCGCCGGCAGCCCGTCCGCCTCCCCGACCACCTCGGTCAGCGGCACGGGCACGGCGAAGGGGAGCGCCGCCATCATACTGAGCATCTGCAGGGTGGCCATGCGGTCGCTCAGGTGTGCCGCGGCCTCGTGGGTGCGGGTCATCCGCACGGCGCCCACGCCGGGCAGCACGAGCACCCGGTGGAACTGTCCGCCCTCCTCGACCAGGCCGGCTGGCCAATCTGCTTCGGCCAGCCGGCGAGCGAGTCCGTTAACAGCGGCGAGGGCAGAGGCCAACGGCCGGGCGGCCGCGGCGCAGGCGGCGGCGACGTCGTCGGGAGTCGGTGCGGAGGCCATGGATCCACGGTAGCGCGGCGGCCGGCTCTGACCACGGTGGGACGAGGAGGGTCAGGCCGGGCCGGAGAGGGCCCCTGTCACTCCTACACTGGGGCGGTGACCACCCCAGCTTCGCCGTCTCCGAACGTCCCGACCCCGCCGACCCCGCCGACCCCGCCGACCCGGCCGGCAGTGCCAGGGGGGCTTGATGCCCTGGCGGCGCCCTCCGCTCGGATGGTCCGCTGGGAGATCGCCATCGTGCTGGCGCTGTCCCTCGGGAAGTCGGCGGTCTACGCGATCGTCAATCTCATCGACAAGTGGACGCAGGCGCCCCTGTCCGGGCAGACCACCACGCTGAACCCGGCGCTGGACGATCGGCAGTACTTCGACCTGACGTACCAGCTGCTGGATATCGGTTTCGCCCTGGTCCCGGTGCTGCTGGTGCTGCACCTGGTGTGGATCCGGGGGCGCAACCCGTTCCGCGCCTTCGGCCTGGATTTCCGCCGACCAGGCCGGGACGTGGTCCTCGGCGTCGGGTTGTTCCTGGCGATCGGCCTCGGAACTCTGGCGGTCTACGCGGCCGGACGGGCCGCCGGCGTCACCACGGCCATCGTTGGCAGCGCCCTGAACGAGTACTGGTGGAGCACCCCGGTGCTGCTGCTCTCCGCCCTGCGGCACGGGCTGTTGGAGGAGGTCATCGTGGTCGCGTGGCTCTTCGACCGGCTCGCTTACCTGCAGCAGCTGCGCGCGGGGCGTGATCCGAGCCGGCCCGGCAGTG